>NZ_JALJRC010000005.1:0-195874 GCF_024519925.1 Cytobacillus sp. Bac17 | reverse complement strand
CACCTATCGTCCTAGAAGCAACAGGACATTATCATTCCTCTGTTGTTCAATACTTGGAGGACCGTGGATATTTATTGATCATCATTAATCCACTGATTTCTTATAAGGCGAAAAGTTCAAGTCTTCGGAAAGTAAAGACAGATGCGGTCGATGCTTACCATCTCTGCGAGCTGTTTTATAAAGAGGATCTTGAGCCATATAAAAAGCGTGGAGTTCAACTTTTAAACCTTCGAAATCTTACCAGACAGCACGAGAATATAACGGGGGTATTAATCCAAACAAAGCTACAATTTCAAGCCATTCTGGACCAGGTCTTTCCTGAATATAGAGGGGTTTTTGGTGACTTATATTCGGTAGTATCACTGTTAACTCTTTCAGAGTTTCCCTCATCTGAAGATATATTAGAGGCAAGCGTTGAAACCATAGCTGACAAAATCGCTCAATTATGTAAAAGCCGTTCATACAGATGGGCTAATGAAAAAGCTATTCAACTCAAAGCTGCCGCAGACCGAAATCCGTTTGAAAAGACTTTGTATCAGAGTCATATTTTGAGTCTTGGTATGTATATAAACATTATTCTTCAATACAAAGAGCACCTATCCAAGTTAGAGTCAGAGATAGATGCCCTCGCTAAAGAAGTTGAAGAATATAATATTATCAAATCTATCCCTGGTATCGGTGAAAAGATCGCTGCAACGATCATTTCAGAAATTGGGGAGATAGATCGATTTAATGATCCTAAAAAGCTCGTAGCTTTCGCTGGAGTTGATCCTAGTGTATTCGAATCTGGTAAGTTTACAGCCACCAGAAACCGAATCACGAAAAGAGGATCCAGTAGGCTTCGTCACGCCTTATATATGGCTGTTCGTTGTGCGATTCGTGACTGTCGCAAGAGTAAAACAAGCGATGAAATTATTCCTCGAAATAAGAAATTACGAGAGTTCTATGATAAAAAACGTGAAGAAGGAAAACCTTTTAAGGTAGCTGTAATTGCTTGTGTAAATAAGCTCTTACACTGGATATTTGCCCTTTTAAAAAGCAAAACAACTTTCCAAGATATAGCTTAAAACCAAATTAAACTAAATATCACAAAACCTTCCAACAACAGAATAATGGAAGGTTATTTGGCATGCGCATTTTTAGTATAGCATGAGATATTTTAAGTTTTTATTGAAAAATATTGACAAACTATTAGCTGGTTTAGTTTTAAAGGAAAAAGCTGCCTGATAAGCAGCTTCCGTTCAACATAACCCCTTTAATTCACCAACCTCAACCATTTTTACGATAAATAAGAAGAATCCATTATGAAAAAAGAATAATCACTTTTTAGCAGATTTAAATGTGGATTACAACAAAGTTTGATCATTTTCTACCTATGATTTTCAACAATTGCATCCTTAAATTGAATTTTACATATTCCTAAAAAGATATATCCCAAATCCAAGGGTATCTCTGCCCCATTTCAGATATGTACTTCTCCAAGTCCGGATTTTTTGTAACATCGCATCGCGATCTGGATCTTCAGGATGTTCGCAGCAATAATTCTCAATGGACATAGAATAAAGCCACTCATATTCATCCCATTCATCTTCGTTAGCAGTGTAAGACCATAGTGGAATTAAGCCAAGTTTTTCGCCAGCCTTCACATTCTCGAAGTGGCTTAGTAATTCGGATTCTTCAGCTCCCCCAAGCGCCTCTAAATATTCTTTACTTGGCTGCTGCTTCCAGTAGCCTTCACCGATGAGCACATATCCACCCTTTTTTACACACTTTCTCAGCGTATCCAAAGTTTCATGTAATCCACCTAATGCATGAGTTGAACCAATACAAATTGCTGCCTCAAACGGTTCATTAATTGTCTTCATTGCTGCTTTAGCATCTTTTGTAATGATTTCAATATTATTTAAAACCCCTCTTTTTTCAGCATTTACCTGAAGTTGTTCTGTGAATCCAATATATTTCTCGATAGCAATACATTTAGCTCTGTATCGTTCAATAATCCGAAAAAGAATCTCACCTTTCCCAGCACCGATATCAATTACTTTGTCATTATCTTTTAAATCAAGTAATTCAATAACTTTGTCTATCTTTGATGAATTCACCGGATTATAAAAAGTGTGGCTTTGATGGGCTATTGCTGAATATCTGTTTCTATCCATAAGACCTCCAGAAACTTATTTTATTATTCTCTATCATATTTTAAGAAATGGGCAGCTGTTCAATCATCTAGCCTTTTATTTGAACATTACAGCTAGAGTCTTTAAATCAAAAGAAATTCTAATAATCTCTCATGCACTTCTATATTTTCAGTAGGCCTCTATATTTTTCTTTTGTATAAAGGGAATAAGCATTCTTATTATTATTGAGTTTCTCAATGGTGATTTTGAAAAAGAGTTAATCCTCTTTTGGTTTTATACCTTAACTGGTTTATGTTTCATAGAGCTCGGCAGCAGCTTCAGGCTTGATTACTTATTCAATTAAAACCCCTTATTCTCCTGCAAAGACTGTTCCACTAGCCTGCCCCTTTATCCATCCAAGAAGTGCAAAAATCAGCGCTGCACCACAGAGAGTGAAAATGGATAGGAAGTGTCAATACTGGTAGTTTAAAAAGAAAAAGCTGCCTGATTAGCAGCCGAACATGAATATAAGCATTCTTATTCTTTGTAGCATTGGGTACCCCATATCTTACTAACTAAGTACCTCCACAGTAAAACCTCCTGGGGCTTTAACATAGAATGTCCATCGATGAGCCATCTTAGGCGGCTTCACATCAAATCCATCATCCTTCAATCGTTGATTGATCTCGTTTACTCGTTCATTACTCTCTTGAAAGAAGCCTATATGAAAGGACTTGGGGTAGTTGGCCCGAGTATCTTTCATCAAAGCTAATAACAATCCGTTATCGTCAGTCATTACAGCAAATGAATTGCTATTGATGCTCTCGGTTTGCAAGTAAAAATATTTCTCCAAGAACTCTCGAGCAGCGTTAACGTCGGTGACCGTAAGATTGATATGGTTTAGTTTCACAGGATACACTTCCTTTTCTTAGCATACAAAGTAATTTTACATGCTTGATTTAGACTTCTTGCTTCCTCCTCTATTGTAGTGAATAAAATTAATTCAGGGATCGACAAATGGAATGAAGTTCACTGCAACTTTTGATTGAAATTAAGCCTTCGGTTTATTGAACGATTAGCACAATTACAATGTAATTTACTGTAAAGTCTGCTCATATATGACAAACGGGCACTTATCCTTATTCAGGAAAAGCACCCGTTAGTCGAATAAGAAAAAAGATGCCAATCATGCTGATCTTCAGCTCTTGCACCCTTTAGTTAAATAAGAACAGCCTATTTGCTATGAAGAAAGCTACTTTTCTTATGTTGTATAAACAGACAATAATACAAATTTATTTTATATAGTGTTTTTTAAATCTGGGTAAATAGAGAATTTTCGGCGTAAATTCACGAGGTTTTCTCCAAAGCTTTCCTCCAAGTGGTCTCTATGTTTCTCCATAATTTCCATTAGGTACAAATCATGAATCATGACTTCTGTAATTGGCATTACTAAACCTACATGCCTTGTCCATGCTGCACGGCTATCTTTCCCCAACGAGACAATACCTGCTACTACTTCTGAATCATCTGCACTAATAACAATCCATCGTCCACCATACTCTTCTGCAATTTCATGGCCCATATAATGGAGGTAAACATTAGCAAAATCAGAGGCGATTTCCCCATAAGCAATAATTGTTACGTTGACCCCTCTGCTTGCTGCCTGTCTTAGATCAGACTCCAATTCTTTGAATTCCTCTTTCCAAACCTCTAAAAGAATTCTTTTTTTTGCAAATAAAATACATTCTTATCGAGTATTTCATTGCGTCCAGTGATGTTCCAGATATTTTCACGGTCATTTGCAGAACGTTCTAACTCTGCTAATGATTTTTCTGCCAGTTCAAAATTTTCTTCTGCTTCCCTTCGTCGGTTTTAATTAGCTCCTTTGCAGGTACAGGAGTATATTGAGGTGTGTTTCCATGACTAACCAGAATGTCTCCTCGTATAGCGAGACTATCTAGAACTTCATATATTCTTGAATTATTAGAGTTATATATACAAAGTTTAAAAGTTATTCCATTCATGGTCAGGGCATTATACTTGTTACTAAATTTGAGAATTAATACATAAAAAAGGGTGGATAATCTAAAGATCCACCCGCACACCAAGATTTACCTATTGTCGCGCTCCTGGTTGACATCACCAGGACTAAGGGGGTTCTAAGTTCCCTTAGTTACAATCCATTATATGCCATTTCCTGCTTGTTTATGTCCCAAATAATGTGAACCCTTCTTGTTTGGGGTTTTATTCTGTTATTAGCTGACTCTTCGATTAGAAATTGAATTTATCCAGAGTTTTTACTGGGCTTTCTGCAAGGGAACCGGCTTGGCTTGTCCTTTTGCTTCTTTTCTCTCCCTGGACAATGATTTATAGAGCGAAATGCTAATAATGCCCAATATGATGGTAAAAGGAAGAGCTGAGACCAAGGAAGCAGTTTGCAGCCCTTTTAATCCGCTGCTGGCAATTAACACGGCAGTGATCCCAGCCATTAATACACCCCAGATAACTTTTACCATGTTGGATGGATTCAAATCCCCATCTGACGTCATCATGCCCAGGACGAAAACAGCTGAATCAGCTGAAGTTACCAGGAATATGACGATTAGGACCAGCATAAGCACTGATAACAATGTGTATAATGGAAACTCCTTTAACAGAACGAAAATGGCAGTTGTCACATCTTGCGAAACAGCTTCGGATATGGCGGTACCCTGGAATAAATCCATGTATAATCCCGTTCCTCCGAAAATGGCCATCCATACAAACCCAATAGCCGGAGGGACAACCATTACACCTATTACAAATTCCCTGATCGTTCTCCCCTTTGAAATCCGGGCAACAAAGGAACCGACGAAAGGAGACCAGGCTATCACCCATGCCCAATAAAAAACTGTCCAATCCTGAACCCACGTTTCTCCTGTGTATGGGGTCAAGTAGAAGCTCATTTCCATAAAATGCTGGATATAATCGCCGATGGCAAGGACGAAGCTTTCAAATATGAATACCGTGGGACCTCTGAACAGGAAGAACACCATTAAAGCAAGGACCAAAATCATGTTTGTATTACTCAAAATCTTAATCCCTTTATCAATACCGGTAGTAGCTGAAACAAGATAAAGGGCGAGCATGATGCCTACAATGCCGATTTGCACCCAAGGGTTGTTTGGAACTGAGAAGACATAGTTCAAGCCGCCATTAATTTGCAGGACACCCATTCCCATCGAGGTGGCAATTCCCGTTACCGTAGCAATGACAGCAAGTATATTGACCGCTGACTTCAGCCTTTTTCTTTTTTCTGGGTGATTTGCGCTTAATACTTCGCCTACAAGAACCCTCCTTTTATGACGGTATTGATAGTAAGCAAGAGCCAGTCCGACAATGGCAAAGACTGACCATTGATGAATGCCCCAGTTAAAAAAGGAATATCGCATGGCTACCCGTGCGGCTTCTGCTGATTGCGGCTCTACTCCAGGAAGCGGTGGAGAAGAAAAGTGAGACAGCGGTTCTGCTACACCCCAAAAGACAATTCCTACACCGAAACCCGCGCTGAACAGCATACTGATCCAGGCAAATAAGGAATATTCGGCTTTTTCTCCATCCCGCCCGAGTTTTATGTTTCCATATTTACTAAAAGCAAGGTATAAACAGAAGAAAACAAAAAGAGCTACACTGAGTAAATAAAGCCATCCAAATGATTTACTTGTAAAGTTAAAAACGATAGAGGCATTTTTTGCAAGACTATCAGGTGAAAAGGCTCCCCAAATGGTAAAAAGTCCAACGATTATGGCTGAGATTTTAAAGACTGGATTGTTATATGAAGCGCGGTCCCGGTTTTTCTTCAAAATAAAATCCTCCTTATTAATCCTTCTTTTCTTTTATTTGGCTCAATCAAAGCAGTGACCCTGTGTGCCTGCTGGAAAACTGCAATGCAAGTTTGATAGGGCTTTTAATATAAAGCCTGTCTGCATTTCAAAGGTTTAGGAATGTTGTTGAATGACATAAATTATGACTTCAGCTATCTAAAAGGAAAGGAAGACCCTCCGGAGCAGCCGGATCGTTCTTCCTCACACGATATTCAGGCAGCTTGACAGCTGTCTGGTATTATTAAATTAAAAAACTTCTAATAGCTCGATAATTTAAAGCAGACTACTTTCGGTTCTGTCATCTCCTGAATGGAGAATTTGATTCCTTCCCTGCCTAACCCTGAATTTTTCACACCGCCAAATGGCATCGCATCAATCCGGTAATCACTGCTGTCATTGATCATTATTCCGCCTACATCCATTTTGGCAATGGCTTTATGTGCTTTTTCGATATCCTTGGTAAATATTCCGGCCTGCAAGCCATAATTTATGTCATTCGATTTACTGATTGCTTCATCAAGACAAGATACTTGGTACAAAAGTACAACCGGACCAAAAATTTCTTCTTTCGCAATGGTGCAATCTTCCGGGACATTTTCGAGAACAGTAGGCGAATAAAAAGACCCATTCCTTTTCCCGCCTGTTAATATGGCTGCTCCTTTTTGTTTCGCTTCATTAACCATTTTTTCTACCCGGACAGCCTCTTTTTCCGTAATAAGCGGCCCCATATCCGTCAATTCTGATTGCTTATCCCCTACGCAGTATTGATTTGTTCTGGCTACGAATGCCTGTTGAAATGCCTCATAAACGGAATCCTGGATATACACTCTTTGGACACCGAGGCAATTTTGCCCTGCTGCCCAAAATGCCCCGGAAACCGTTGATTCAACAGCCTCTTCCAAATCAGCATCTTCCAGCACAATGACAGGAGAATTGGACCCCAGCTCCATACTTATCTTTTTCAATCCCGCTTTCCGTGTAATTTGTTCCCCGGCGTCCAGACCGCCAGTAAAGGTAATCATCCTTACAGCAGGATGGGTAACAAGAACATCCCCAATTTCGCTTCCATAACCAGTGATGACCGATAACACTTTAGGCGGCAATCCGGCTTGTTCAAATGCTTCGGCGATTAAAAGGGCGCTGAGAGGAGTCACTGTTGCAGGTTTTACGATAATGGCATTCCCGGAAGCAATGGCGGGACCCACCTTATGCGCTACAAGATTTAATGGATCGTTAAAGGGTGTAATGGCGCCTATAATTCCAATCGGGAAGCGGCGGTAGTATCCCAGACGGTTTTCACTCCCAGGCATTTGGTCAAACGGAATGGTTTCTCCATGAATCCTTCTTGCTTCTTCTGCACTGATCCGGAAAGTCTGAATGGCTCTTTCCACTTCCTTTGAAGCTTCCCGAATGGTTTTGCTTCCTTCCTTTGCAATCGTTTTGGCATATTTTTCTTTATTTACTTCAATGTAGTCTGCAGCCCGATTAATAATAGCCATTCGCTGATGGACAGGAAGGGAAGCAGCAATCTTAGCCCCCTCTTTCGCTTCTTCAATACAATTAAGCATATCTTCCTTCGAAGCTGCTGGTACAGTATCAATGATGCTGTTATCCTGCGGATCACGAACTTCAATTAATCTTTCGCCTGTCGTCAATTCGCCTGCGATAAACATTCTTTGTCCGGTTAGTTGAGTGGTCATGCTTATTACCGCCTTTCCGATTTAGATTGAAATAAGCTGCCTTTCACGATTAATGGAAATTAAGTCAATCAAAAGGGAGAATCCTGTCTCTATTTTCCCTGCTCCTGCACCGCTTAATGTGACTGTGCCCAAAAGATCGCATTGATACGTAATGGCGTTTACAGAGCCTCTGATGGAAGCCAAAGGATCTTCAGCATCCAATTTTTCAGGTGCTATCGAGGCAATAACCTTGCCGTTTTCCTTTTTGGCTTTCGCAATTAGCTTCCAGGACTTTCCTTCCGCCTTTGCCTTCTCAATATCCTGTAAAGTGATGCCTGTAATGCCCTTGCATTCCACTTCCCCTACTGATAAAGGAGCATTCATAACATGGTTAGAGAGGATAACAATTTTATATCTTGCATCGTATCCCTCTACATCACTAGCAGGGTCCGCCTCTGCATAGCCGAGCTCTTGTGCCTCTTTAAGGGCTGCTTCATAAGGGACTCCATCCTGTTCCATTTGGGTCAGAATATAATTGGTTGTCCCATTCAATATGCCGCGGATTTCCGTAATATCATTCCCGGCCAAGGCAGCAGCCGGCATCCGCAACGCTGGTGTACCGCTCATGACCGTCCCCTCGAATCCCCAATAGGCTCCATGCCTTTGCGCCATTTCAGATAGCTCCTGGTAAGCGAGGGCAACAGGGCCTTTATTGGTCATCACTACATTCTTTCCTTTTTCAAAAGCAGCCTTACAGTGGTCTATGGCGGGCTGGCCGGTTTTGACATCTGTATAGGAAACCTCAATAATCGTATCTGCATTGGTGTCCTTGATGGTTCTGATGCTGTCCCATCCCCTGATTAATCCCGGTCTTTCCGGATAATTCTCCAAACTCCCTGTTTCTTGCAATACTTGCAATACTGTACTGATATCCAGGCCGCCTGGATGGTAGATCGACCCTTTCATTAAATCGGAAATGGCGACAATTTCAGCTTCAAATCCTTCGTTCTGTTTAAGTGCTTCTTTCTTATCACGCAGAATTTCCGCCAATCCCTGGCCAACAACCCCAAATCCTATAAACGCCAATTTATGTGCCAAGCATTTCCACCTCCAAGTTTTGGTCAATTTGTAATTTCGGATTCTTTTTTAAAAACATGCCCGCCGTTTGTGCCAAAATGGCTGTTCCGATCGGCAAACAGGCTTCATCCAAATCAAAAATCGGTGTATGAAGATCACGCTGAACCCCCTCTATTGGTGCACATCCTAGGAAAAACATGGATCCTGGTATTTTTTCAGTCACATAGCCGAAGTCTTCCCCGCCAAGGCCAAATGGGCGCCTGGTAATCCCCATGCCTGGATATGTCTTTGTAATGGCGTCCGTTATCCATTCATTGACAGCAGGATGATTTTTTAAAGCTGGCTCCCCTCTTTGGATATTCAATGAAAAGGATCCGCCCAAATGCTCCACGATAGAAAGCGCTTTCTTTATTTCTGATGCCAAAAAATCACGGACTTCCGGTGCATAGCTCCGAATTGTGCCCTGAATAACTGCCTCAGTCGGAATGATGTTGCTTGCTGTACCTGCATGGATTTGCCCAATACTGATAACGGCAGCATCCAGCGCTGAAACTCTCCTTGCTGTAATTCCATACAGTGCCTGCATGACCGGGCCAAGCATCCAAATAGGATCAGTGCCAAGCTCCGGATAAGCTCCATGGCCGCCTGAGCCATGGATTTTCACTTCAAAAACATCCACATTCGCCATACTATAGCCATCGCTGATTTGCACTTTCCCTACTGGAAGCCATGGACAGACATGGAGGGCAAGGGCAGCTTCAGCCTGGTCATATGCCCCTGCACGGACCATATACGATGAACCGGAAAGTCCGTTAGCGTCAGTACTCTCCTCTGCTGGCTGGAAAATAAATTTAACCGTCCCTTTCAATTCGCCCTTTTTAAAATGATCCGAGAGGAGGGAGGCAGCCCCGAGGAGAATAGAAGTGTGTGCATCATGTCCGCAAGCATGCATCACACCTTCAGTCTTGGACGAATAGCCTGTTCTATTTTCCTCCGTAATCGGCAAGGCATCCATATCAGCCCTCAGTGCAATGACTGGTCCATCTCCCGCGGTCAAAGTGCCTACTACTCCTGTTTCAAGCCCAACACCTGTTTCTACTTCTATTCCATCTATGTCCTTTAACACATCCGCAACAAAACGGGAGGTCCCGAACTCCTGAAAGCTAAGTTCGGGATGCTGATGAAAATGACGGCGCCATTCCACCAGTCGGCCTGCCAAATTATTCGCTTGCTCAACGATTGGATGATTATTTGACATCATCTCTCACCTCGATCGGAACTAGTAATCTACTTTACCTGCAAAACACTTTCTGCATGGCTAAATGCCTGTTCAAAGTCTGCAATGATGTCCTCAATTTCTTCAATTCCGCAGGAGACACGGATTAACCCTTCCGGAATGCCAACAGCTGCACGCTCCTCAGGCGTACATTCGACATGGCTCGTTGTTCGGGCCGGCCCTACTGTTGTTTCAACAGCTCCGAGGTTTGCAGCGCGGTTGGCAAATTGCAATTTCGGTAGCAAATCACGGACTGTATCTACTCCGCCTTTAACAGCAAAGCTGAGCATCCCGCCAAAATCCTTCATTTGTTTTTTGGCAATATGATGGTTTGGATGTGTTTCAATCCCTGGATAATAGACAGATTCCACCATATCTTTTGTCTGCAGGTACTTTGCAAGCTCCATTGCATTTTTACATTGCTGGCGGACACGAAGGTGAAGTGTTTTCATTCCGCGGATCATCAGGTAAGCTGCCATCGGATCCATTGTGGCACCATTGATTTCGCGATAATGATAGATTTTTTCCACAAGTTCATGCGGACCGCAAACGACTCCGCCCAGTGCATCAGCATGCCCGCCGAGGAATTTTGTAGCACTGTGGATAACCAGATCCACACCCAGTGAAATGGGGTTCTGATTCATTGGCGTTGCAAAAGTATTATCCACAATGACGATCGCTCCGGCATCGTGCCCGGCTTTTGCCATGCGCTCAATATCAGTAATCTTGACGGTTGGATTCGTCGGTGTTTCGAGGTAAAGAATTTTGCACCCTTTTGCCACTTCTGCCTCTATTTGCTCGTGATTCCCCGTTTCGCAAAGAACCACATCGATTTGCTGGCGGGGCAGAAATTCCGTAAAAATCTTGTTCGTTCCGCCATATGTGTCCTTCATCGATACAATGCGATCACCCGGCACCAAGAACGTTGATAACGTATTGCTGATTGCAGCCATACCTGTTGAAAAGCTTGTCGCTGCTTCGGCGCCTTCCAGAATTTTCACTTTATCTTCAAATGCCTGTACGGTTGGATTCGTATTTCTTCCATAAATATGTCCCTTTTTCTTTCCAATCGCTACATCATACCACTCATCCATATCATCATATCCATATGCCACACTGAGTACGACCGGCACCTGGGTGGCTCCATGCACCAAATAATCCTTTTCCCCAGCCCATACTGCTTTTGTACCTGCCTGAACATTTTCTTTTACCATACGATCACTCCTTCTCAGTTTTTTATTGCCAGTTTTTCGTTCTCAGCCTTCAAGCCGATTTCCCGCTTGACCAATTCACTGTAAGCAAACAGGGCAATGACAGTATCCTGGACTCCTGTACCAGTTAAATCACAAACCGTAATCTCCTCGTCACTTACCCGCCCTCTTAGCCTTCCCGAAGTTAATTGACCCAGTTCGATAACGTGCGATTCATTCGTTAATACTCCTTTGTCAAGGGCGTGATGCAATTCTCCAAGCCTGGCACACTGTGCTTTGGTATCGCATATAAGCTTATCCGCACGGGCAAGGACTTCTGCTTCAAGCTCCTGCTTATGCTCAGCATCTGATCCCATAGCCGTAATATGAAGTCCGGGATGAAGCCATTCCGCTTTGATCACCGGTTCTTTTGCCGGAGTCGTCGTAATGACCGTATCACTATTACGGACTAAGGCTTCGGCACTCTCAGCCACTTGGACCTCAACCCCCAATTCGGCGGACATATCGGCGGCATATTTTCTCGAACGATCCTCTGACCTGGAATAGACCAGGATTCTTTTATAATCCCGTACGAGTTTGAGTGCCCTTGCCTGGTATCTCGCCTGGCTTCCTGCTCCTATCACGCCTACTGTTTCAATGTTTTTGCGGGAAAGGTAGTTTGCAGCAATCGCTCCAGCTGCGGCTGTCCGTACCTCGGTCAAATAGCCGTTATCCAGCAGGATTGCCTGTGGGATGCCTGTTTGAGTGCTGATCAAGAGCATAAGTCCATTTCCGCTTGGAAGTCCCAGCTTATAATTATTGAAAAATCCGGAAGATACTTTAATCGCAAACATGTCTTCCCCTTTTACATAAGCGGTTTTGACATCCACTTCCCCGTTTTGGTCGTGCAGGTCAACACGCATAATCTGCGGCATGACGGCTTCATCTTTTGCAAGTTTCGTAAATCCTGCTTCCACAATAGCAATCGCTTCATTATTCAGCTGCACATACTGTTTAAGTTCCTGCTCTGTAAAAATTAGCATCCTTCCGGTTCACCTCCTAAATTTTTGAAAGTGATGCTTCTTTTATATATAAGTGCCTTGGGAGTTCTGCAAATGTTTCGCATCCATTTTCGGTTACCCTGAATGATTCACTTGCTTCGAAACCGTATTGATCAAGCCAGATACCCGGGATCAAATGGAATGTCATATTGGGCTGAAGGATGGTTTTGTCTCCTTTGCGGATGCTCGCTGTATGCTCACCCCAATCTGGAGGATAGTTCAGACCCATGGAATATCCCAGGCGCGATTCCTTTATAATTCCGCTTTTTTCAATCGATTTTCTCCATGCTTCCTCAATTTCTTCGCAGGCAATCCCTGGCTTAATCATACCCAGACAAGCGTTCAATCCCTCGACAACTACTTCCGAAAGTGATTTAATTTTTTCGGAGGGCTGGCCGATATGGACGGTTCTGGCAAGAGGGGAATGGTAACGCTTATAGCATCCGGCCAGTTCCAGGATCACTAGCTCGCCTGATTTATATCGCTGGTCCGTCCAGGTTAAGTGCGGAGTAGAAGTTCTTTCTCCAGATGGGAGAAGCGGCATGATTGCCGGGTAGTCCCCGCCGAATTCATCCGTTCCTGTTATTTGTGTATGAAAGATTTTCGCTGCCACATCACATTCACGTACGCCTTCATTAACCAGTTCAATTCCCGCTGCCATTGTTTTCTCCACAATTTTAGCTGCTCTTTTCATATACTCGATCTCTGTATCGGACTTTATTATGCGGACCCAGTTTACCAGCAGGGATGCATCCCGGAAACTGGCATTTGGAAGTCCTTTTTTCAGCTGCTCATAACATTTTGCAGTAAAATAATAGTTATCCATCTCAACACCAATGAAACGGTTTTGCTGTCCGATTTGCTTTAAGATTTCTGCCACAAAATCCATTGGATGCCTGGTTTCAGATTGTACATAATCGTCAGGGTAGGGAATAATATTTTCATGATAAAGCCATGTTGTTACTTTGGCTCCATTTGCATCCTGCCCCCTGCCAATCCAGATCGGCTGTTCCTCATCAATGATGATGACAAGCATTTGATGAACATAGAAGGACCATCCGTCGTAACCGGATAAATAATTCATATTAGCGGGATCCGTAATAAGCAATACTTCAATCCCCTCTGCTGCCATTCTTTCTCTTGTTTTCAAGATTCTCTCTTTATACTCTGCTGTTCCAAATGACATGGTGGCGCTCCCTCCTACCAAACCAGTATTTAATTTCTGTTTATAGGTTAATTATAGAGTCAGAGTAAGTAATCTATCATCCGTAAAGTTGTATGAAAATTCAAATTTTATTTTAGTCAAGTTATCGAAAAATTAAGAATTCAAATGATTTAAAAGGTCAGTAAAAAATATTGTCTTAAAATAGACTAATCGTTATAATGAGTTGCATTTAAATGATAGGAGAGGATGGTTCGTGATTCTCCGGTCAAAGGGAGATCAATAGCTACAGGGATCCTGGGAAGGACAGAAATCCGAGGTTTATGAAGATCAAAAAAAAACTGCGGGAGAATCCCTAAAGGATTTTTCCCACAGCTCTCCATTTTTCAATAAAATTAATTTTGACCTGCCATAACGGCATGTTCTCCTATTTTCCAAATTTTTATGCTTAGATCCAAAAGAAATAAATCATCCGGATCAATAAGGGATAAACCAGTCAAAGATTCAATCTTCCTTAGCCGGTACAGCAGGGACTGCCGGTGAAGATTTAGCGATCTCGCTGTCTGACTTACATTTCCATGAAACTGATTATAGGCGATGAAAGTGCCGATCAAATCCATATGCCGCTGCTCATCATATTGTACAAGAGGCTCAATAGTTGACATAATGATTTCTTTCATCTCATTATTGCCGGCCATATTTAATAGCACCCTGTCCACTCTTGTTTGCTCATACATCATTCGCTGTCCGGAACCCTTTTTCCGCCGCCCGATGCTTAAAGCAGTGCTTGCATGACGAAAGCTTTCCCCAAATCCTAAAATTCCTTCAAAAGCATTGCCGATACCCCAGGATATGATAACTTCAGGAAGCAAATTTCCCAGGCGCCGTTCTACAAGATCAAGGAAATTTGTGGCGTTTTCATTTTCCTTTACCCCCGGAGTTTCCAGGAAAATGACAAGCTGTTCACCCTGATAGGTCATCAGCATGTCCTTTTTAAGGGACTGGGCAGCATAGTAGATTTCTTCCTCGATATATTGAATCATGCTTTCAAGCCAATGTTCATATGAATCATAGTCCTGTTTGCGTTTTTGGAATAGTATTTTCATATTTTCCGGATAACCTACAATACACACATATGGGAGTTTAAGATTATATCCCAGCAATTTTGCCCTTGAATCGGCTTGGTCAAGTGATAAGAATTCACCTTTAGAAAGTTCATGGACAAAATCGCTGCGAAGGCGCATTTTTGTCTCTTCAATGGCATTTCTCCTTGAAAGCCAAAGAGCAATCGTAGTTGCAGCATGCTCTAACACGTTAACTCGAAAAAGAGTGAGAAAGGATTCGATTGATTCGGAATCAGGAACCAATACAAAAATATAACCTTGTGGATTGTCGGCTACCTGGAGGACCGGAATCTGAAAAACAAACCGGTTTCCTATCTTAACCATTTGGAACTTTTGAAACATGGGGTCTCCTTTTAATAGAGTGCTTTCTGTCCTTGATGGAAGAATTCCTTGCAGGACATATTTTTTCCACTCCTTTATAAAGGCTTGTGTGTGGATGCTTTTTTTTTGAAGGGTGCCGGATCGGTCTGTAATGGCAATCGGGTAACCAATATGCTTTTCAACGAATTTTGAGATTTCTTTCAGGTCGGTGTTTTTTAGAATGAGCTTAAGAAGCTCCTGCTGAACCTTTTCCGATTTTTCACGTTCTTTATATTCGATATCATTAATCTCTTTCATGACCGATTCGATAATACTGGAAAAGCGGATTTCCCATGGAATCACAATAATAATAAAATTATTCTTTTCGGCCAATTCTATTACCTCAGTGGGAATATCGAAAATGTATCTTCCCAAAGCCACCATCAGGGCGGAAGCGTCGGAGTCGATCACATCCTGAACAAACACTTTAAAAGCTTCAGAGTCATCCCCGCAGCCAATCCCTGTCGTCAATACCGCTTCATTTTTTCGGACAAAGTTTTCCACCGGCATTTCGATGGCTGAAATCCACTGGATATGCCGTTTTTCAGCATATTCCTTTCCCGTAACAATCTTGGCACTATTGAGAATCTTATATTTTAGTACATCTTTAACTGTTAATCTCATGTTGGCTCCCCTCTGAATACCTTAAGATTAGAAAGATCGAAGACTTTTATTATAGGAAACCATATTCAGATAGCAACGTCTACTATTAATTTTACACTTTTCTAGTTTATATTCTATTAATATAATAATTTCAGTATATTTCCATATCATGGGGACCAGTGCTTTACTTTGCCAAAATGGCTCGGGGAAACCTGGATTAGTCATTATATAAAGACTTAAAATAAGCCAATGCCACCGATTTTTTTACTATAGCCAAAGCTTTAAGCTAAGCTTTCTTGAATGCAGCGGCATTAAATAGTGATAACTTCTTTGGCACTTATATAATTAAAATGCCATAACTGGCATCTTTCGGTACCTCCTTCACCCGAATATACATAATACAATCAATTCAGACATTCATTCCCAATCTTCATTACAGATGGCATACTCTTGAATTACCCGATGAATGACAGAAAGATCGACATTATGCCCGCTGATGATTACAGCAACGTCCCCCTCTTGTCGGGGAATTTTCCCGCCTAAAACCGCTGCAACTCCAGTAGCTGCCGCTCCCTCCATAATCATTCTGTGCTTATCTATCATAAAAGCCATGCTGTATGCAATCTCCTCTTCGGAAATCAGATAAGCGTTATCCATGTATTCTTGAACTATACGGAAGGTGTAGCTGTTATCCTGACCAATTCCGCCCAGCAAGCTGTCAGCAAGAGTCTCACTCTCTTCAAGCAATACCGGTTTCCCTGCTTTTAAACTCTCATACATTACAGCAGATTTTTCCATACAAACACCTGAAACCCTTATCCCCCTGTCATTTGATTTTACCGCAAGCCCAACCCCTGAAAGAAGCCCGCCGCCTGAAAGGGGGACAATCACATCTGTTAGATTCGGAAGCTCCTCCAAAAGTTCCAAACCAATCGTTCCCTGTCCGGCAATCACATAAGGATCATCGAACGGCTGAATCACAGTCAGTCCTTCCTTCCTCTCCAGCTGATAGCATCTTTCCCCGGCGGCATCCTGGCTGTCACCGTAAATTTCTATTTTGGCTCCCAGCCTTTTTAATGAGTCGACCTTAGCTCTAGGGACACGGTTAGATAAGCATACAACTGCCTCAATTCCAAGCTTTTTTGCCACATACGCAACAGCCAGCCCATGGTTTCCCGTTGAATATGTAGCAATGCCCCGTCCTCTCGCTTCAGTGCTTAAACTCAAAATTTTATTCGCTGCCCCTCTGACTTTAAATGCGCCAATTTCTTGAACATTCTCCAGTTTCAAAAAGACCCTCCTGCCCATTTTTTCGGACAGGACTGCTGATTGAATCAATGGAGTCTTATATATCATGGAAGAAATTCGTTTCTTTGCTTCCCAAATATCGCGGATGGAAATATCTTTTCTTTCCTTCATACATTTTGAATGCACCAATGTTTGTTCCCCTCCATAAAAGAGTTTCTTGAATCAATAATAGTTCGATATTTCAGATAATTCAATTGTCCAAAGTGCTTATAAAAGGGGAGATTTTTTCATACAAATTTTATAACACTGTTGAAAACTCTATTAACTTAACCATAGTTAAGGAGTGATTATCAATAAGCTCCATTTTTACTCCATTTTAAATAGGACGCTGTTAGAGCAGTAAGTTATCTTTCCATCATCAATTTTGTCTTTGCTCACATCGCTTACATTAAATCCATAAGATCTATACCATTTCCTGCAATTAAATTCCCTATTTAGTTTCAATCACCACCTTTTTATCAGCATTATCCTAATTATTAGAGCCTGTCAGTAATGAATGGTTTAATAAATTATAATTTGAATGTGCAATGAAAAAAGCCGGTTTTATCTAAAATCGGCTTTTTTCTATGATTTAATAGAAATTGTACTTAGACTCCCTCAGTTTGATACAATTTTCTCACGAATACTCGCTTATTAGCAGGATTTCACCCTCCTATGATTGCATTAAATTAACCTGTAAGGAGCAGCTTTTGGACATTTGACTACTTGAAGACATAGTTAAATAGATATCGAACCCCACCTTTTACCATATAGTGCACATTACATCTCCAGGCTTTCCTTCCTAAAAATCTTATGAACTGCGTTTCTCACATGCTCCCATTCACTAGATAAAATAGTTAATACATCTAGTGATAGTAACCTTTGTTTTCGGCCGCTAGATCCAAGACTTGAATCTGGCTAAAATATTGTTTGGAAAAAAGCATCAGGTTTTTTCCGCTGCAGCTGAAATGTTTTTAAAAGAATTACAAGGAAATTTGCAAGTTCATTATCAGATTTATAGGATTATCTACTAAAAAATTATCTATTATTTATTCACAATCTCCCCCTTGTGGATGCTTTCATAGGGTTTTACCTGGGTTATTGACCAGTACATCAATGCGCCAAAAACAGCAACAAATCAACATAAAATATATAAATGCTAACTGTAAGGATATTCCTTCATAAAGAAAAATAACAATTATGGTCTGCTTAAAAATCTTGATCATCGCCTTGGCGAGCTTGCCGGGTAATAGCCTGCTTGCTATTCCGGGCATTGTACGCAGCTTATTACTTTCTCTTAAGCAGGAATAGTCCTCAATCGATCATTCATCTTCAAATAATTTTTCTCCTCTGTGGAGGCGCATTGCAATTTGTGCTGTATGCGGCATTTCTCTGGCTGTTGGGGCATGGCCTGCCAGATAACGTGTTACTGCGAGGATCAAAGTTTCCTGTGCATATCTAGCAAACCCGGAATCCTCTTTTTCCCAATGATCATGTTCGATCATTGCTGCTTCATACATTTGAAATGAATGAAACTCTGCATCCTCTCTTAGTAAAGCGTGCCCGAGCGTATTGAAGAGTTCGCTTTTATCACCACCACGTGCCAGGTAATTCACTACCCATCTCGCTGATTCTGCAACCTGTTGCTGTTGATTCATCATCTCCAATAATTCTGAAGGATTCTGCGGTTCAGTTTCCACATTCTTTGGTTCCGGCCTTCTTGCAGATGGAGTATTGAGAAAACGATCAAGATACACACTCATTGCTCCATGGAAAACAGCTCGGGTCAATTCAGGTGTAGTAGAGCGGCGTAACGATTCATGTACCGCATGTGCGTGAGTAAAAGTATGAAGCACAGTAATCCAATCCCTGAAATCATTTTGTACATGAAAACGGGAAATCCGATCAGCAGCCGCTAAAGTTACGATCTGGGCCAAACGGGAAGGGGGGACGCCGTTTTTAAGTGCATCCAACATCGTATTTATCGTTTTTATAGGGTCATCTGATAAAATTTGTTCAACCAATGTTGCTTCATCGATATCAGCGTCGCTTCGTGACGAAACATTAGCAAGGATATCAGGTAATTTCGGGAACGCCTCCATTAATGGCTTGACCAAGTTCACAGGTGATTGCCAGCTATGGGATTCTTCACTGCGGGCAACATCACCGATACCAGGTAACAATGATGACAGTACATAGGGCCGATGCTCAAAACCAATCTGATTTAAAATCTCGAATGCTTTATTATGAAAATCAAGAGTATGACCAGTATTTACATAAAAATGATCCGTGACCGCTGTCACATCATGTCAGCAAGCTTCTCGTTCGAGAATCCCAATTCTATCGCGGTCAATAGCACCCGCTCGGCTCCCTGTGAATCACGCACCTCCACACAATGACGATACCATTCTGATAATTGTTCGAATGATTGGGCATTCTTTTCATTTGATACAGGAAGGGATCCAAGCAAAAAGCGTGTTCCCATTCCAGAGCTTTCCCGTGCAACATGAACCAGGCCTTGGAACAACGCTAAAACCTGTGCGGTTTTATCCAATTTAGGCAATACATTTGTCATGGCTGTTAAAATCGTTAACCCAGAACCCCATCCGCTCCTCCGATGTGTCGTTCCGAATTCGACGCCGATCTTTGCAATCTCAGTCGCCGGAAAACCAGCTTCCATCAATCCGACAACCGATTTTGCGATGACAAGACTAATATTTTGCTCAAGGCCATCCCGTAATCGCTGCCTCAATTTTTCGATTGTCACCTTATTAAAAGGGACCGGGTAAACCCAAACCTCATTTTCCTTAATCTCGACAGGATAAGTAGGGACATCATCTGCCCATGGATCCAAGGTTCCACCACTTTTTATATCAAAGCGAGCATGATGCCAGTGACAAGTCAAAATCCCATCACATAGGCTTCCTGTATGGAGGGGAAAGCCCATATGCGGACAACGGTTATCCACCGCATAGACTTGTTTTTCGTAAACAAATACTGCAATTGCATGACTTCCGCCTTTAATTACCTTTGCACCTTCATCTTCAAGCGTCTTTAATGAACCTGCATAAATCAATTCTGACAATGGTATCACTCCCAAAAATGAATTTCAATGGACCCTCTGGATAAGGATAGAGGCCGTATAAAAATTGTTATCTACTACTTTATATTATGGATGGAATACAGTAATCCTTCATAAGTGTGGACTTTTCTCATCCAAAAGGCTGAAAGATAATCCCCAAAAGAGTTGGATTAACATAACCAGATTGAAGAACTTAAAAACAATGCAAGTTATCGAGCTTCCATGCTGTTATTAAATCACTGCATTGAATGCTGAACGGAAGCAATTCATAATAACGATAAAATAGAAAAGTTTAATTAACAGAAAGCCGCCTTTCCTTCATATCTTTTGCTTTGCAAGACAGATGGCTCTATTTCATTTTCTATTTCTTAACTCTCATGTCCATGCTGGTTTTTCAAATAAAACCCTTAAGCTTTGCTTATTTATTTAACAAAAATAATGAGAATAAATTTTCTCATTAATTGCCTGGATACTTGAAGAAACATCCAAAACAAGCTTTAATCCTTCTTAATGCTAAATATGATATAATTATAAAAACGACCAAACCCTTATACACCAAGGGTTTGGTCGTTTGCTAAGTCAAATTTATGACTGCGTTAATTTGTATTATACGAACATTTTTTCCATTATTTTAAATCCATTGGTCATACAAATCTTTTCTTGCTTCATGATATAGCAACTGTAATTGTGCGGGCCGTTATGTCCAAATAGAACGTTTATACATACTAACGACATGCCCTTCCATGTTAAATGAGCAGCAAATGTATTGCGAAATGTGGACAACTAGCTCTTCAAAATTTGAGTGTGAGCTCGCGTACGTCTAAAAAGCTTTTCTGGTGTTCCCCACACTCTTGATAGCACAATTCGCTCTTTTTTACGTTCCCTTTTTGGATCGTTAACATGCGTTCCGGTCAATTAATATGCTTTTTTCATGTCAACTAACTCTATAAGACACACAGACAGCCCTGGCATAGTGTCATAATGAAATTAAGTTGTACTCTAGAAAAACCAAAGGACTTTCTCACTTTTAATGACATTCCTTTTTCTAACTAGAAATTTAGTTCCCCTTCTTAAATAATGGCCCATATAGTTTAAGTTGAAAATATTCACAGTTTTTTATGTAGAAACATACAAAAAAGACTTCTTCTTACTAAAGAAAAACGCCTTTTTGTGATTAAATAGCCCTTACATTCGTGATTTTACTCCTGAGAGGTTAATGATTTTAATAATCTAATATTAACGATTCCTTTTTTCCTCCCAAAGTCGTATACGCTCTTCATGACTTACAACTTTGTGGATTTGGTGAAGCATCCATACATAACCAAAAGAGTCCATAAATATTGCATTTGACACTCCATAATCAGGTAGATCAGCAACCGGTTGTATCTCGGTGCATCCCAAACTCATTGCCTTTGTATATGTTTCCTTAATATCAGGGACAGAAACGTTAAACCAAATTGTTTTAGGGTCATCTTTGGATGGTGCTATCAATTGAAATTCTGGATTCTCATCCAACATGTGAAAGCGTACGCCGTAAAGGGTAAATACTGCTTCATTTGTTCCTTTGGGTAAATCTGAAACCTCAATACGTTCGATCTCAAATATGTTTTCGTATAATTCCAATGCTTTTAAGCTATCTGTAACAACCAAATCAATTTCTACTCCTACCATTATGATCACACTCCTTTTATTAGTTATTAAACATTCTTTACTTCATTTTCTTCTAATATATAATTAAGTATAACAAATTCTATATGTTACCCCTGAATATATGTCCATTTTCAATGATCCTGTCCGTTACATTAAGTCCACTTTTTCATAATATCTTCCTAATTCAAGCACAATACGCTAACTGTGTTGCACCAGAATCTGGCCAATTATTGAAAAAAAGCTAATGACGTTTGTTCAACCAACCTGCCCCGTTAGTCGAATAAAAAAAGTGCTGCCGATCCCATTGGATCTTCAACTCTTGAACCCGTTAGATAGGCTTATTTCTTCACAAACTGCTTATATGTTTCACTATTAGGTCTTGAGCAAAAAATAAGACTAGCCAAGCTGCAATTCCCAGACCTAATGAAGCAAATAAATGAATGGAATGTTTTAATGCTATTCCTATAATTAGCAACATCACTACTGTTCCAGGAAGCCCCCACACAACACCAATAGCAAACTTACTTATTTTGTCCATTTGTTCACCCTGAGTATATAGCCATAAAATACTTAAAAGGCTGACAATTGGTAAAGCCGCAATGACTCCACCTTGTTGAGGATATCTTCGGGAGAATTCTGTAATAACGCCAATTATAATGGCTGAAATAAGTATTTTAACTATTGTGAACATCTTTTGCTCTCTCCTGTAATAGTGTAAATGCCTCTAAGATTAATTCCCTTTCTTCAGCACTCATTTGTTTGAATAGAACTTTTTTTAGCTTTTCTTCATCGAGACTGGAATGACGGTGCAATACATCACTTCCCAAATCGGTAAGCCTTAAAATGACCTTACGCTCATCCTCTATGCTGCGGGTTTTAAATACATATTTTTTTTCAAATAAGCGTTTAATATGCTCTGAAGCTGTATTGTGAGACACTTGAATAGCTTCCGCAATCTCTTTGATTCCTACTTCTTCCTCTTTTTGAATAACTTGTAGAATGCGTATGCTTTGGTGAGGAATTTTTTCTTGGTGGTTATAACGTAATTGGTAGTAAATGTCCGTCCAAAGATGATTTAAAAGTGCAATTTCTTTCATCAACTTACCTCTCCTTATATCGTAATTTAAGAATATATCTTATAATACGATATAAATGGATTTATAGCAACAGTTCTTTACTAACCTGCCTCGTTAATTGAATAAGAAAAGGCTGCATTTTAGCAGCCAGAATATTAAAGCAAAGCACTCGTTAGTTCATTAAGGAAAGCATACCTTATTAAAGAATGGCGCTCTTTAATTAAAAATGCGCTGGTCATAACAGAGAACTTCTTTGATTTTATTTCTTGAGATATTGGTGCAGCTTACTGATCAAATCTTTATTTACTTCTACCCTATAGTGTGCAGCCAATATATAATTTAGTTTTTCTGCTAATTTCAAAGCACTCTTATAAGCATTTTTAATCTCTTTTTCTTTTAATGTTGAGGTAATTGCAGCATAATCATTGTAAGACTCGGTGCTTATATCTTCTTCCAAGTTTTTTGTACTGTTTAACCAACGCTCAACTGTTTGTTCTTTGACCCTTATTAATTGTAATATAAACTTTTGAACCTGAGTTAGAACCTCTAAAGAACGTGCTAACTCTCCTCTTTTCATTACGTTTACACCCATCAGCCAAGTATTCACGAAGTTATTAAATGCAAAGTTTACATTCTCATCTGTCATTCGGTCTGGTCCATCCCCACCTAAATCATCAAGTAAAGGCTTTAACTGATTGGTGGAGTCATAAATATACATAGAATCAGTATCTGGGAAAACACCAGTCGGTTTAAAACTTCTTATGATTTCTATTTCTGATTCAGGAAGAAAATGAAATTCTCCACGAATCATATTTGAAAAAATCACTACCTCTGTTCCATAATCATTGTAAAAGATTAAGTCAACTGAATATATTTCAGAAATCCAAAGTCTTGAGCTAAAATTCTCTACCTTATCATCGTCAATGAATATATAAAACTCAACATCAGAATACTGATCGCCTTCACCTTTAGTAAAAGACCCATACATCATACACGCTGAAACCGATTTATCTTGGATACATTTATCTCTAACACTTTGAATAATCTTCTTTTGAATTAACATATCTTAGTCCCCTTTTCAATAATTTTCTTTTAGAAAAGGGATATATCAACTACTGGACAGCATGAGCAACACATGTATAATGCTCCTTCCATTTCTTAATCCACATAAATATAACATAACACAATAATTTGGTGTGATTTTCAGTTCAACCTTATTCTTCTTATACAATGAAATTTAAGCAGGACAACCTTGTTTTATTTAATATAACCATTAGTTATTTTGATCATCAGTTGCACCTAAACTAAAGGGTACATTAGTAGTTAATAAAATCCCTATAATCCCATAAAGATAGCAGAGAGGCAGTAAAATCCATTTAACTTGTTTACAAATAAGCGTAATTCATAAATAAGCGTTAATCCTTCTTAACCTTAACTATGGAAAATGCCCAACCCCGTGTATACCAGGGGTTGGGCATTTTTTAACCATTTTTTGAAAGCGTTAATTTTTATTATAAGAACGTTTGTTTCTTTTTTATTTGAGAATTTATTTCTGGAAGAAAATTCTATCGATTATTTGTAAATCTTCTCTTCAATACACTTTTTATAATTCTTGGATGCATCAAGGTGGAAGTCGGGCGAAGAAGGTGCATAACCTTAATAAATGAGTTATATATATCTTTATCCTCAGATGATAAAAGAAAAATGTTTTTCGCATACCATTGCTGAATAGAAAGACCTGCGGGCTTTTTCCCAATAGTTTCCGGATAACGAAAATCCTCTGTTATAACCATATTCCAAATAGGAGAAATGATTTTCACAGCCTTTTGATGAAAGGTTTCAATCATTTTTTGATTTGTGTACGTTTCGTTCGCAAGTAATTCTTTTAATGCTAGCGCTTCCATGACTGCAATACTCATGCCTTGCCCAAAAAAAGGATCGATTCGGCATATCGTATCCCCGATCATTAAAAGACCGTTTGGAAAATTATTCACCTTATCAAATCTTCTCCAAGTGATATTCGGTACACGGTAGGTAGAGGTGCTGGATAAAGCAGTGGCAACCTTTAGTTCTTGATAGATGTCCAGTTTTGGCAATTTTTTGGCTATGTCTATAAAGCTGTTGTCACTTTTCAGTATTTCTTTTTCGTTTATTTCGTTATGATATCCCATAAACGTGACTAAAAAACGATTTCCCTCAACCTTAGAAATGCCTCCGCCGATTTTTTCAAAGGGAGGGGTTGGATACAGAAGTTTAATGGACCAGTCCCTGTTTTGGTTGTCAGGGAGTTGAAGTGTCTTTGTAAAATAACTTAAGTCAATTTTAACCGTCTCCTCTGGAATATGTACTTCTCGTTTGTTTAGCCATCTTGAGGAAAGACCGTTTACTCCGCTTGCATCTACAATCAGGTCCGCATTTATGGTTCTTATGGAGTTGCTGCCATTGATTACTTCGATTCCAGTAATTCGATTTTCTTCTTCAATATATATAAAGTTTTGAACGTTTTGGCTGTACTGAATGGTTACGTTTGGGATATTTTTAAAGTATTGTTCAATATGCCATTCTAGATGCGGGCGTGTTTGAAGAATGGTTGTGTAGTCTCCAACATAGCGGAGTTTCCAAACCCCATGGTGAAACCAAGAAATGTCTTGGGTGGAATTGATTTTAACAGCTCCGCTTGCGTTAAACTTCTCAGTAATACCAGGAAACAGCTCTTCGAGACCATTCGCACCGGAAAAAAGAAGCGCATGGATATGCTCGCCTTGTGGTACACCTTTCCTAGGAAAAGGTCCATGTGGTTCTGAATCACGTTCTAAAATAATTACCTCTTGGAAAATTTCAGACAGTACACGTGCAGCCAATTTTCCAGAAATACCTCCGCCAATAATAACAGCCTTTTCCCTTCGTAACAAATCACTGCAACTCCCATCAATATTAATACTTAATAAAAATAGTATACTATCCGCATAGAATTGGAAGAAATTTAAAATCTGTTAGTTCAATATTGATTAGAATAATCGTTTCCTTATTTTGAATATGCAGATACCTTTGCTTTAATAACCCTCTTAAAATTATTTAGTCCCATTTACAAGAAGGTCTGCTCTTTCGGAAGGTATATGTTCTTCACAATATAGAGGTCTTCTGAAATCATTCTATTATTTTCCCACATATCACGAGCATCTTCCCCGTCTCATTCAAGTCCCCGTGAATGCCTGAGTTCTCTTGGACAATCAACCCATATAGTATTTCAGCAAATTCTTTACGAGTAAAATAAACACCCTCTAGTATGACAACTCCCCCAATGGGAACAGTATGCCATTCTGCTAAACTATCCGTTTCCCAATCCTGCCGCTGATAAAGTCCTACTTTGTTTTAACTAATATCGTCTGCAGTATAGCTTTGACGTATACAGGAAGCCTTGATCTAAATGGAGAACGGCTCCAGTTACGTCTTTTTTCTTTGTAATGGAAGAAGTAAAATAATGAAAAAACGAAAAATTTTAAAAATAGAGAGGAAAATAAGCTTCATTTATATCAATTTATTTTTTCAACTTAAAAAGGGGTAGTATCAGCGAAGCTGAAACCACCCGCAATCTAGATGTAATTAAATGGGGAATAATTTATATGACCTCGTTATATAACTGCTGGGCATCGGTGATTGCAAGCTTTTATAGACTTCCAAGGACTTGCGGCTATGATCTTGGCCGTTTACACTTTATCCAACCAACTCCCTGTCATGGCAAGGCTCTGCCCCAATAATGTCGATGATTCACCGTCCTTTTTTTAAACGAACGACGAACCGCAGGCTCGGTGTCAGTCTTCGATTGCCTGGTAGACCATGGTCCAGAAGTCTAGCATAAGATGCATCGGATCCGGAACGGTCGACCCAAGTTGGGTGAGCAGGATTCCGATGAGCTGATTTTCCGGGTCAGCGTAGGTCGAGGTCCCGCTTCCTCCGTCCCAGCCGAATTGGCCGATTGGCGCGTAGTCGCCACGGTAGGTGCGCACCGCCATCCCCATGCCCCAGCCACCGTGCTGCCCTTGGCCGAATGATATATGGACGTTGTTGGTGGCCATTTCGTTTCGGACCGCTTGTTGTTCGGGTGTAAGGCGGTTGGTAGTCATCAGCTCAACGGCGGCCCGGGACAAAATTCGTTTGTTCCCGTGCATCCCTTTGTTCAGCAGCATCCGGAAGTAGGCGTGATAGTCATCGACGGTGGAGGAAAGTCCGCCACCGCCGCTCTCGAACGCCGGAGGCTGGCTATGGAGTCCCCCCTTGGCCTCGTCCCATACGATGAACTCTCCGGTTTGCGGATCGGGGGCGTAGAGTGGCGGCAGCCGGTCAATCTTGCTTTCGTGCAAGTAGAAACCGGTGTCTTTCATGCCCAGCGGATCGAAGATGCGTTCGCGTAGGAATGTTCCATACGACTGGCCAGTGACTCTAGCAACGAGCACGCCGAGTAGATCGTTGCTGATGTTGTATTGCCAGCGCTCTCCGGGCTGGTACTGCAAGGGAAGTGAACCAAGGCGGCGCATCCACTCATCCGGATCGGGCATCGGCGGTACATTGGCCGCGAGATTCTTCTAGAGGATCGCGTTCATGATCGGAGTGCCCAGCGCCGTGAAATCCAAGCCGAGCCCAAACGTGGAGGTTAGCAGATCCCGTACGGTAATCGGCCGCCGTGCTGGCACAGTATCGTCCAGCGGACTGTCGGGCCGTTTCAGCACCTGCCGATTTGCGAGTTCAGGCAGCCACTTCTCTACTAGGTCATCCAGCCGTATCTTACACTCGTCGAGCAAAACCATCACCGCCGCGACCGCGACTGGCTTGGACGTTGACGCCATCCGGAAGATCGTGTCCCGGCACATTGGCCCACCACCGTCATGGCGCATTGTTCCGATCGCTTCGACGTGCGTCTCACCGTATCGGCTAACTAGGGCGACGAGCCCAGGAACCTTCCCTGAATCGACATACCGTGCCAGCACCTTACGCATTCTGCGCAGCCCTATTTCTGAGAAGCCGTTGTTGTTTTGCACCGTTGAACTGTTTTTCATTTGGTTTCCCTCTCTTTGCTTTTTTATCCGCCTATGGATATGTCCTTCGTTTAGCATAGAGCAAATTGTTCATTTGGACGTTTATTCTCGTTTTCATCAAAATTAACGTCACCATTATTCCGTAATAAACTTCATTGACAACCGTTGTCTTGCCCGCCCCATTAGAGCCGAGCAGGGTGAAAATACTGGCCTTATCCATTTAAACTCTCACCTTCCCATTACCTAATTATGTATATTCCGGCAGTAAATACATATTCCATATTCAACAATCCTCTTTTGAACACTAACCTGCCCCGCTTTCTTAAATAAAAATAAAAGCGTTAATCCTTACCTGAGAGAAATAAGAGTTATATATCAGTTGCCTGTGCTTCTAATTTCATAATGGCACCAAAATATTGTGAAGCAGTTGCAAAAGTGATAAACGCACAAAGCTCGCTAATTTCACCGTCAGACATGTACTCTTTTAACACTTTAAAAATTGCATCTGGAACATCCCCTTTTTGTTTAATAAATACCTCCGCAAATCCTACCGCAATTGATATTTTTTCATCGTACAAATTAGGTTCTGGTTTTCCTTTTGCTTTGCAATATGCACAACCACTACTTTGTGCAAGAGTTCTTCTTACTTGCTCTTTTAAATGAGCAGTAAGCTTCCCTTCTTTCTCCAACTCATTTCCCAGTCGACTCCACATAATCATTATTTCCTTGTTATGTCCCAAAAGTCTTTGGAAAGGGGTCGCCCCGAACTGTGATTCCTCAATTCTTGCCATAATTAATCCCTCCTTGTATTATTTATCATATCGAATTATTTCATCGCTTCACATTAAGTTTGAAATGTAGTTTTCAATATTTCATTAAAAATTTAACGAAAATGAGGGAAATAAGATTTGATATGAAAATCGATGATATTGATAAGAAAATAATAGATGTATTAAGCGAAGATAGCAGATTATCAATGAGCGCACTTGGAAGAAAAATCAATTTATCTTCTCCATCAGTTACAGATCGTGTTAGGAAAATGGAATCACTTGGAATAATTAAAAAGTACACATTGGAAGTGGATTATGAGAAATTAGGGCTTCCAATCCAATGTATAATAGAAGCAACTGTTAAAAATGGGAACTATAGCTCTTTTAGGAAATATATTGAGGAGTTACCAAATGTAGAATTCTGTTATCGGATTGCAGGAAATGCCTGTTATATGCTAAAAATACAATTCGACACTTTTAGAAAGGCAGAAGAGTTTATTGAAAATGTAAGTCCGTATGCCCGTACTGTCACACATTTTATTTTTTCGGAGGTCCACACCAATTTGAAAATGAGTACCCAATAGGTAATAATCAAGTCTATTTAACTAATCTGACTCGTTAACACAATAAGAAAAGCATCCGCAACACAGTCTGGACTAATAGTGGTGAACCATTATATATGGAAAAGGAGGTCCTAAGGGCCTCCTCTCTTTCTTTTTATGGCCGCAAAAAAGTACTTTTTAATTTAATGATATTGCAATACATGAACGAATAGGAAGAGAATGAGGTCAAGCTAGTTTTCCTGTTGAGTGTCGCCACTAGAAATACGGTCATTTGTCAAGAAAAACACGAAAAACAACGCCAATACGGATGGTATGAGAGCCCATGTGAATGTATAACTTATTGACTCTGCAAGGGCATTAATAATTTTATCCAGTAATGGCTCTTGCATAGTCTTACGTGCTTGCTCAGATAGAATAGAGCGTGGATCATTTTGAGCTCCTCCAGTAATCAAATGATTGTTTCCACTGGATATTTCATGCGTTTTATATGAAAAATAGGAACGTTGTATAATCCCATAAATGGTAATTCCCAAACTCATCCCTAGCTGTCGTAAAAACGATACTGTTGAAGTAGCTGAACCTCGGCTTTCTGGTCCAAATCTATGGATAGCTGCCATATTTATTACAGAAAAAGAAGCTCCTGTGCCTAATCCGATAATTATCATATACAATGTAATTACAAATCTTGATGTTTCCGCTGAAACTGTACTTAGCAAATACATCCCAATTAGCAAAATAACGGAAAAAATGAGCATGACACTCCGAAACCCGAGTTTTGGAGCCGACATTGCCCCTATTTGTGAGGACACTACCACACCCAGCATCATAGGAAGTAGGATTAGACCTGAATTTGTTGCACTGCCACCTGTTACCCCCTGAATAAAGATCGGTATATACACAATTCCTACAATGAAGGAGACCCCATAAAATAAGCCTACCATCGTGCTTGAAGCAAAAAGGCGATCTTTAAACATAGAGAAAGAAATAACAGGATCTTCAGCGCTTTTTTCCGTAATAAAAAACATTGTAAATAAAATCGCAAATCCGGTAAATAAACTTAAAATTACAGTAGAGTCCCAAGTGTACTCATTGCCCCCAAGCTCTAGAGCAAATAGCAGACATACTATAGCTCCAACTAATGTAATCGATCCCATCCAATCAATTTTTTGTTTCTTGCGTTTCTGAGATTCTTTGTAAAATAAAGCAATTAACATTAATGAGAGAACCCCAATTGGAAGATTGATATAGAATATCCAATGCCAGCTGATATAATCAGTAATATAGGCTCCAAGCAACGGACCGAATATACTTGATAAACCAAAAACAGCTCCGAATAGCCCGCTCATCTTTCCCCGCTTACCAGGCGGGAAAAGATCGATTATAATGGTGAAGGTTATCGGTATTAATGCACCACCGCCAATTCCCTGTATAGCACGGTAAACACTAAGCTGTTCAATGGTCTGAGCAGTTCCGCAAAGAATCGACCCAAACATAAAAAAGATTAACCCCATCATAAAAAAACGTTTCCGTCCAAACATATCAGAAAGTTTACCAAATATCGGCATACCTGCCATTTCAGCCACCATATAAGCTGATGTTACCCAAATAAACTTATCAAGCCCTCCTAAATCCCCAACAATGGTCCCCATAGCTGTTGCAACAATTGTATTATCCATTGAAGCCATAAGAATAGAGAGCAACAATCCTGTTACTACCAGATTTTGTCTACTTTGTAGCTGCTTCATAAATATCTCCTAGCTTTTTCTAAAATTAAGGCTCTTTTATACTTACTTTGTTGATTTCCACTCTAGGAAATCGCTTCCGCATGCGTTTCGATACTCCTTCTATAAGACATACCTCCATCCGCTTCCATCAACAGGGTACTAAGTTAAAATGAGTTTTAACACGTAGCATAAAAAGTATTGATGGTCTCTCAATATCCAATTACCTCCCCTTTTACATTTTAGAAAATAGGATGAAATTGTTAAATTCCAAGAATGATTTATAATCAAATTTGCCATTTAGCAATAGCATAAATATCCACTTCTTTTAGTCCTTTATATAAAACAGCATCTAATATATTTTCTATATATAGCAGAAAGCTGGTATTATCTTATTATCATTTTATGAAAGGACTGAACTATGCCCAGATATCAATATCTTGACCCCAAATAAAAGCATAATGGAGGTAAAAATATTGATTAATGAACTTAGCACAAAAAGATTAATGTTAAGAAAAATGCAGGTATCAGACTTAGAGAAATTGTTTCAAGTTTGGTCTAATCCAGAAGTAACTAGATTCATGAATATTGATAAGTTCACTGATAAAAAACAAGCAAAAGAAATGATTATATTATTTGATAAACTATCAAAAGAAAACACTGCAATCCGATACTCAATAATTGAGTTAGAATCAAATGAAATTATTGGTTCTTGCGGTTTTAACATTTTAGATTTTGAAAATGCAAAAGCTGAAATTGGTTACGAAATTAATAAACCTTTTTGGGGTAAAGGATTTGCTCCTGAAGCTATTACTTGTTTAATAAGGCATGCCTTTAACGATTTAGAACTTAATCGAATAGAAGCAAAAGTAGAACCTGAAAATTTCAACTCAATTAAAGTCCTGAGAAAATTAAATTTCGGCTTTGAAGGAACAATGAGAAAAGTGGAAAGATCAAAAGGACGCTTTATTGATCTCAATCTATATTCGTTGTTAGTAACAGATTAATTCGTCTGCCTATACTTGTAAAAGTATGGGCTATTTATCATTAACAATTCGATGGGGCTGCCTAACTAGTTATAAAGTATTCATCTAATATGACATACCAGCATATATCTTGTTGACATAACCTGCCCCATTCGTAATATAAGATTACCAGGAGTTCAGCTGCTATACCTTGGGAACCTTATATGACAACACAAGAATATTACTGGGGTTTTCGTCCATACAAGCTGCAATTTCAAGCAAATCTAGACCAAGTCTTCCCCGAATATAGAGGGGTTTAAAGTGATTTATTTTCAATCGCACCACTCTTAACTCTTTTATAGCTTCCCTCTCCTGTAGATATATTAGCGGTAAGTGATGTATCAATAGTTGATAAAATCGCTGAATTATGTAAGAGTCGATCTTAAAAATGGGCAAATGAATAGCTACTGAGCTCAAAGCTTCGGCAAAACGAAATCCTTTAGAAAAGACGTTTTATCAGAGTCATATTCAATCTAGGAATGTATAAAGAGCACCTATCCAAATTAGAGTCTGAGATAGATGCCCTCGCTAAAGAAGTTTAAGAATATAATATTATCAAATCTATCACGGGTTAGGAGAAAAGATCGCTGCCATGATTATTTCAGGAATTGGGGAGATAGATTGATTTACTGATCCTAAAAAGCTGATAGCTTTCGCTGGGGTTGAACCTGGTGTATTCAAAATCTAGTAAGTTCACAAAAAATTGAATCTCAAAAAGAGGATCTAGTAGGCTTTGTCACGCCTTATACTCTGCAAATAATAGTATCTAACTACATATTTAGGTAAAATAACAGCCTGTGATTGATTTAGCTCCATTAATGAGTTTAGTTCAACGAATTAAAATTAAAAGTAAATCCTACAAACGTTTTGGATACCTTTGGCATAAGGATCTGCCGTTATCGTATCATGCAGTTGTTTTGCTTCTTCTGTAGCATTCTTCAATAAATATCCATGCTTTACGGCTTTAAGCATCTCTATATCATTCCCACTATCTCCAAACGCAAATGTATTCTCAACAGAGATGCTAAACTGTTTTATGACGAAGTACACTACTGCACGTTTGCCTGTATTTTGTGGAATAAAATCTACATCAAATGCATTTACCGGATCTCCAGCTAGAGGGTTACAACGGTTAATATTGAAATTTATTCCGCTATTGCGTGCTAGTTGTTTTATGATATCTAGATCATACTTAACCCTCGCACTATCTTCTATAAAATAATAATAATTCATTTTAAACGATTGTTGACCAAATTGTGTTTGTTTTTGTAACTGTATTCCATATAACTGTCTTAAATCATTAATAAGATCTTCAACCACTCTATGGCTAAATCCTGACCTTTTGATTCTTTTCCTCCACTCTTGATTTTGATAAAATTCTCCTTTAGAATTGATCTCCCATAACTCCGTTCCTAGATTTGATGCAATAAAATGCGGAAGGTAGTTCATCCGAGCTGCTCTCATTTTTTTATGGATATCAGCCAAACTACTGCCTGTTACCCAACCAATTCTGATATTTTTCTTATGAACAATCCTATCAAGATACTCCTCAAGCTCATACAAATCTTTTAACTGCCAGCCTTTTAGTTCATGCGGATAGTATGTTTCATCAAAATCAAATATCATTAAGTAGTCAGGATTTCCATTAGAATGGTACACTTTAAATGTCACGTTTAATACCTCCCTGTTCTATGTTATTTTTAGGTTACAGGCAGGGAACGTTCCCAGGTCAAATCTTTTTTAGAGGTAAAAAAATGGCTACTATTCTAGATATAGCTCGACTTAGTGGCGTTTCTAAGTCCACGGTATCACGCGTTATCAATAATCATCCTCATGTTTCAGAAGACAGCCGAACAAAAGTAATGGAAGCAATAGAAAAGTTGTCTTTTGTTCGAAATGCACGAGGTGTAAACCTTAGAACACAGACAACAAAAACAATTGGTGTGACAATCCCGGTCCTTGATCACCCATATTTTAGCCCGCTTGTTGGCATGATTGCAGCAAAATGCAGAAAAGCTGGATATAAGATAGTGATTTTCCAAACGTTTTATTCTATTGATGAGGAAAATAAAATTTATGAGAAGTTAACTGAAAATGAGCTGGACGCGGTAATTATCACCCATACTTTATTAGGTGAGAAGAAGATTAAACAGAGAGTTAGAGATAAGATAGTGCTTATTTGCAACGAACCACTTCAAACAAGACATTTAGATGTCTTTTCACTTGATGAAAGGGATGCAGTTTATTCATCTACCCAATACCTGCTGAAAGAAGGACGCAACCAACTATTATTTTGTGCGGATGAAGAAAAAACGCCACTTCAGCGACAAAGATGGGAAGGGTTTAAACAAGCTCATCTTGATTTAAATAAATCATGTACTATTCAGCAAAAGTTAAGTGGTTACTCTACGATTGAAGAAGGTATACTACTGGGAGATGAAATTTTTTCAGGTCATTGCAATCATGATGGAATTCTTGCAGGCAGTGACTTTTTAGCGGCAGGATTACTTTCGTCAGCTAAAAAACATGGTGTTTCTGTTCCAAAAGAACTTTCCATTATTGGTTTTGACAACCACCCAATTTGCCTGACAACTTTCCCTGCACTTTCCAGCATTCAAAATCAGACTGAATTGATGGTCAAGGATTTGATGTACTGCTTACTTGACAGACTTGAAGGTAAAAAATTTCCCACTGTAAGAAAAGTTTATAAAGGGAATCTGGTAATAAGGGGGACTTAAGAATGGAATTGTGTCCTGTACAAGATTAAATCCCTCTAAAAATGTTTCCCTTTTCATTATTTAATTTATCATCCTTCTTTAACAAACCTGCTCCTTTAGTGCAATAAGAAAAAGCCGCCTATTGTTTGGCAGCTGATCCTGATTTCATACCCTTATTTCTCCACAAAATTGAAGAAGCAGCAGAACATAGGAACCCACTAAATTTGTACTTCGCAGCTGGAAAGCTGTTCTTCTTAAAGATAAGTGCCCTACAGTTCAAAAAGAGATAGTGGGTTAATCCTTTACATTTTCCTTGCACTTCACTAACTAGCTGCCATAACGTGTTGTTTTCTTTATTTTGCGGTCCAAGCCTCTTACAATTTTCATATGAGGCTTTGAATTCCTTTATTCTTTGCATCAAACTCTATTGAATCTTTCAAAGGTAACTAATTATTATGTCGTTTGTTAACTTCAATCTTAATGAACTCCGGCAAATAGCTTGGAGTACATCCTTTTGCTACTATTTCATCTTTGTAAAGACCCGTTTTCTCACCAAGTTTAATACAACGTGCACGATTCTTTTCATCATAAACACCTATCCAGCCTGCCGTGAAATTCATAGCCCATTGAACTTCCGGTTCTTCCTGCGTAATATTAGCTTCTAATGCAGATAGCAAGTCTTCGGTGTTATCAGGCGGTGTTTGTCCAGTCCATCTCAATCGCCCTTGATTATACCAGAAAGCTCGTCTTTGAAGAGCAGAAGAACTATTTTCCCATGACTCCATCAATGCAATTGTCTTCTTGTCTTTGGTAATCTGATTAGCCATTAACCAATCCATTAAGTTATTTCGCTCATCAAAAGTGTGAGTCTGCATATCCTTATCAAGCTTATTTAGCACATCTTGTGAAAGAAGTTTTTTGTCCATAATTAAGATTGCTAATAGTCTGGGCAAAAACTCCTCGGTTGACCAAAGTTCCATAGCTAGTTCGTGATCTTTTTTAATGTCCTTCGCGATTTTTCGTAAGTCGCCTAGCTTAGTTTTACTATTGATCTGAGATAGAATGTTTTCTGCTTTTAAAGAGCGTTTTATTTCTGTACCTTTATTTTCATTCATTTTATACAACTCCTCTATTGAAGCACTGTTTCATAATATGTCCTTGACGGGATATACCAAGAACTTAATTTCGTTATAAGTCCTATTGCAGTGGTGTGCCTCCAAAGTTTATCTTTTTTAATATTGTAGCATATATCATAATAAAGCTTTCTCCACCTATAATAGAAGAGCAACGATCTTTCATTTACTTCTTTTTATTTGGAACGAAAAGAGCATTCAAGCTGCCGCAGCAACCCTTATTAAAAGCAAGCTATTCGTTAACTATAAAACAAAAACGATGACCTAAACATATTAATTTTGTTCCATTCTAGAATAACTGTACCAAGGCTTTCCTATGAAGGATTATGGTATTATCAACAATGCGATAAAATCTGTTTTTAAACCATTAAAAATAACAAATGCCAGGAGAATCATAAAAACTAATAGTCTTAATGCAAAACCTCGTTTCATTGCAAACTTAGAAATTTTTTCCTTATTAAAGAATACTTCCCCTCTAGTCGAATAAAAAAAGAGCTGCCGATCCATACTGGATCTTCAACTCTATTACCCGTTCTTAAAGTGCGTTTCTTCACCCTTAACGTTTTAAACTACCCCTTTTTGTCCTCTTCTAATTCTCTTTCAATTTCTTCATCAGGTACTTTAGAGGGTTCTTCATTAATGTTAAGGTGTGTAATAATTAATCTTAACTGATATTTTATTGTTGAAAGACTAAAAATTACGTATATCACAAATAGAATACCTAATAAAAACCAAATCAAAAAATCCCACCTTGTATTTACAATAATACTTTCTTTAATCTTATCATTAATAGTAGTTAATAAGAAAAGCAGACTTACCAGGGACATCTCTATTCATAAATCACTGTTTATCAAAATGATTACTTAGCATACATCACAACTGTGGAGGAGTATTCATTTGTTCGTCAAAATTTAATTCTAAAAGTTGTCCAGCATGAACCAATCCAGATCCAAAACCATACATAAGAACTCGGTCTCCATTTTTGACTTTTCCCTCACGGATTCCAAGATCAAGAGCTAAGGGAATTGTTGCAGCAGAGGTATTTCCAAAGTTGACTAAGCTGTAAAGGGTTTTTTCCATTTGGAAATCTAATTTTTCGCAAATCGGCTCTATCAACCTTAAGTTTGCGCTATGAGGTATGAACCAATCAACTTGCTCTAAACTCGTTTGCGTTTTTTCTAAAATCTGTTTAATACTATCGGGTACATTCCTTACAACCCATCGGAAAACCTCTCTACCATTTTGTACAAGATATTGAGTATCGATTAACTCAATATCATTAACCTTTTTTGATAGTCCAGAACGATATACATGTTGCGCTCCTCTCCCATCACTTCCTAGGTGGAATCCAATGAAACTTTTTGATTGTTCATCTCTTTCAACTAATACTGCACCAGCACCATCACCAAATAAAATGCATGTACTTCTATCGGTATAATCCGTAATTTTTGAGATTGTGTCTGCTCCAATTACAAGTACTTTTTTGTGAAGTCCAGAAGATATTAAACTGTGTGCTGTATGCAATGCAAAAACAAATCCTGCACACGCTGCACTTAAATCTATGGCCCCTGTTTGGGCTATATTTAATTGGTCCTGTATGATACTTGAAACAGATGGGAATGGAAAATCTGGTGTGCTTGTTGCCACAATAATCATATCGACATCTTCGACGTTTTTATTATATCTATGCATTAAATCTTTTACAGCAGATACACATAAATCACTGGTAAATTCATCAGGACGAGTTATTCTACGTTCATGAATTCCTGTCCTTTGAATAATCCACTCATTATTTGTTTCGACCATTTGCTCAAGCTCAAAATTTGTTAATTTTTTTTCGGGTACATATGTCCCAATAGCTGTTACTCTCGCCCCTATCATACAATCCACCCCTTATTTTTATTAGAAGTTAGTATTAATACCTGGTACTAATTATAACGATTTATATTATTCAAAATCAATCTAAATACATTTTTTCTATAACAAACATGCATACTCCTTATTGAAGTAAACCGCCCCTATACTTGAATAAAAAAGACCGGCTGTGATTGCAGCCGATCCTTTAGAATGCACCCGTTAGCTTAATAAAATGTCAATGTCTTGCCTTATTTCTTTAATCATGAATTCAATGAATTCATAAAAAGTCTGGGAAACAACTTCACTACTAAATGTTTCTCCGTTATATTCATTTAGATAACGTTCAACCAACTGCTGGTATTTATGAGGCAGGTTATTTAATCCCCATTCCCCGCCTTCGCGCTTTGAAGATATCTTACCTTCTTTAATAAAATAAAGAACTCGACAGAGATTTAAGGTTAGGTACATAGGAGTCAGGTACGCAGGTGGATTGCTAATGATCTCCTCCGCAGCTCCCTCCACATCATGCAGAATGGAGGCAAGGTAATACTGACTATCGATAGGTTCATAAAGTTCACTTAATGGTTTTCCATACAGTGTTAATCCTCTCTCATAGGCAACAACAATTTGTGAAGCTAAATCCTCATCTTCAAATCCCCCGCAAAGATAATTCTCATTTGTGCGATATTTCTCCCTATGGTATTCCGAGTAATGAAACTCGAAAGGAGTCGGATAAACAAACTTTTTTAGGTAAGTTTCTAAGATAATGGTAAACTCTATACCACGCTCACTAGACAACTCATCATGTAAGGATAAAGCTAGTTTTGCGATCCTAGAATTATTTGCTGGTGTTAGCTTTTCATTTACAACGACTAAGAAATCGATATCGCTTTTTTGGGGATTATAACACCCCATTGCAAGAGATCCATGTAAATAAATCCCTAACAAATTATCTCTAAGTTCATCTTTAAAAAGTTTAGTTATTTTGTCTAAGAAAAGGTTAGTATCCAAACCAATCCACTCCCCATATTCTTCCATCACCATTCTAAGTATAGATCCACTGAAAACTTGGTCAAGGTAAAACTTATATATAATTAAATCAACTAATGCTGCCCTTTAGCTGAATATTAAAAAGAGCTTGACCCTGTTGGATCTTCAACTCTTGCACCCTATAGTTTAAGTACATCTTTTCACAAACTTAGCTTTATTCAGGTATGCTGTCCCGTTTGTTCCATAAAGAACTTCTGTAAATAAAAAAAGCACCTAATCCTTCTCGATTAACGCACCCTCAGCGTAATGACCTTATCAGTAATATTTTCGTATGTTAGGAGTACCTATCCCTATATATGTTGGATTTAAGGTAAACCTTCCCCCTTAAAGTGTAACGTAATGGAGTTATTACCAGAAAAATATACAACTGATATAGAATAAAAGGTTATTTGAACAAACGAGTGCGTAACAGTATTTTTCCAGTAATCACTAATTAACTCTCGACACATACCACAAGAGAAACAACCCAACTTTCGTCCATACCTATAGTTCTTTTCAATAACTTTTTCTGCTTCTTTAATCAATTCATAGTCTATATCTTCCAAAGGTCTTATTTTTTGACACGATTTTCTCCCCCCTGTTGCTTCTATTTAAAAAATTCATAACTCTATTTTAAGGACATATTTACAGCTTCGAAAGCATGTATGTAGGTTGTGTCAAATAGAGAAACATTAGAATCCTCCGGTTTTACCAATAATCCAATTTCTGTACAGCCTAATATAATCCCTTTAGCTCCAGATTCGATTAAACCTTGAATAACTTTTTTATAATAATCCCTTGATTTTTGTTGAATCTTACCCAAACATAACTCTTCGTAAATAATCTTGTTTATAATCTCTCTTTCATTGTCGTTTGGCACAATAACTTGTATACCGTTAAACTCCAATCGTGATTTATAAAAATCCTCCTCCATTGTGTACCTTGTGCCTAGTAACCCTACAGAATTAATTCCTTTCTCTTTAATTTGGGCTGCTGTTGCATCTGCGATATGCAAAATGGGGATATTAATTTTCGACTGGATATCACCTATAACTTTGTGCATCGTATTAGTACAAATAATAATAAAGTCAGCCCCTCCCTTTTGCAAAGAACGCGCAGCATTACCTAACACTTCACCGGCCTTTCCCCAGGCGCCTTCTGACTGGTAACGCTCAATTTCATGAAAATCGACACTATATAAAAGACATTTCGCTGAATGTAATCCCCCTAATCTTCTTTTAACTTCTTCATTGATAATCCGATAATATTCAACAGAAGATTCCCAACTCATTCCGCCAATAAGACCGATAACCTTCATTTTATCCTCTCCATTCTCCGCTTTTCTCTTCATGTTTAGCTTCGATTAACCTACAAACAATTCCTTGTTTATTCAGCTAATTGGCCCGATTGTTGAAAAAAATAATGACCATTGTTCAACAAGCCTGCCCCGTTAGTCGAATAAGAAAAAAGAGCTGCCGATCCATGCTGGATCTTCAACTCTATCACCGTTGTGAAATTTCACCTAAATTATTTAATACCTCTGTTCAATGTAGGGTATTTTAAATTTTCAACTGACTTTGTGGTGAGATTTGTCCTTTTTCATTTTGCTATAGATTATTCGCAATAACACTCCCGTTGCAAGTACAAAAATTGATACAGTAGCAACGTCTAATTTAAATCCAATTATTAAAACAGGTGCTATCATTAACAATCTTGACAAGTAATCAATATATTTTAACAAAGTTCAATCCTTTCTTTAAAGAAGAATAAAGTTTTATCTTAGCTATTCCTTTTTCTTATTTATAGAATTTAGCCGGTTCCCTTAATCCATTCGATTAAGTAAAGGTCGGTATAAAGCTCTTTAATTTTTCTAAAACCACACTTCTTATAACTTGATATTGCTCTACTATTATTTTTTTTCACCTCTAGTACCACACTTGAAGCGCCTTTACTTTTACTAAGGTAATTTAACATCATTAGAATCATAGCAGTGCCAATCCCTTTACCCCATAATTGGGTTTCTCCAATAAATTGGTCTATTCCATAAATATTTTTGTTTGCTGAATAGCCGTATCTCTTTAATTCATCTTCTTGAAGCTCATAGTATTGTATATAACCTACTGGTTCATTTTTGTATTCTACAATACAAGGAATAACATAATGTTTCCCTTCTACTCTTGGCCCGTATTTTTTTATCACCATATCTATATTTAAAGGTGGCTCTTCATAGAATTCCAATACACTTTGGTCATTTAGCCATTTAGCCATAACTTCAATATCCTTATCGTTCATAAGTCGAATAAGCAGGTCATTCTTCAATATCATACTTATTTCCACCCTTATCTTTTCTTAAAGAGTTCTATAAATAAGTCACCTTTCCTTCTTCAACAACCCAGCCCTTTAAGTTTAAAAAGAAAAAAGCAGTCCTATGACTAGTGCAGCAATTATTCAACAAATATAGCCAGATTCTCCAGTGTTGATTTTAAACCGAGGTCATGATCTTCCTTGCGTATTCCTTTAGGAACATTCTCACAAATAATAGTGACTCTTGTGCCTTCTGAAATGGATTCCAAAAGCCACTTCTGTATCATTTCACCTGTGAAATCTGGGGATTCAGAATCAAAAATTACTAATTGTACAATCTGTTTGTCAGGGACTAACTCTAAAAACTTTCCTTGGTATACATCAGTGTTTTCCGAAGTTTTTCCAGATGATGGTTGGTCTTCTTCATAGGTAAGGGTCATATTGTAAGTTCCACCTTCACGAGGGTCAAAATTTTCAATATGACCTGACATACCTTTAGGTGGAAGCCATGATACTAATGATTTCGGATTTAAAAATGCCTGATAGATAGTTTGTGGTTCTGCCATAATGACTCTTGAAGCTGTATCTGTTCTATTGTCACTAAACACATTTGTCATAATAAATCCTCCTTAGACCTTTAGTCATCGAAGCAGCATTTTTCAAGTTCAACACATATAGATACCAATATTCCCTTTTACTGTTAATTACAAATAAACTTACTTATTTATTTAGTTCACCTGGTTTCTACCCTTACTTCCACATGTGTTAAAATAATCCCTTCTTCAACTTACCTCCCTATAGCCGCCTGAATAATAAGAATATCTTCAATTTACTGTCCTCTAATCCAAATAAGGAGAATAAAATTCCTCCACGTATAATCCAGTAGCTTCGATTTTTTTTCGAGAGTTAGGGGAATCCCTATTTGTTCCAATATACATATAGTAATCGTATCCGAAGTGGACAAAAAACTTGTTTTTGGAGCTTAATTTACATCAAATTACATTCCTTAAAGTTAATTTTGCAAGCTCTTTAATTTCTTGTGCACTTATGGGTGTTTCCACCCACATCTTTGACAAGAAGGGAGAAACATTTTGAGATTTAACCTCGTCAGACCACATTTCTAAGGCATTTAAATAAAGTTTATTAACACCCAATTCATCCATAAAAGTTGTGATGGCGTTTATGTAGTCAGATTCTGTTCTGATATAATCTTCTTTACTAACTTTAGTTCCTACCTCTGAAAAACAAGTCCATTCTTTTTTATCTAGATAACTTCCATATTAGATTTTCAGGTTTGTCCTTTTCGAGAAATGTTAAACGATAGATATGTTGATAATCATTATCGGCAAACTCCACTTTATGATCCTGCTTCCATTCGAGATTTCCAAAATCGCTGAATAGATCTTGTTCATCTGTATTCCCTACAGAGAAAAGCTTCTCTTTATTGATAACTTCACCATTTCTTTTCTTGACCTCCATGTATACTTCGATACTCGCTACCTCATGATGACATAAGACGCTGCAGATGTACTTCCTGTTTGGGCTGCTCTTCTTTAATAGAGGATAGACATTTTCATAATCAAGCTGTTTTATGTTCTCATAAACCAATTCAAGAGAATAATGGTCCCAATTAAACTTATTAGCAGCGAGTTTCATTCCCTCGTGCACGATTTCTAGTACTCGTTCTTTCTTTTCTCTGTCGGATGTCAATGACAGAATATTTTCAACATCCACCTCTACAAATACAGGAAAATAATCAAAGATAATATGAGCAGACATATCAATTTGCTCTTTTTGTTCTAGATTGTCTACACAATAGATTTGTATCCCTTTATCATCCTTTGACTGCAGCTTTGGCAGAAGACGGCTATATAAAAATGTAATACATCTTGTTTCGTGAAAGAATGTCCAGTTCTGTTCTTTGTTTTTCGGAACGTAAAGCTGAATATCTCTTATGATAGGCATAAACAGTCTCCTCATGGCTTCTTTTCGGAAAGGGTGATCCAGTTTAAGAAATAGCATAGTTGGGTGTATCTCCAGAAGAATTCAACTAAACTGTCCCTTTTGTTCTATTAAAGGTTCAACAATAAAGGCGGCTAATCCTACCTGGATCAACGCACCCGTTAGCTTAATCATAGTTTTATTTTTGTCGCCATGCTCCTTCATAAGGGAAGCTTTTATATAAAGCGATATTTACTGGACATCTGCGTAATAAACAAAACCACAGTTAACCCCACAACAAGATGCCATAATACGTTAGCTGGGGCTACAAACGTCAATACACTAAATAATATTGCTGTTGTTGAGCTGAATACAACTGCCCTAAACCTTGTGCATTTATTTTGTAATAAATTATACAAAACCAATGAAACAGCTAATGAAAAAATCGGGATATATATGAATTCGAAAGATATTTTAATCAGGGATAAGCAAAGGACTGCTACTGTAAAACCTATAGATATAGCAGTTGTTCTCCCAATATAATTTTTATTCGGAAAACCGTTATATAGGAGAAAAAACATAACCGTTAGAATCGTACAAATCCCCGAAACAGATACAAATGAATATCCCATAATAATGAAAGCCGTTATCGTGAGACAAATTAAAGTGATAAATGGCAAAAGCAATATGATAGTTCACATTGAAAGGATGTTCCTTAATGACTTTTCTTCAATGTTTTTTTTTTATATCGAAATAACTCATCAAACCACATACTAAAACTCCTAATCCAAAGAAAACTGTGAAAAACCAATTCTCTCCCCAACTTACAACTACACTATATAAACAAGCCAATGCAGTAATTGACGCTCCATATTTTTCTTGCAATCTTTGTATTTTTGAAGGTTTTATATCATTCAAATTAATACACTCCCATTTGGATCTTCTTTTAAAATTTGTCCATCTTAATGAAAATTGCATAATAAAGTAATATTGTGTTGTCATAATTCTTATTCAACAAACCTGCCCCGTTAGTCATATATGAATAGCTGCCTGGTTGGGCAGCTGATTGTATCGGTAGAACCCTATAGTTGAAGAAGGCATAGACTTATTTATTTTCTAAATCACACTGAAAACGTTCACACCTGGATACTTTTTTTCTTTCATACAACACATCTTTTCTTGTAATAACTTTCTTTTTAGATACCTGAATTACCATCTGATATGAATACAAAGCATAATTTCTTTGAAATTTGGTAGTTTATGTTTAAATGATTTTGGTATATGAATCTAAAACATCAATCCATGGATGTCCATTGGGAAACTGGATACTTAAAGACTTTTTTAACCAATGAAGTTTTTTATCACTTAATTTCGGTAATACATTATATAAATCAATAACATCTTTTTCTCTAATGACTGAACTTCCACCTTTATAAAGAAGTTGTATTTCTGGTCTTAAAAAAGGTACTCCGGAAGGGGACTCTAATCCGATATCATCTAACAACTTTCTTATTTCACTGTTTCGTTTATAAATCCAATGTTTATCCTCTGTATCAAGTATCATAACTTGGAAAGCCCATGTTGTTTCACCTTTTTTCTTTGCCCAAATATTATCGAAATGAGAATCAAGCTGTTCTTCCTGATTCCATGGTATTAATTTACCTTTGTAAGCTTTAAACAATTCCCACTCATCGTGTAAATGTTCCTGTAAGATGATGTGATCACACCCTAATATCAAAGTGTCGATATCTTTGTGCTCACGTGTAGTTCTTTCTAAAAATAAGTCTAAAGCCCATCCACCAGCAATCCACCATCGAATAGGAATTCTTTTAAAAATCATTTGTATTTCGGTCACTGTTAGAGGTTTCCAAACTTCTTTATTATCACTCATTTTTCACCTCAAGAATGTATTTAGTTAGTGTTCTTCAACAAACCTGCCCCGTTGAACGAATAAGAAAAATCCGCCATTTAGCAGCTCCTTCTCAACACAGGCACTTTTATTGCGATTTTTTAATTAATATATACCTATAAAGACCTTTATACTTCCAATCACTTTTTTCACTAATACCTCTGCTTTCCACCTGAGCCGATTCCGGGAAAGGTATTGAAGTTTGGCTTTTGATGCTGGAGTAACATCATTTCTATTTGCAGCATTGACTGAAAGGAAGCGTATACCAGGTTCCTTTTTTAGCCTATACAACTGCCTTACCCGCCACACCTTCTAATTTTTGCTTTCTATTCATAAGTTTTCAAAAACTAGTAAAAAATAAACGATATGCAGAATATAATGGTGATTTACTTATGAGAAAAGGATTGAAAAAAACGGATTAAAGAGGATTTAGGTATGGGAAAAATCCTTTAATTTAATCAAAAGACTTTAAGTGAATTTTTAACTATACTGTAAAAATGTGCGCTTTGAGCTTACTTTCATAGCCACTTTAATTGATCAAAATCTGATCCGGATGGTATTCTCCCATATCTTCTGGAAGATGAATTCCGGGAAATCGAGAAAAGAATATTAAAGAGCTTGTGCATGTTGCAGATGACCATTCATAAATCGAACAAAAAATTTTAAATGGCTACGTCATTCTGACGAATTAAGCTTCTATATCCGGATATAAAAGATGTGATTTTAAGGCTTCCACTTCAAATGTAATCTAAGTGGCCGCTCCTTTTGTGAACTAAAAAATCCTATCCGCATTAGCAAAATAGAAGTACAAGAGAAGAGGAGATTAATGTATAACGCAATTTTATTACAGCAGCCAGTTACCAATCATGAAAACGGAAGTGAACCAGATGCAGGAGCAGCCAATACCAGATAGATTGAAGATATCCCCATTTTTAGTGTTTTATTTAATTATGTCCATGCAAATTGGCATTGGGGTTCTTAGCTATCAGAGGGTTATTGCAAAGGATGCAGGCTATGATGCTTGGATTTCCATTCTGTTTGCCGGGGGATGCATACATGTCATCCTTTGGATAGTTTATAAAATCGCCGAAACGGTTGATGGAGATTTTGTGACAGCCCATATGTACCTTACAGGCAATTTGATCGGCAAAACAGTCAGCTCCATTTTCATAGGCTACTTTTTTTTATATGTCTTAGCTATAACACGAACATTCATCGAGGTCATTCAAGTGTGGATGTTTCCGGAGCTTAGCACTTTCTGGTTCTCCTTTGGATTCATGATTCTTTGTACTTATATCATTTTTGGAGGGTTCAGAACGGTAGTCGGGATAGCCTTATTTGGCCTATTATTGCCGGCTTATCTCCTTCTGACATTTGGCTGGGCCATTGAATTCTCGAATTTCTATAATCTCCTTCCAATTTGGGATCATTCAGTTATGGAACTTCTCAACGGTTCCTATAATATGTCGCTTACCTTCATCGGTTTTGAGATTATTTTGTTCATTTATCCTTTTATAAAAGAACCAAAGAAATCCAAAAAATGGGCCCACCTCGCTGTTTTAACCACCACCCTAATATATACTATTTTAGCCGTCATTACGTTTGCCTATTATTCGGAAGATCTGCTTGCAAAACAGATCTGGCCCACTTTGACCATGTGGAAAATTGTTGAAATGCCTTTTGTGGAACGTTTCGAATATATTGGAATTGCAAACTGGAACTTAATTATGCTTCCGAATGTGTGTATTGCCATTTGGATTTCTTCTAGACTTATCAAGAGAATCTTTAATATTAGACAAAAAATCGGAGTGTTTTTTGTTGTCAGTGCTTTTTTATTAGTGATCAACTTTATTAATACACGCGAAAAAATTAGTATGGTTAATGACTTTTTTGGGAAAATAGGTTTTGGCTTTACATTCATTTATATTCCCTTGCTCTTTGTCGCCATCATGATTGCCAAGAGCGTAAAAAAGAAGGTGAAAAAGAAATGAAAAGGCTTATCTTAATGTGTATGGTTCGGTTGCTTGCCTTTAATGCTACTTTATCAGTGGACATTGAATAGCAGACTCCCTGAAATTTTTAAACTTTTTCCCTTTTGTTATTCATCAAACAATCATAGAACTATTGCGGCAAAGAAAACCAACCTAATAAAGAGACATAAAGTAACTTATCTTCTTCCACTAACCTGCCCCTTTTGTGGAAGAAGATAAGCTTCCGTTAGTGGCAGAACCTAAATATTTATTTATGCTTTTCCCTAAAAGCCTTCTTAACTCTTTCAATTTGGTCGAGATGTCCACGTATATGGCCGACTCGGAATTCCAACAAATCTTTGAAAGTCAATCGCGCACCATCTGGATACACTGCAATTCTCTCAAGTTGTTCAGTTGTCAAATTATGAAGAATAGGAAGCATACTGGAACGCAGCATTTTAAAAAGTAAAAGGTATTGTTCACGATCTAATTGTTCATAAACCAATGAGCTCGCCCAAGCATCTTGGTCAGGTGCTGGTAAAAGTGGTTCGGGCTCTGACAAAACTTTTTTCATTCTATGTGTAGCCACCAATTCAGAATCTGTTATATGAATAATTATCTGATGTATACTCCATTTATCCTTTCCTGGGTTGTACCTAATCTCTTCCTCAGATAACTCACTTATGGATTCCATTAACATCGTAAACCCTCGACCGTACTCCTCAATTAACGCCTGCATCTTTTGTTCCTCCTTTTCATAATATTTTCAATCTCTTTTATTTCAAGGTAAGAATTAATATTACCTGCTTTATACTGAGTTTCCTCTTCCCAATAAAAGAAGAAAAAACGTCTCATTACTCGTTTTTCTTAGATTTTATGGTTATCTGCCAAAGCCCCCATTAGTGCAATAAGGAAACTAAGGTTCAATAATAATGGTTTGCCTATTAATATTTTTTAATATTCCAAAGGGTAACGTTCTTTTGGTTATTAAATTGGGAAAAAAGTTAATTCATAATGGCGGTATTGGACTGTAAAAAATGCATTGAGGAATTGGTGTAAAATGAATAATGTTTAGGGCTAAATAACATCCTAAAAAGATGGAAAAGGTTTAGGCAATATTAAGGAGGACAGGGTTAGAATGACAAATACAAATAAGGATGAAAAAGAATTGACAGAACATAAAATTCCGCTGACTGCTTCAGAAATGGGTTTTCTTTGGACGCAATATTTAAACGATAGCCTAGCTGTTTGTGTAATGAAGTATTTTAAAAGCATATGTGAAGATAAAGAAATCCTTCCCTTAATTGAAAATTCATTAAGTATAGCAGAAAATGACATCAAAATTATCACAGAGATTTTTACTAAAGAAAATCATCCGATACCGATCGGATTTACGGATGAAGATGTTAATGTGAATGCACCAAGGTTATTTTCCGACACATTTATCCTTATGTATATACAAAAGTTGGAGATCATTGCAATGGCAAGTATTGGAGTAGCAATTGGTGTGTCAGCACGTTCTGATGTAAGTAACTTTTTTAGAAATTTACTTATTTCCGTTTCTGAATTGCACGATAAGGCAAGAAAAGTCATGTTATCAAAAGGTGTATATGTCCGATCAGCGCAAATACCTAGTCCTGATAAGGTTGATTTTATAGACAAGCAAGGTTTTCTTTTTGATTTTCTAGGTTCTCATAAACGGCCATTAACTGCTATTGAAATCACGCATCTATTTATCAATATTCAAACAAATGCAATGGGTAAAGCACTGATGATGGCATTTGCACAAGTTTGTAAGAATGAAGATATTAGGCAATTCTTTGTAGAAGGTAAGGGGATTTCTAATAAGCATATTAAGAAATTTGGTTCAACTTTGACTAATGAAGATATTCCCGCACCAATGAGTTGGGATTCTCACGTAACGGATAGTACGGTATCCCCATTTTCCGATAAGTTAATGATGTTTCATACAACTACATTAATTGCTGTAGGAATAGGAAATTACGGTACTGCCGCAGGGACTTGCCAGCGAATGGACTTAAGTGCTACATATACAAGACTTTCTGCAGAAATTGCTTTATTTGCGGAAGATGGGGCGAACATAATGATTAAACATGCATTTCTAGAAGAACCACCAAAGGCAATCGATCATAAAGCACTTTTCAAAAAAAAGAAGTAGCGTCCTGTACGAACGGGTACAAAAAAGGAACATAAACGAAGAAACTTAATAACATAATTTAGAATTTCAAACCCTAGCTTCTTAAAAAGATAGGGTTTTTACTTGTTTGAATATCATGAAAGTAAATCAAGATAACAGCATTAACAATATGTCAACTTTATAAAACTATCTCTACTGTACAATACACTAGAGAACATATATATGATTTTTTATGTACTTTTCTGAGCCATCGAGGTTTTACAAGCACCATTTATAACTTCATATTATGATCACTGTTACTTCGATAAAAAAAGACGCCTTCTTACTAAAAAAAGCGCAAAATCTTTAATTGCTATGTCTTTATGAACTAATCCCCCGGTAGCTGAAGAAGGATTTTTTCCTATTATAATTAATTCTTTTATGGATATATTAGCTGCAGGAAATGTAGCCTTTTTACCCGAAAACTAATTGTTGGGAAGCTGGATGCCGCTCCAGCGGCTTACATTGCATTGGCCATATTCATTATCGCCCACAGCGACCACCGTGCCATCTGATTTAAGACCGACGGTATGCGCACAACCCGCCGCAATCGCAACAATATCTCGCCAGTCACTTACATTACATTGGCCATAAGCATTCCATCCCACAGCCACCACAGTTCCGTTTGATTTAAGACCAACTGTATGATTACTACCCGCGGCAATCGCTGCAATACCCCGCCAGAGGCTTACATCGCATTGGCCTAACTTATTTTGACCCACAGCAACCACCGCACCATCCGATTTTAGTCCAACAGTATGAAGATACCCCGCCTTAACCGCCACAATATTGCCCCAATCGTTTACATTGCATTGGCTAAACCGATTATTTCCCACTGCTGTAACCGTGCCGTCCAATTTAAGACCGATTGTATGCCAGTCACCCGCCGCGATTGCCACAATATCATGCCAGTCGTTTACATTGCATTCACCATCATTATTTCGTCCCACTGCAACCACCGTGCCATCCGATTTAAGCCCAATAGTTCGTCGCCATCCCGCAGCAACCGCTACAATATTGCACCAGTCGTATACATTGCATTGGCCATGCTTATTCCAACCCACAGCCTCCACAGTACTGTTAGATTTAAGACCGATTGTATGAGCATTACCCGTGTTCGTTGCCATATGAACATTACCCGCCGCGATCGCCACCATATCGTGCCAGCCGCTTACATCACATTGGCCATATTTATTGTCACCAACAGCCGTCACAGTACCGCCAGATTTAATACCAACAGTATGACGACGCCCCGCCGCTATGGTATCTTTAGAACAGCGCTTCATTCGATGAAATATCATCCATGTATTACCTCCTTGAAAACAAGACCTAATTTTATTTTAGTATATTTTCGCATGTTATACTCACCTGCTTGCCCCGTTTTAAAAAAAGGATAAAGCAATCTTAGACATAGGAACCCGTTAGTGAATTAAATTCATACCAGGTTCCCATTTTATTTGCAACTATATAGATAGAAGGTATTTATTCTAGGCAAATCTGAGAATTTTTGTATTTAGTTCTAATCATTTGAATAGCGTTCTGATAGCTTCTTTTTATGTGACTGAAATACTTCCTCGAGAGAGATATCGTATTTGTTTGCAATAACAATTAAATTACCTAATACATCCCCTAATTCTTCAGTTAATTCTTGTTTGTTTTCCTTAAAAGATCCCTTAACTTCATCAGGTCTATCCCTGCCTATTTCAAGAGCTCTTATAGCTCGTGCAACTTCCCCTGTTTCTTCTGCTAGAAAGCCAATGCGGATAAAAATGTCTAATTCGGACCATCCCCTGCTTTCGTAATAATCCTTTACCCATTGTTGAAATTCAGTGACATTCATTTAATCTAACCTCCAATTCAATATTAAGTTTAACAAAAAAAGAAAAGTTTTATATAATCTTTAACGGTGTTATTTTTAGGAGGCGATATAATGAAAAAGCTAGCTGTATTTTGCGGATCAAGTAAGGGAGCATCTGATGTTTATATAGATGGTGCAAAAAAACTTGGTAAAGAACTGGCTAAACGAAATATTGCACTTGTATATGGTGGAGCTAGTGTTGGTGTTATGGGGGCTGTTGCAGATTCGGTTTTAGAAGAAGGCGGACACGTAATCGGTGTTATGCCTGGTTTTTTAGAAAGCAGAGAGATATCCCATAAAAACTTGTCAGAGCTAATTATCGTAGATTCTATGCATGAGAGAAAAGCTAAAATGGCCGATCTTGCAGATGGATTTATTGCTTTACCGGGTGGGCCAGGGACATTAGAAGAGTTCTTTGAGATTTTTACTTGGGCTCAATTAGGACTTCATGAAAAACCATGTGGACTTTTAAACATTAATCATTATTATGACCCTCTTATCGCTTTATTTAATCATATGTCAGAAGAACAATTTTTACACAAAAAGTACCGCAATATGGCATTAGTTGATAGCGAGCCAAAAGGGATACTTGATAAATTCAATTCATATGAACCACCAACTGTAAAAACTTACATTACTGAAAAACAAACCTAATATTAAAAAACAGACCAAGCCATCTTCCTTGGTCTGTTTCCCTATTCAAAATGTAAAACTGAATATTGCTTTTTTACCTAAACTGCCTAGTTAATACAACAAGAAATTAAATGTCAATCTTACCAGTGATCCAACCTTCAATAAAATGTTTTAATGAAGCCGCAACCCAGGTTCGACTATCATTCTCGTGATTCCAAACATAAATATCGTTTTTTTCAATGTTCCCATTTTTTAAGATTGCATAACAAAATAAATCGCCATTACCTGCATCTGAAAAAAAGAAAAGATTATCAAATGGCATATTAATATCTCTATAACCTTCAAAATTTCTATAAAATAAATTGTCTTTAATAATTTGGTGAGTTGACCAAATTATTAAAGACAATTCCAGTTGTCGAATACTCCGTTTGTTTCATTAAATAAGGCAGCTAATTCTTCTGGTAATTCAACATTTAATTCTTTTTGAATTTGAGTTATCTCAAACCTTGATGCAGGGTCTTTAAAATGATGTTCCTTGGATATAGAATTGACAAATTCTTTCCACATTTCATTCCCTCCTATTTCTTGATGAATAAGTTTTATATTTATTTTCCTTATATGAAAATCCTTTTTTCACTAACTATCCCGTTTGTTCAAAAGAAAAGGCACCCTGTTGCATTAAGGAGCTACTAATTCAACTTTAATCCTATCAGGGTCTTCAAAATATACTGCGTAATGATTATATCCTCCTGCAAATGGATGTTTGTTTTTATAAAGTACCTTTATCCCTTTTGATTCCAGAATTTTCGTTATTTCATCAACGTGAACACGTGATTCAGCAAAAAATGCTAGATGATTTAGCCCTACTCGGCATCTATGATATTGAATATCAAGGAAACGTTCCTCTGCCTGCACAAACACAATATAGGTTTCACCTAGTCTCCAGCTTTGCCCTCCATCCCATTTTTGAAAAGAACTATACCCCAATTCCTGAAGAAACCATCCCCAAAATTCCACCGATTTTTCCAAATTTGATACGTACAACTCGATATGGTGAAGCAATCCTTTTGACAAATTATTCCCCCCCTTTGTTTATATCAATCAAAAAATCTCACAAAAATAAGCTACCGTGGTGGCAGCTGATCAATAAAATTCAAATTAAGATACTTATCTTATATTTCAACGTCTTTTTCATATATCCTTTTTCAACAAACCTGCCCTGTTAGTCGAATTAGAAAAATGCTTTGTTCCTTATAGAAGCAAAGCAATCACTAGTAAATTAGTTAGTAACCTTATTTACCTTGATTTTTAATACTTGAAAATTAATTACTAAGGCAGTCGATATGCATAATAAACCACAAATTATGAAAATAGAAAACAGTATATGACCACTTACTGTTGGAGAATAAGAAGTAAAATAACTAATTAAAAATAATCCTCCACCTAAAAAGGTTAGATAAAAGACTAACCATTTTCTTTTCTGCTTTAAGGTATTGTACCCAATAAGAATTAACAAATATAAACTACTCAGTATCATAATTATGGGGAAAGTGGGTTGGAATTTAGATGCATAGACAAAGTAATCCAGCTGTGATATGTCACTAGGATTATTAACTACTCCATACAATAACTGTGTAAAAGGTGTAGAATACCTCCATTCCCAAGGGTTATCCAAAATAGCACTCCCTTCATACCAAGCAACAGCCGCAGAAAACAATAGTAACGCAATGGAAACACTAGATTGAATTACAAACCGAATCATAATTAAATGGCCTCCAATATAATATTTAACCTGTTTCTTAAATACTAACACATTTACTATATATATGGGTTAATATCCCATTTCCCTTTTACTAAATAAGAAAAAGCCGCCGATTGGCAGCAGACTCTTAAAGCAAAACACCCGTTTTTTTTGTACAATTTCAATTCCTTTTCCACCATCAACGATGCGATGGCCAAGAACCCTGCATCTTCCTAATTTGAATAATTTGTCCCGTATGGTATGCATCATGAAGCATTATGTCTAATAGCTTCTCTTCAAGAGAATTTTGTTCAAGCGCTTCAGTAGTTGTTTTACTTAAAGCTTCTCTTAATTTGCGATGAACCATTTCCGCGCGTTCAACGACTCCCATCCATTCTTTGTCATCATTTGATTGTTTAGTTAAGTAGAAAGTTTCGTCACCATCGAAAATTTGCGGCAATTCACGGCCTTCTAAATTTGCTGCAAGTCTTTCTTTATAGTAAATAAGATGATTAACATTTTCCCATACTGATTTTGTTGAGTCTCCTGTTGGTCTCCACCTAGCTTGTTCTGCGGTGAGTCCTTCTATTGCATGTTTGAAAGGCATATACCAACTCTCTTTAGCGTACGTAGTATCGAGCATTCTTAATAGCAGGTCAGTTCGGTTCATTAACATCTTCTCCTTTAAAATTAGGTATCCAATAAGGAGTATTTCACCAAAAAAGTAAGAAACTCCTTCCTAACAAACCTGCCCCCTTTGTTTAAAATGAAAAAAGCTGCCAGATTAGCAGCTGGATCTAAAAGTAACGCACATGATAGTATAAGAAGAAGACTTTAATATTTATCTGATTTGCTCCGCCAACTCTAAAATAATCCCCTCTGGACCACGAACGTAGCATAACTTATAACTTTCTTCATATTGTTGTATCTCACTAAAGATTTTCGTGCCCTTCGTTTTCAATTTTTCAACAATAGCTTCAATGTCTTCAACAGCAAAGCAAATATGTCGGATACCCAGCGTATTTGCAAAAGGCTGCTGAATACCTTTTTCATCTGACGGCGTATAAAATTTAACCAGCTCTATCCATGCCTGACCATCTGGCATCCCCAATCCTACACAGGCCGTTTTAACATCATGAAGCCCAACTATTCTATCCAACTGTTCTCCATCCAATTCCCATTCCGCTTGCACTTCAAGTCCTAAATCAAGAAAAAACGCTTTAGCCTCTGAAAGATCGTTGACGTTTATACTCACATGATCTATTCTTTTGATCTTCATTTCTCCTACCTCCTATATGTTATTTTCAATACCTGTATTCGTGTAAGGTTTGTTTCAAATTCTAATTCGTTTAAAAAAGAAAATATCCTGCTTCAACAAACCTGCCCCGTTTATAGAATAAGAAAAAAGAGTGCTGCCTATTTTAGATTGCACCCTAGTTGCTTTGACACCCGAGTAAAGTTCGTTGACAATTGATATTGTTAATCTTATACTTCTATATGACTTGAATAATAAAACCTATTTAGGACGTGGATTTTTCTAGAGCCAGCTCTATTTTCGCCACACAACTGTCAGCTGACAATTGTGTGGCTTTTTTATGTGAAGAAAGGGGTAGAATAAATGAAAACTTGGCAATATGCACTAATGGTTTTTTTAGGTGGATGCTGCTATGGGGTGTTGTCTACATTTGTCAAGCTTGCTTATTCAGCAGGTTATTCGGTGACAGAGGTAACTGGTGGCCAATATTTATTTGGGGCTTTACTTACCTGGGTCCTAGTTATGTTTACAAAAAAGCAAAAAATAACTTTAAATCAAACTTTCAAACTACTATTATCTGGAATTCCATTTGGTTTGACAGGTGTGTTTTATTATCAAGCGCTGCAGACCCTAAATGCTTCACTAGCAATCATTTTTTTATTTCAATTTGTATGGATTGGTACGCTTTTCGAGTGGGTCTTTAATAAGAAAAAACCAACGAAAGGGAAAATCACCTCAATTGGTATTCTTATTATTGGCTCAATTCTAGCTGCCGGCTTAATTGCAAAAAGTGATGTTGCTCTATCTTTTCATGGGTCTGCTTGGGGGCTACTCTCGGCTTTAACGTTTACAACTTTTATATTTCTCAGCAGTTCTGTCGGTAAAGATACTCCACCTGTCCTGAAAAGTGCTTTCTTATCTACCGGTGGATTAATTGTCGTACTTTTAGTATATCCACCAGTGTTTCTATTTGATTTACCTGTCTTAATGGGGGTAGCGCCGTATGGTTTATTACTCGGCTTGTTTGGTGTTGCTTTACCACCACTTTTATTTTCAATTGGAATGCCCCATATCGGACCAGGGCTTGGGACGATCTTAACTGCTTCTGAGCTTCCAGTAGCTGTAACGTTATCTGCACTTATCTTAGCTGAATTTGTAAGTTTTTCACAATGGCTAGGGGTTGTCATCATTTTAATTGGGATTGTGGCCGGCAATTTAAAACTTAAAGATAAAATAGAATCCGTGTCTATACAAACTAAATCCGTTTCGTGATGGGATAGTACCAGCAAGAAGTCTTGCTGGTACTGTCCTTTGTTTTTATCTATAAGAAAACCCTATGCTAGGCCTAGGGTTCTAAAAAGCTTCCAGCTCATTTTTAGCAACACTCTTCCACTGAGAAACGATCTCTTCTCTTCAAGTAAGGAATTGAAAATATCTGTTTTCCCTTCTAATTAAACTATATCAGCTACCTTGGTTGTTGAAGATCATTGCAACACTTTTATTGAACAAAAGCACCCGTTCGTATTATAAGGTCAGCCAGATATTTCTGGTTGACCATTTTTTATATGGTTTTATCATAACGGCAGCCGGGGCAGAACGGATGCACCTGGCATCTAGTAGTTGTTTAGTTATAATCAGAATGCACTAACAATTATATTGTCTTCTCTAAACCTATAATAAAGAGACAAAAAGTTTCCGGAAACTGTATTCCATATGAAGTTTACTTAAAAAAGGACAGACTAATCCCGTTGCACGTAAATCTCCCAATTGAATTGTAAAAATGACTTTACTTCTTCTGCTATACTTCTGAAAACAGTTTCCATTACTTTTTGCCTCCTTTCTCAATGATTAATTTTATTTATTTTAGTACATCTTGTTAAAAAAGCAATCACAACAGGACTGATTGGGAGTGGTGACAGTTTCTCTGGAACTATCCCTTTTTATAGTTATCCTAATTCATAATGCTCTACCCAGCCTTCAACTCTTGCCCGCGAGGATTATAACGCCATCATACTGTATCCTTTTTCTTTTTTTGCAACCAGGAATTTAGCAATTCTTGCTCTTTTTCACGCGATATCCCTGTTTTTCGTTTTGAATCTTGTCTCGCTTTCTCCCATTGATACACGTCATGTATTGTTTCTTCAAGGGGACTGAAGGAAAGCCCGGAGTCTAAAGCTTTTTTTACACTGATGCACATTTTCCACGGTTGAGTTTCTCCTTCTAAAGGGAAACTCTCAGGGATCCATAACGGCAATTCAGTCCATGGCTGTATTTGATGATCTAATAAAAACTGTTCATCTACCCAGACAAATTGACCATCACTGTTTGTAATAGCTTTACACGTGTTTAAAAGCTCTTCCATCGTCAATTCATAATCCGGACCTGTAACATTGAACGTTCCAGCCTTTCTTTTTTTCATCATATCGAACGCCCATGTTGCTATATCTTTCACGTCGATCAGTTGAATTGGACGATCAGGCCTTCCTGGTACCACTATGTTTCCGCCTTCCGCTACACGTTGAACCCAGTATGGGAGGCGATCCGTATAGTCAAAGGGACCGACAAGCTGACCTGCCCTGATATGCAACACGCGCCCTGGCCAATATTTCTCTGCTTCTGCTTCACATAAAACTTTCAACGTGCCGTAATGCTCATAAGGAGAAATTTTCCCTTCCTCAACGTCTTTCAATACGTTTTTCAATCGATCCGGTGGCATAGACTGTAAATGATATTCTTCCGCGATATTGAGAGGTATCCAATCTTTATAAACAGAGATACTTGAAATGTATGTGTAATGTTCGATGCTATTCCCGAGGACAGCTGCGACTTTGTTAATTTGGTGGGGAGCGAATCCACATGTGTCCACTACGACATCCCATTTCCTGTTTTCGAGCTGTGATACATCTCCGTCTCTATCACCGATGAGCTGTTCCACTTCGGAAAACGCCTCCTTATAGTTCCCGCGATTAAATAACGTGATTTCATAGCCCCTTTTCAATCCTTCTTCAACCATCGCTTTTCCTAAAAAACGAGTACCACCCAATATAAGAACCTTCATAATTCCCCCACTCCTTTAATAGCCTACAAAATACATTCATTTTATATAACGTTTTTCCCTTCTAAAAAGGATACGCTGAATATGAAAAAAATTGGGATTTTGTTTTTAAAGGCGATGAGGTACGAACTATTTATTCCTATGCTCTCTTCTATAACCTGGCCGATTGTAGAAAAAAACCTAATGATGATTATTCAACTAAACTCCCTCAATAAAAGAAGTAAAAACAGCTGTTTACTCTTATTTTCTAATATTTTCATAGTTATTGGCCGGTAAGTCTTTTTTTGTTGGAGATTTATCACTTGAAAGGATGCGATTCTCCAGATCCATGATTTTAGTGAAGATTTCTTTTGGTATTGGTCCAACTTTTGATAACATTTTACAAATATTTCTTGAGTAAGGTCTTCTGCAATCTTCTCTTACCTACGTATGAATACGTAAGGTGCAAATATTTTTACCATAATAATTCAATTCCTTATTGAACAAACCTGCCCCTTAACTCAATTTAGGATTAACGCACCTAAAAAATAAGGGTTACATAAGGTTTATGACAAATTTTAAAAGGGGATTACTTTAAATAGGGGCAAGGTTCACCCAGATTTCAACTCAAAAAAACTTGCTCCAAAACCCAGTCGATGAATATAATTCTCACATAATTTATTATGGGTATAAATCAAAAACAAATTGCCAGTTGTGAGCCGCAAATTATTTGCGGTTTTTTTTCTGACTCCTCTTCAACAAACCTGCCCCTTTACTTAAATAAGAATAGCCATACTTCCTTCTTGAAGTATGGCCCCCGTTAGTTGAAGAAGGATTAAGTACAGATGAGGGTGAATATAAATAAATGTCAATATGTAAAGGGGTTTAGCTTATGAAAAATATTTTTAATCATTTGCATACAAAGGAAATTTTAAACCGTATAGACAAGTTAAATCCGAATTCAAAACCGCAATGGGGAAGAATGGATGTTGCTCAAATGCTAGCTCATTGCTCATCGTTCCAAGATATAGCAATGGGGCATTCTTTTCCGCCGAGAGGTTGGTTAGGGAGGTTAATAGGAAGATTTGCAAAACCAATTTTGTACAATGACAAGCCGATACCTCACAATATGTCCACTATTCCGACCATTTTGATAACAGATAAAAAAGAATTTGAAACAGAAAGAGAAAAGCTGAAACAAAAAATTATTGCATTTCAAAATAATGGACCAGAGAAATGTACAGCTCATCCACATCCTTTTTTCGGCAAACTTAGCTCCGAGGAATGGGGTAAAGGAATTTATAAGCACCTTGATCATCATTTAAAGCAGTTTGGGGTATAATTATCCAAAAACATAGAGAAACATACTTAATAACTGATACTAAATTGTGACAATCCCTCCACTTTTAATATCCGTAGCCCCTATTTTGTTTATTGTTTGGTTCCTTATTAAAATTTTCAAGGTACAGCAGGAGAAGAATATTTTTCATAAATCCATCTCGGACAAGCTTTATAAACTAAAGAATTAGACGGGGAAACTCGTCTTTTTTATTTCGCAGTTTGGGTCTGATACGCTATAACAGTAAATTTTTCTTATAAAACAAACCTGCCCCTTTTGTACAATCAAAAAAAGCCGCCTAAGATAGAAGCTAGTTCTTTTTTAGTAAGCACCCTTTACTTTAATAATCCGTTCGAATTGTCCATATAAACCGTTTTCCCTGGTAATCAGTCATATATATTCTTACATAAAAATTCCATTACAGAGAATATCCTCCTGCATTCAAATACATACTATCCTTATACTCTATTTTCACTTAAAAGGAGTAACGTATGAATATTCAAGAAATTATAAGGAGTGTAGTTATGGGAATATTAAGTGGCAACCCCCAGGATGAACCCATGCATTATGGTGAGGTAATTTCGACTTGGACTCATCTGTTGACTAATAACGGCCTGATTGCAGGATATCAGTCTTTTTTTAACCATACTGGTGATCAAGACTTAAAAAAACTCATTGAAGAAGCGATACAAGGTTTAAAAAACGAGAACAATCAATTGCAAGACTTATTAAAAGCAAATGGAATTGGATTACCACCTGCTCCACCTGATCGCCCTAATGCAAATCTTGAAAGTATCCCGGCAGGAGCCAGATTTACTGATCCAGAAATTAGCGCATCAATTTCAAAAGATGCCGCTGCTGGATTAGTGACATGTAGTCAAGTAATAGGTCAAAGTATCCGAGAAGATATTGCCATGATGTATGGCCAGTTTCATATGGCAAAGGCACAATTTGGTTTAAAAATGTTAAAGCTTAACAAAGAAAAAGGATGGTTAATCCCCCCTCCTCTACACTATAATGAATCTAAGGATTGCTAAAGTAAAAAGCGCCTTTTTTAGGCGCTTTTTTCCTTATTAAGGCCACAAACATTTTCCTAAATGGATGGCACCATTTATCATAATCTAATTCGACTTCGAAAAAACGGTGAGCATTGTTTTCCTGAATACCAGTTTCTAATGACAATGGATAAGGAGTGTCAATACTGATGCTGACCTTAATCCAGTCAACCGATCCTTACATTTATTATATTTAACGCTCTCCTCTTTTTTTTCAAACGATTGAGTAGGGTCTCCTTAAGTATTGTCATATCTATAATCATGAGGAACTTATTTTCATGGTAGTTGAATAAAAAGGTCTTCTAGTATGACAGCTAATATTAAATAGGGTTATAGCACCCATTTGGGTGGGACATTATCTATTTGACCTTTTATGGTATATTTTTTGTTATCTCTAACTGTTCTAAATTATAACTTTCAGCCCCCATCCTCTTGGAGCCATATTTTCTTATTTAATCTAGGAATATACATGACGAGGAAGCCGGATCGAGCAATAGTATAGATGATAAAAGCAAGCCATAGGCCATGATTATGCCAGATAGGGGTTATTGAAATTTGTATAATGATATAGATAATCATTGCTAAAATCATAGAGTTTCGAACAGGGGCAATTTCAGTCGCTCCTGTAAAGACACCGTAAATGACAAGGCCGAAACAAGCTGCAAACGGATAGATGATGAGCCATGCTCCATATTTAGCTGCAAGTTCGATAACACTAGTTAAATTTGTAAACAGGCCAATAATAACTGCTTGAAATAACCCGTACACACAAGCTATGACCAAAGCCATTATCACAGACCATTGCCAAGATAAAGTAAGCGTTTTTTTAAATAATTTAGGGTCATTGGATCCTATTGCTTTGCCAGCGAGAATACTAGAGGTATTAGCGAATCCATCAAATAAATAAGCCATTATATAATGAATTTGAAATAATACAGCGTTTGCAGCTAGAATTTCTGTACCATACGAGGCACCTTTTGCTGTAAACATATTAATAACCACCAGTAAACAAATCGTTCGAATAAACAAATCCTTGTTAACGTAAAACATTTTCTTCATAGATTGGGTATCTAAAAGCACTTTGGCAGATGGTACTCTCCACTCTATAGGTAATGCCTTCAAAACTATGAATAATCCTAATATGAAGGCTGTAATTTCAGCAATTAAAGTGGCTGCAGCGACCCCTTTTACGGCGAATGAAAAGACATGGACAAAAATAATAGCGAGAATCATATTTAAAACATTCATTAACACTTGTAAATATAAGGATTCCTTAATCTTAGCCATCCCCATTAACCAGCCGAGAATAACATAATTCATCAATGCAAATGGGGCCCCCCATATTCGAATACGAAAATATTCCACAGCAAACTTACTTACATCAGAATCAGGTGAAGTCAACATGAGAGCTGTATATTCAATCGGCCATTGTAAGAGAATAAAACACATCCCTGTAATTAAAGCTAATAAAAATGGGCGTGATAAAGCAAGGACTTCTTGAGTGGAATCATTTGCCCCGTTAGCTTGTGCGGCAAAGGCAGATGTGCTTACCCGTAAAAAACCCAACACCCAATACAAAGTGTTAAAAATAAGGGTCCCTATAGCAACACCTCCAATATAGGCAGGATTAGGCAATTGTCCGATTACGGCTGTATCTACAGCCCCTAATAATGGCTGTGTCATCGTGGAAACCGTTAGAGGGATCGCTAAAGCAAGGAACGCACGATGATTCATCCAACTTCCTCCTTCTAAAACCAAAGCCCCGATTATGTGAGAAATCAGGGCTTTGGAATAAAAATAAAAAACTTAAATGGCTAACCATTTGTTCTAATTGAACGAAAGCGTGGGTGCTCGGCAAGTATAGAGTCTCTCATCTTTTTAACGACAGGATGTTCAGAAGCAAAAAACTGATTTTTTGAATCGTAAAGCTTGATTAATTCTCCTTTTTCTAGAACAGCTAATGTATCACTAATCGTATAGGCAGCTTTAATATCATGTGTAATAAAAAGATAAGACAACCCAAGCTCTTCTTTTAGCTCCCTTAATAATTCTAAAATAAGATTTTGATTTACCATATCTAAACTGCTTACGGATTCGTCTAAGACAATCAGCTTTGGCTTGAGTGAGATCGCTCTGGCAATATTGATCCTCTGCAATTGGCCGCCGCTAAATTGATGCGGGTACTTTTTTAAATCCCCTTCACTTAACCCTACCCTCTCCAATAATTCAACAACGGTTCGTTTTTGTTCAGCTGCTGTTAGCTTTTCATAGTTTTCTAGCGGCTCTGCAATAATACGTTCGGCCGTCATGCGGGGATTGACCGATGAGTATGAATCCTGAAAGACAGCTTGAAGATCACGGCGGATTTTTTGGCGAGCATGCTTATCAGCGGTATAAATATCATGCCCTTGAAACAGAACTTGCCCATATTGTGGCCGTTCCAAACCAAGAATTACTTTTCCTAAAGTACTTTTACCAGCTCCGCTCGTACCCAGCATTCCTAAGCATGTTCCTTCCTCGATAGAGAGTGATATATCAGAAAGTACTTTTTTAGAACGGTCTTTCCAATTGAAAAACTTTCGGGATCCGTAGCTATGAGTTACTTCATTTACAAATAATAAACTCATTTGTTCACCCCTTATCAAGCCAAATGGATGATCATTTCATCTAAATGTAATATTGAGCGTGCATTTAATAGTTTCTTCGTATACTCATGCTGTGGCTTATCAAATAACTGAAACACATCCGCTTTTTCTACTATTCTGCCATTCTGCATAACGGCTACGTCATCTGCCATTTCAGAAATGACTCCAAGATCATGGGAGATTAATAAAATTGCTGACCCGTATTCAGAGCGAATTTTATCTAAGTGGTGCAGCACTCTCTTCTGATTATTTACGTCAAGTGCAGTTGTCGGTTCATCGGCAATAATTACAGCTGGATGCAAGCATGCCGCAATAGCGATCATCACTCGTTGAAGCATGCCGCCACTCAATTGAAAAGGATAGTATTTCATAAGCCTAGCGGGATTTGGCAAGTTCACATGATGCAACGCCTCGATGGCAAGTTCAGCTGCTTGTTTTTTATTCCATTCTGTATGTGAGCGGATGGTTTCAATAAATTGATGGCCAATAGTAAAAACGGGCGTAAAAGCATTCATCGGGTTTTGCATAATAAAGGCTATATCCTTGCCACGGACCTTGCGCATTTCTTTTTCGTCCAATCCGTTCAATTCGCGTCCTTGTAATAATATACTTCCTTCAACATTTGATGTTTTCCGATCAAGCAGCTGAAGAATGGACATACTTGTGACGGTTTTACCGCATCCACTTTCTCCAACAAGACCTAGTACTCTCCCCCGCTTTAGTTCAAAATTGATATCTTGAACGAGGGTGGTACTACCATTTATCGAGTTTACCTCTACATGTAAATTTCTAACTTCTAACACATTCGACTGTTCTATACCCAACACTCTCATCCCTTTTTAAAATCGACGTTTTACACCGTAACGTTCTGATAACGCTTCGCCCAGTATATTGAATGTAACAATAACGAGCATAATCATTAAACCTGGATAGAGCATTAATTCTGGATTTGTCCGAATATACGATTTTCCTTCGTGAATCATCGCTCCCCATTCAGGTGTAGGAGGCTGTACTCCTAATCCAAGAAACGACATAGCTGATATATCCATAATGGCCCACCCCATTTCTAAAGTACCCATTACGACAAGTGGAGGGAGCACATTTGGAACAATATGATTTTTAATAATCTTCCACTGAGATGAGCCGCTTATTTTAGCAGCTGCAATAAAGTTTTGTTCTTTCAGACTAAGTACCATTCCCCGGAACATTCTTGCGTAATAGACCCATTGCACAAGCATTAACGCTAAGATAACTTGCGGAAGTCCAGGTCCGAATATTCCAACCAGTCCAAGAATAAGGATAAGATTTGGGAAAGCCATAATACCATCACAAAACCTCATTAAAACATGATCAACTGGGCCGCCTTTATATCCTGAAAAGATTCCTACGAGTAAACCAATGGCTAATGATGAGATGAAAATAAGCATTGCAAATCCTAGGGAAATGCGGGTTCCATATAAAATGCGTGATAAATTACATCTGCCTAAATGATCGGTTCCTAATGGAAATTGCCATGATGGGGACTGCAATTTATAAGCTAAATTAACAGCAATGGGATCATTTGGAGCAAACCAGGGAGCAAATATAGCAATGATAAAAAGAATACCTAATATCATGGTACATATGGGGATCACTATTTGGCTGCTGAATATCTTTCGTATACTTATGATCATCACTGCTGCCCTTCTTTCCTTGAAATGCGCGGGTCAATACACATTTGAATAAGATCAACAAAAAGGCTGCTAATAATAAATAAGCTAGCTGCAATTAATACATAACATTGAATGACAGGTATATCACGATTAAAAATAGCTTCAATAAAATACCGGCCAAACCCGGGCCAAGAAAATACCGCTTCAACGATAATCGTTCCCGTCAGAAGTTTCCCAAGGTTCATTCCAAGCCCAGTAATCATTGGAGAAATGGCAATCCTCAAAACATGTTTCGCCATAATGGTCTTTTCTTTAATTCCTCGCGTTCGTGCAAATAATACATATGGCTCTTGCAAATTTTCAAGAACGCTGGCACGCAGCAATCTTGTATACATTGCGATTAAGGGTAGTGCCAATGTTATGGAAGGCAAAACAAGATGCTGCCATGTCCCAATTCCCTCAACTGGGAAAAGGTCAAGTTTAACAGAAAAGAAAAAAATGAATATATAACCTAGCCAAAAAGAGGGGATGGATGCCCCTAAAAACGAAAGAAAACGGCTAAAATGGTCAATTAAACTATTTTTCTTTACTCCAGCAAGAAAGCCTAGAGGGACACTTACGAACACTGCTATTAATATACTCCCAAGAGCTAGCTGAATGGTAGCTGGCATTCGGTATGTTACCTCGTCCCAAACTGGCTTATTTGAAACATAAGATATACCAAAATCAAGTTGGCATATCTTAATAATAGAATTTACATATTGAATAAGGAATGGTTCGTCTAAACCAAACTCCTGTCTTTTCTGTGCCAAAATCTCATCGGTCGGCTGGATATGGGCTGCTGTTAAATAAGCCTCAGCTGGGTCCACCGGTGAAAGATGAATCATTCCAGACGTTAAGAATGTGGCCAAAAGAAAAACCGGAATAATGGACATAATTCGTTTCAATATATAGGTGCCCATGAAAGCCTCCTGCTACTTATGCTCGATGCTAATTCCTGTGAATGGATGTTCGTCACGGTTAGCTGGGAAAGTAAAATTCGTAATATCTTTTTGATATATCGCTGTTTTCTTAAGATAAGAAATAGGAATTATCGCTCCTTGGTCTTGGATTGATTTTAAAATAGAAGAGTATAGCTGTTGGCGTAGCTCCTCATCTGTTGTCATTGGGACCTCTGACATTTGTTTGAGTAATTCGTCCTTGTTCGGGTATGCAGAAATAGCCTCATTAAATCCAAAACCTTCTGACGCAACAATATTTAAAAACGTATGGGGATCATAAGGCGCTCCATAGTTACTAAAGAAATTGATATCAAATTTATTATCTTTGAATCGCTGAACTTGCTCTGTTAATTCAACCCCAACAATGTTTAATTTAACACCAATGGCTGCCCACTCAGATTGAAGTGTTTCTGCCATTACTTTCTGAATTGATTCTGCTGAATTATACATCATCTCGATTTCAAGCAGCTGTCCATCTTTTTCACGAACAGTTTTCCCTTTAGGAAGCCTCCATCCTGCTTCATCTAATAAGGTTTTCGCTTTTTCTGCATCATATCCAATCGACTTAACATCAATGTCTTTCGTGTAAGGGAGGTTTGCTGGTAAAATATGATCTGCTTTTTCTTCATATCCAGAAGTGATTCCATTAACCATTGCTTCTTTATTAAAACCATAATGCAGCGCTTGTCGTACGCGTTCATCAGAAAGCTGGGCTTTCTTCGTATTTATAACAAGCTGCCTTGTTGCGACTGGTTCAGAAATGCTAGTTTTATAATTATCAGTGGATTCTAGTTGTTTAAAAGCATCTATACTGATGACACCCTCTCCATAAAGAAGATCTATGTCACCTTTTTCAAAAGCAAGCACCCTTGTTTCCGCATCAGGTATGATTTTCACCTTGATTTTTTCAACTTTTGGAAGCTCACCCCAATAATTTTCATTACGTTTGTAAATAGCATATTCATCAGCTTTATGCTCTTCTAAAATCCATGGACCCGTACCAATCGGTTTAACGACACCTTTTGCGGTATCACCATCTTCAGGGAATCCAGCTTCACCTAAAAAACGTACTGGCCGAACAACAGCTAACTCCTGAATAGTTGGATAATATGGTTCAGTTAAAGTCAGTTTAAAAGTATTTTCGTCAATTACTTCCGTGTGATCTATTTTCGTAATAAAGCCTAGCCAACTATGTAGTTCAACATTATTTAAAATAGCATCAAAGTTCTTTTTTACAATTTCTGCATTAAAATTTGTTCCGTCGGAAAATTTCACATCTTGACGCAGATGAAAAGTATATACTTTTCCATCATCAGATATTTCCCATGACTCAGCCAGATGCGGTTTTAACTCACCACCATTTTGGTAACTTACTAACGGTTCATACACCATCGACTGAGCAAATAATTGTGCTGGATTATAAACATGCGGATTCATTTCACCTACATCTCTAGGCCAAGCTATCACTAACATGTTGTTATCTTCGCCTTTGGGCTTAGAAGCATCGCTTGCGTTTGTACAGCCAAATAAAAATGTTGATAATAATAGAATAAAAGCAGTTAAAAATAATTTTCTTTGTCTAGTTCCTCCATTAACCATACTATCTCCCCTTCAATTGCTAATGATAATCATTTTCAAATTGTACTCACTTTGCACGATACTGTCAATACAATGTCAAAAGCTTTCAAAAAATAATGTAAATTGTATTGTTACTTCTGTATGAATAAAAGCGGAAACTTAACCTTTCTTTCAAATATGGTCCTTTTCATAAAAAAAGACGCGTTCCTTATAATAGAACAACGCCCTATTCAATAAATTTAGTGTCCGTATTTAACAAATCAATTTAGATTAATTAAATTGGTAATCTTGTTGGACCTCCTCTTTATTGGGACACTACCTTTAAGCTGAATATAAGAGTGTAACTCTTCAGATAATAGTTTTAATTATATATCGAGGTGAGAAATATGGATTAAGTTATATGGCAAATCTTCTTATTTTTTTATTGGTCATATCCTCTTAAGAATTAGTGGGAGGAGATCGATCTCTAAGATGACTATACCTCAAATCTGACCCGTTTGTTCAAAAAGACCTTTTCAAAAGATGCTTTAATCCTTTGTGAATCAAAGCATCTTTGGTTAGGAATGACGCTGCTTTAAATTGTCTTTCGGGCCAATCTAATCTCCTTCTTTTTGTAATATAGTTAAAAGGCAATAAAAAGAAGGCCAGGAACTAGTTTTTTTTATAATCTTTTCAACAAATCTGTCCTGTTAGCTAATAAGAAGAAAGAGCTGCCGATCTATACTGATCTTCAACTCTTGCACCCGTTACTTTAAGTACATTCTTCACAATGTTAACCCAAATACTTTAATAAGCTCCAAATAAATTATACCCCGCCTGATTTTAGGACGAGGCTTTGAATTAACTTATTGAACCCACCAAAGATTTTCAAATGGATCGACAAAACCACCCATGTTTCCTGTTTCTTCTGATAGTCCAAATAGAGGATTCGCTCCTTCTGCAATTGCTTTGTTGTAGGTATCAGTAACATTTTCAACATGAATATACATTTGTATAGGAACAAGAGACAAATTCTACATTAGTCTCTCTTTGCTGCCTCTTTCGTTTAAATAAATAAAAAAGCCGCCTGATTGGCAGCTGAATCCATTAGTTTACATTTATTATCCGGAGGTCTGCTGGAAATATATTAAATTCATACAGATTGTGTTCGTTGTTCTATATATTAGGTTATATTAGTCCTAACTTTGAGCATAATCGATTCAAATAATATAACCCATGTAACTGTTCATGATTGCGTTTATTTAAAAGCTTCTGACACTCGTCGATAATGCTTTTTACCCCTTCAACATTGTACTCCTCCAAATTTCTAATATATTTCTTTAATTGCACAACATCGTGTGAATACACAGCGTTTTGCGTAAATTTCATTAACAAAACTTTCAAAAACTGATATGAATTGAAGTATCGATAATTATTATTACCTCTCTTCGATTTAATATATCCTTCCTTCTCCCAGTATCGAAGAGTTGATGGAGGTATATTTGTCTGTAATTCCACCTCTCCAATCGTCAAAGCTTTTTCAAAAGTCAAGTGTTCCAGGTGTTTATTCACTTGTTCAATAAGAATTTTATCCTCAAAAGCAGCCACTTGCACACTATTGATTAACCAAAGAGCATCATCTAATTCTTTTCGCTGCAGCGCTTTTAGAACAGCTGATGTTATGTCCATTCCAAACCCAGGTGACATAGCAATAATACAATCAAAATAGGCTAAATGTTCCTCTGTATATATCCTATAACCAGCTGATGACCGTGAAGGTTTCGGCACAATTCCTCTTTCTTCATAGCTTCTTAGAGAGCTAGTACTTATGTTTAATTTTTTCGCAATATCAATCGGTTTTATTCTTTTCACTGAGCATACTCCTATGTTTGATAACTGTACTACATTGTAAAGTTTAACAAATTAATCATTGTAATTCAGCCGTTTTTTTCTGAAACTTTAGAATTGGCTTTATTGTTGTAAGATTAATCTATAAGACAAAAAATGGAGGGATTCATATGGAAAACGTAAACATTAAGCCGCAAATGACCATCTATGAGCTAGGAGAAGTATTCTTTACTTATATGAAGGAGCACTGGGAGGACGTACTGAACTCGAATAACAGAGAGCTTGAACAGCTTTTTCCTGAATACGAGGATGCAACATACGGAATGTATTTAGATAAACTGATTCCACCAATTTGGAAAGTAATAAAAGAAAAAGGATATCGTCCCGCAGAAAAAACGAAACAGGATGACTTTATTATTGGTGAATGTCTAAACTTTAGAAACTCATTGGAAAAAGTTAAATGGGGAACACCTGATCATGAAAAACGTGTTTTTTGGATTGTGATTGAAAATCAATATAAAGATATGATAGGAACCCTGCTGTTTGAGCTATCGCATTCACATATTAAGTTTAACTTACCATCACCTCCAAGGATTCTTCCACTAGAAGAAATTAAACGGGAAGAAATCATAAATAAAATTATTCTACTTCAAGAGGAATTTTCATAATGTAATTAACCTGCCAATATCCTTTTTTATTTTTTATGGAATGGGGGAGTATAAATTGAGCTTAAATTAAATCGTATTGGGACCAGACAGGTCCCATTTTATTCACACAGAAATGTAATAAGGGGGTCTACTAAGTATATATAACTTTAAATACCTTGAAAGGAAGGAGAACTTTATGGAATCAAATAATCAGTATGGGCCAAATCCTAAGGAGAAATATCCTATTAAAGGAAATCAGGTGGTGCAATTTATTAGAAATACAATTACAAGACCAAACATTATAGCAGGGGAATACTCATATTACGATGCAAGAAATGGTGAAACCTTTGAAGATCAAGTATTATATCATTACGAGTTCTTCGGAGACCAACTTATTATAGGGAAATTTTGTGCTATAGCACCAGGTGTAACATTTATTATGAATGGGGCCAATCATAGAATGGATGGTTTCTCAACCTACCCGTTCAATATTTTCAAACATGGTTGGGAGAAATATACACCAACGTTAGAACAGTTGCCGTTTAAAGGTGATACCATCATTGGAAATGATGTTTGGATTGGGATGGATACTGTCATTATGCCTGGAATAAAGGTAGGGGACGGTGCAATTATAGCAGCTAAATCGGTTATAACCCAAGATGTGGAACCTTACACAATCGTTGGGGGAAATCCTGCCAAGATAATTAAAAATCGTTTCCCCGATGAAGTTATTAACGAATTGCTTGAAATTAAATGGTGGGATTTAGATATTAAAGTTATTTCTGCTCATATTGATGTGATTGTAAATGGAGATATAGAGAATCTAAGAAAATTAAAAAATACTTTGCTGCAAAGTAACAATTTCCGAGAATAATTTAATGCGTGTCTACTATATTTTGTATGTATAATTGGCCAAGGTTTTTATAATAGGGAGGAATATTAATGGCTCCATTTATCCTATTGATCAGTTCATTTCTGAGTTTTCGCTTAATTGGTTTTTTGGGATTGCCTTATTTTGATGATTGGGAAACTTCATTACGAACCGCTGTTGCTCTTATGTTCTTATTTACGGCATCTGCGCATTGGGGAAAGCGACGCCCCGATCTTATCAAAATGGTACCTCCAGCTTTGCCAAGACCAGGCCTCATCGTTACCATAACTGGAATAGTTGAAATCATTGGCGCTATAGGATTGTTGATACCAACTACTTCAAGTCTTGCTTCAGCTGGTTTGGCATTCTTACTTATCGTTATGTTCCCTGCTAACATTTACGCAGCTCGGAAAGGGAACATCATTAACGGAAAACCAATCACTTCTCTTTTCCCCCGAACCATTATACAAATTATATTTTTTACAGCTGTTATTCTTGTCAGTTAGAAGCTAAAGTTTATTGTGAATATAGACAGTATGGTTAGATGGAAAGATAAATTCAGAACCGCTAGCTTCCAGGCGGTCTTTTTTCTTTTTAGGCGACACTCCCAAATTTAAAGGGCTCAATTGTGGATATCTTATATACTATGTCTTGTTGTACTAACACACCCGTCTTTCATTCAGAATTCCTCCCATAATATATTTAGGTGAGGCTAGGAGAAATTTTGGCTTTTTCTCATATCTTCTCTACTTCTTTTATTATTGGAAATTCATTGAATGTTCACTACTCTCACCTCTATAGGTATCATATAATTTTGTAGGTGTATATTCCATCTCGTTGGACCTATGAGTTAGCCGGCTTTATAATTTAAAGGAGCAAATGAATGTGTGATTTCTGCAAAGAGCTTTACAAAAAGATTCGATTTTATAGGAAAGTATTGATTGAGCTGGTATCAAAAGAGGATTGAAGCACCCTGAGACTATAAAACATAGTCAGATGTTGGACGATCTAATTTTGAGTTTCCAATCCAAATGCTTCTTTCAAGTCAACTAATGCTATAAGGCACACAGCACTGGCATAATGTAATAATGAGTAAGTTGGTTCCCTTTGAAAGTAAATTTCACTCTAGAAACTCCAAAGGAATGTCTCAATTTTGAAGACATTCCTTTTTCTAACTAGAAATATTTAGTTCCCTTCTTAAATAAAAGCACCCTATAGCTTAAGTGCTCATTTCACAAACTACAGAGAATTTTGGAATTATTCAAGTTAAGTTTTTCACTTTTTTACACACATATATTAACTCATAAATATCGTTGATAAAGACACCGCCCATTTCTAAATGTTTATTTACAGATGATAATAGCCCATCCTGTTCCTCATTCGAAAGAAAGTGCTGAAACGATTTTCCCACAGAAAATATAAGATTACTCTTAACATATAAGTTAAATTTAGTACAATCCTGTTCGACCCATTCAATTTGCAATTCAAGTTTTGATGACTTCTTTCTCGCCTCACATAACATTCCTTTATGGATATCAACCCCTACGAGTTTGTAACCTAAACTAACTAAAGGAATAGTTGCTCTGCCTGTTCCACAGGCTAAATCAATTATAGGTAAGCCCTCGCTTCTTGAGGCCCATTTCATTAAATAAGAAAGATCCTCAATATACTCATCATTTTCCTTATCATATAAGATAGGATCATCGTACTCTTTCGAATTTGTTTTTACCTTGTCCATAAATAACTTCTATAAATCTCTTTTCATCAATTTTATACCATTAAACAATAAATCCTACTTAAACATTAATGCTCCCTTTGTTGAATACGAAATGCCGCCTAGATTAACCTACGCCCCCATTAGTAGAGACATACCCAAATTGAAAATGTGAATTTAAACTGTTTTAACATTCACTACTTTTTCTTCGTATTGAATAATGTGTTTTAAGTCTTCTAATGGGCTATCGCGTTTCACATCAATCTGTCCCCATTGTAATGTCATCGTATAGTGTGTAATTAGTAGATGGTGTCGATTTCTTCTTCATCATTCGATAAATAACAAATCCGATAACAAAAATAACGCATAAAGTATAGACGTAAGCCATTCTTAATTCAACCTTTAAATTAGACTACTCAATTGCCTATTTATTCTAAGGACACCTCTTAAAACCCTTTCTTCTTTTACTAACCTGCCCCTATAGTTGGATAAAAAAGACCGGCTGTTGTAGCCGATTAGTTAAGTATCTGTTAGGTTAAATAAGTAGTGTAAATACAAAGGTTTCTTTCCTTATGATAAAGTAATAAATAAACATAATATAAAAGTAATACCTGATAATGGTGTCATAATAAGCCTTTCTTTCTCGCTTCGAGATATTAGGTTTGCTATTGTATTAAAGCCGAGGAATATGGTAAAAACCCATACTAATATGTTTGTAGGTAAAAAATCAAACCCACTCAAGACATCTGTATGCTGCAGAAAAACAAAGCCCATAAATAGTAGAATAATGGCATTTATTACACTCACAATACGTAATTTTTTGGGTAAAACCTTATAATAGCCACCCATTGCGTACTCACCTAACGGATAACCAAGTGAAAGTAATACCTGAAAGAATGAAATGGATATAAACATAATTGCTACAATAATTGATAATAGATATACGAATTCCATTTCCCTATCTTTCCTCCAAACTCTTTTTAGTTTTTCATTTGGTTAAAGCAACCTGCCTAAGAAGAAAAAAGAGCTGACAATCCACTTTGATTCCATAACTCTTGTTCAACTTTATTATTTCCTCGGTGTTCCTTTTCAATGAATCCCTCTCACCAATACATATTTATTTTCCTATTTAAACTTGTATTCTCCCTTGGCTAAAATAATCCTTGTTTAACACCCCTGCCCTTTTAGGTCAATAAAAAAGAAACCGGATGGCAGCTGGATCTAAAAGTAACTCACCCGATTGTTTAAATAAACTCTTTCACCATCTTAGTGTTAAGCTCGTAATATGCGAGCTCCATTGAGAATCAACAAATAACCAGATTCTTTTCATGCTATTGCTTTTCAAGCCCGCCGTAAATCCTTTGTGCCAGTTCCGGGTTATCATAAACCTCTATCTTTGAATCAATAAGCTTAAGGTCTTTTTTTAAATCTTCAAACTGCATTAAGATCTTCTTGCGATGATTGGTGAGCATCACTTTCCTTTCGTCAATCGTTTGCATCCCCTGTGCGCACCAGTCAGCGTATTGTTTAATTTCTTTGATAGGCATTCCAGTATTTTTTAGACAGCAAATCATGGAAATCCAGTTGAAATCCGTTTCGCTGAAAACACGGTTGCCAGCTCTATCCCTCTCAAGAAATGGCATTAGCCCCTCTTTATCATAGTATCGCAATGTATGTATAGACAGGCCAAATTTCTTCGAGACCTCATTAATGGAGTATTTCATTCTTTTCACCTTTCCTCTCGACCTGGAGTTAACTCCAAATTTTTATACTCATTATGATCCACAAATTATTAGTTATCAAGTAGTTGATAGCTAAAAACAGGGTAGACAAACCTATGAATCTAAACATTTTTTACTTCTCCCTTGACCTGGAGTTAACACGAGGGTTTATGCTCATTATTGACCACAAATAAAATTTATCAGTGGTTGATCTTTGAAATCAAAAGGAGGACAAAAAACTTGGATTCAACTCAAAAAATTGCTCTTATAACAGGAGGAAGCCGCGGATTAGGAAGAAATTCTGCCATCGCGTTGTCCCGAAAAGGATTTGATATTATCATCACGTACCATAGCCGGAAGGAAGAAGCGGAGGCGGTCGTTAATGAAATTAAAGAACATGGCCAAAAAGCAGTGGCCCTGAAGTTGGATACAGGCGTTGTATCTTCCTTTGAAGGTTTTTCCTCTCAACTGTCAGACATACTTAAAGAAATGTGGAATCGGGAACATTTCGACATTTTGGTCAATAATGCAGGATTCGGAATACACTCTTCTATAAACGAAACAACTGAGGAGCAATTCGACAGATTAATGAACGTACAGTTCAAAGGTGTATTTTTCCTGTCTCAAAAGCTTTTTTCTAAAATTGCAGACAATGGAAGGATCATTAATATCTCAACTGGTTTGACCCGTTTTGTAATTGAGGGCTTTGGAGCCTATTCAGCAATGAAGGGTGCAATTGAAATCCTGACAAAATATATGGCCAAAGAATGGGGATCACGAGGTATTCGCGTGAATGTAGTCGCCCCAGGAGCTATCGCTACAGATTTCGGAGGTGGTAAAGTAAGAGACGATTCTCAAATGAATGAATTTGTGGCCTCAAATACTGCGTTAGGTAGGGTCGGTGAAGCAGACGATATCGGAGGGGTTGTTGCATCCATGTGCACAGATGAGATGGGCTGGGTAAATGCATCTCGTGTCGAAGTATCAGGTGGACAGCTTCTCTAATTGGCCAAGGTAATTGACCTTCTAGAATTCAGGAAGCATGATATGAATAATTGATTTACTTAACAACTTAGAATGCATATTTTCTGTTCAATATATTATTTCCGTTTTAGATCTTATGATTTTCAGAGTTTGAGATAATTAGTTAAAAGTCAAGAGCATTGGTCGGTATGGATCTAAATCCCCTCCGACCATATGCTACAATTGAATCGATTTATGTCAAATCCAGAAAAGGCTTATCCATTTAACCACTCACTTTACAATTACACCAAGAGTAGCTAAATTCCCTTCTTCTTCAACAATCCCCCCCTTTAGCACCAAAAGAAACAGCTGCCTGAATATAACACTCCTAAGTTGCATAACCTCAACTTCAATCAATGAATTCCTATCTACCCTTTTCCATCATCTTAATTAAAGTAGAAGATCTATCTTCATTTAAAATAGCTTAATGGGATAGCGCATGATTTGGAATTATGTTTTGGGAATTTGAATGTATAAAAGAGAGTCTAAGAAGTCAGCTTCAATTTTTATTTTTTACTACGAGTATGACAGAATCTCCTTGGATGAATACTTTTATGGATTCGCCAACAATTTTTCTTCATTTGAACCAAGCTTGATTGTGTATTCAGTAGGTATCCATAAGCCTGTATTCTCATTTCTACCTTGAAGAACGTATTTTGGGTTGTTTTTGCCCATCCGTTCTGCAGCTGTGTTCGCAAGCTTGCCGATATCACCTGTTTTGAGGCGGTTGATAATTAAACCGAGTTTCAAACTTTTAATTGTCAGCATTTCATAATCTGTGCTGCTGTCTCCCGCTACGAATATTGGACCGTATCCGCCCCGCGCTTTGGAGATGGTTTGTTCGATCACTTCCACCTTGCCTTCTCGAGCAGTGATCGGCCAATTATCTTTATATTCTGCTTGAATAATTCCGTCTTTCTTTTTTAATCTCATCCCAAAGACATTTTCCTTCGGAAGGTTGTAGCCGTATTTTGGATTTGACGAAAATACCTCCACCACTTCTTCCATCGAAGCCGAAATAACATAAACGTCAATTCCATTTTCCATAAAAGTATGCATTAAGTTTGCGATTTCGGTGGCCAGACGCAGTCCTGTAGTATAGGCAACTTGAACAGTACCGGCTCTTCCTGACATGGATTCAGGACTTACAAGCGATACCGATGCCATTTCGGCCCCCAAATTATAATCATTTGAAGCTTCTGCAAGCTGCTGGACTTCCATTGTAGACATGTTGGCAAATAAATAGAGCACCCATGGATATCCGATTTCAATCCCATGTGTTTCTCCAATGGCTTCATACAGAAAGTACATTTTCGCTTTAAAATCTATAAATTGATCAGTTGAATGTAGCGTTTCTAGCTGTTCTTTTCCATTCATTCCTTCATAGTTGGAATAAAGAAATTCGTAATCGCGCTTCAGATCCTCGGCAATTTCCTCGAGTGTGACCGCATCTCCTTGAAGGTTTTTAAACTCGTGAGAAAAGGGTCCATTCGGCACATTCTTTTTAATCACTTCATAAAACTCTTCCGGTTGCATGTTAAATGCCAACTGGTCAATTTGATAAAGAAAAAGGGCCTCCTCCGTATCATTCATGATGCTCGTATGATCCCAATCAAAAACAACATAAGGTTTTCGATTGGGGTCGTATCCTGGACTTCCAGCACCAGACCTATCAATTAGGTTTTGAACAGCCTTATAGGTGTCAGGAGCCCATTTCCCTTTATCCAACACTTGAATATAATGGCCCTCCCTTTTTTGTGGAGTCCAAATTCCTTTTTCGCTTGCCGCAGCTCCTAAGGAAGCAGACAAAATCATGCAAATAACAATCATGCCAAATAAAACTTTTAGTTTGGTTCTATTATTCATATTATCCCCCCTTAAAAATGCAAAAGACGCCTGCTCAATAGCTCGTAATTAGCTATTGAAACAGGCGCCAGTGCCTATTGATTCTTTTATGTGTAAACATTATCACGAATTTTCAAAAAAATCAATATTTATGGTTATCTTCTTAACAAATGTTATAAACAACTACCTGGTTAGCAGCAGTTTCATTATTTATTTTATTATCCTTCTTCACCAAACCTGCCCCTTAGAACATTACTCTCTATTGAGCAATGCTCCTAAAGTTCAACACTCTATAAAATTATTCAATCTTCCTACCTTGACCAACGACCCTAATTGATGCATCAATCTTTTCATTTCTTTCTTGGTCTGATTTTGTTTAACACCGAGAAATTAGGCTTTAGTTACTTCATTAAAGCGCCCAATTGTTGAATAAGTATTTGTCTAATTAGTATAAAATGTTGTTAGATTTACAGGGTTTAAAAAAACAAAGAACGACCAATTCTTTCTTACTGATCGTTCTCTGTATCATTCTTATTCGCACACACTGTTAATTTTTGTTTTTTTCTTCTTCGTAATCCTTCTGGATAATATTAATGACACGATACGCCTCTTCTGCAATTGTTTTGTTTGAATTTCTATTCCAATTATACGTAATTAAAGCCTTCCATAAAGCCCATCCTCTTGCTCTGTTCCATGTTTCTTCATCCATGTTTAATGCATTTTTAAATATCTTTCTACTATTATCATCAAAAAAAGTCCATGCCATGGCTGCATCACAAGCTGGGTCTCCTATACCCAAAACCCCGAAATCAATTATTGCATTGAGCTTTCCCTCTTTAACAAGAATATTACCAGGTGCTATATCACCGTGAACCCATACTGGATCTTTAGACCATTTTGACTCTAGGGCAAGATTCCACATTTCGAGCAATAAAACAGTGTTTAAAGTATCTTTATTGGGGTCAATTGCCTCTCTGCATTGTTTGTCATATACTGCAATGTCTCCGCCTCTATAAAAATTATGTGTACCTGCTACTGGACCTCCAGTAGTATCAATAGATTGAAATTCAATTAAAAACGCTCCCAAATCTCTTGCGAACTGATTTATATCTTTAATATTTATGGGAGTCAAGGTCTCTCCCTCTATCCACTTGTTGACAGACCACGGGAAAGGATATTCATTATTAGGTTGCCCTTTTGCTATCGGTGTTTGTATAGGTAAAGAAAGTTCCTTTGCTAATTTAGGTAGCCACTTTTGTTCTTTATTCACTTGAGCAACATAATGTTCTGAACTTGGAAGCCTTACACTCATATGGTCACCCAAGTGAAATGTTCTATTGTCATGTCCACTAACTTTTACAGGTTTGATCTCTAAATTTGCCCATTTAGGAAATTGTTCATTTATTAATCTTTTAACTAAATCAATATTAATAGTATCCATTAGATACCCCTCTACCCGTTATTTTTTAATCACCATACTTTCGGTATCAACGTCACATTTAAATAGAAATAAGTTCAATAGAATTACCTCCCTGACTAAAATTACTTTAATTGTAGCAAAAAATATTCCTTGGATCACAATGGTTAATACCAACCTGCCAAACCTCAGGCGGTCAGCGATAATCCAAGTGTAGCTTTGGAATAAAGAGGATTTTGAGCCATATAAAAAGCGAGGAGTTCAACTTTTAAACCTTCGAAATCTTACCAGACAGCACGAGAATATAAAAGGGGTATTAATCCAAACAAAGCTACAATTTCAAGCTATTCTGGACCGGGTCTTTCCTGAATATAGAGGGGTTTTTGGTGACTTATATTCGGTAGTATCACTGTTAACTCTTTCAGAGTTTCCCTCAACTGAAGATATAATAGAGGCAAGTGTTGAAACCATAGCTGACAAAATCGCTCTATTATGTAAAAGCCGTTCATACAGAGGGCTAATGAAAAAGCTATTCAACTCAAAGTAATATAGCATGAGATATTTTAAGTTTTTATTGAAAAATATTGACAAACTATTAGCTGGTTTAGTTGAAGAAGAAAAGCGAAGTTTATAAAGTATTTTTAAGACGATGAAATGATTTTGTTTGAGCGAATTGTTCAAAACCAATAGACTTGTAAAGCTCACATGCATCTGGGGAAGTACAAACAACAACTGCCGTTTTTGCCCCCTTATCACTCAACGCATCGAGAGCAAGCTTACAGACTGAACTGGCTAACCCCATTCTCCTGAATCTCGGATCCGTTCCAACAGGTTCCAGTAACCCCACCTTGTTATCTTCATCAAACCAAATTAAACAAGATGCTACGAACTCACCATTTGGGGATTCTATTACCCAATCAAGAGAAGAATCATAGGGATAGGTATTCATAACGTTCAAGTAACTTTCTTCTGTGACTCTGGATCCATGAAATGCAGCCCTATGTACTGCCACACGATTTGTTAAATCCTCAGAACCCTTGATATGGCGACCTTTAAACTTATCTGGCAATTGAGCAGGGAATGAACAACTATCCAATGAAATTTTTGTGAGGACTTCTGGATTTTCTGCTAATGGGTTGAATAAAGAATCTTCTAAGGCTGAAATAAGATGCGACTCCGTTTCTAGGACAGTCACTTTTTGCTCATTGGTTTTAGTTATTTTATCAAACCAGTCAATGACATCCTTGGCCACCTCAGGAAAATCAGGATCAACTTGACATATTAACTCACCAGGTTTTTGAATCCATCCCCAAGCAACGGGCTTCCCATCCACTTCCCAAATTGCAGTATCCCAATCATCCTCGCGTCCAGAGTGTCGGTGGCGTTGCCAAGCTAGATCGCCTATATGGTAATTAGGTTCCAGTGGCCATATAGCTTGTGTAAGTTTCTGCATTCGTTTTAAATCACTTGAATCTTTATAAGTTCGAATTACAGGTTTACTCATTTATTTAATTTCCTCGATTCTTCTTGGTATTTGTAACTATCTTTTTGATACTCTTCCTAAGGCCTCCCCTTATATTTAATCATCTTAAACTAACCGCTATGACTATCCTTAAAATTGAACTCTCCCTTTTTTCCATCAAACATTCAATTATCACTATTGTCCCTCCTATTCATATTCAATAAAGATTTGAATATTCATTCTTCAACAAAACTGTTGCGTTTGTTACATAAGAAAAGTGCTTCCAAAAAAACATCAGTTAACTCAATTAGATTTAGTAAGATTTTTGGTTACCATATAACATACTTTTTAAGAACTCTATCTTCCTAATATCTTTATTATTATTTTTATCTGCTCGATAGCTATCCTTAGATGATGACTCGTAAAGTCTTAAATACTGTTCTAGATTTAGTAAGTAATACTTTACCTCTTCCATTTGCTGCATTTCTAAATCCTCTAATTGTACTCCTGCGAAACTTGGTAGTGTGTCAATAATGCCAAACTCAACTGATAATCCTTCTGTAGAGAACTCATGCTCATGCAAATCAATTAAGCTATATTCCATTGATTTCATAATGTGTTCACTATATCATTCCAGTTGTGTATATTTAATTCGGGCGGTACTTCCCACCCTCTTTCATCACCAGGTACATGAATATCTAAGTCTTGTGCATCCCAACTTTTTCCTGTAACAACTTCTAAACCAACCTAACCCATTCACAATGGGATAATTTCAATATCATTTAGTTTCTTTACAATTTTAATAAACTCATTAAATTTGTGAATATCCATTTGCCCCTCCATATTTCACTTAATTTCACAAAAATAATTATTACACTAACCTGCCTCTTTTGTTAAATAAGAAAAAGCTGCATGATTCAGCAGCTGATCATGAATATAAGCACCCTATAGTTTAAGTACATTTTTTTACAAAGTTTACTTCTTGCTCCATAAACTCAAAAAAAAACCGCCTAATAATTAGCGGCAAAATTAAAGAGATTAAGTGAACATCAAAGTAAAAATTTTCTACGGAAGATACCTTCCTATTTTCCGTTCCTTAAAAGAGTTTAACGTATATACTCGATCAAATTTGGTGGGACAGGTTCAAAAATATAAACTTCAGGATTATTAAAAGGCTTATGCTTCAGATACTCAGGCAAAGTAGTCATACTTTCCCAATACTCCTTCATTAAATCCTCCTTTGAAGGTAATCCTTCAACAAGATACCCTTTCCCTCCGTCAGGGATAGCTTCAATATAAGCAAATAAATCACTTGAAATATCGAAGTTAAAAACTAGAATTTTATCACTAGAAACAGGAAAACGAAAGTAAGGTATTTCATATAGTTCCAAATCTGCACCAAAAGCAACTTTAAAATCAATCCATTTGGGAAGATTTACGGGTCTGAAACGCTCTGTTAGTTGTGGAAAGAAATTAGCACCTCTTGAATACCATCTTGTTGCTGTTTTATGATTTAACCCTTCCTTTAAAACCCTTTGGGGACTTATATTTTCCCCGTTATTATTGTGAATGACCATATGATATAAACACAAAGAATTACCTCCTTCCGAATACTTCCTCAATCACTTTAATTTTACCGCATATTCAAAAATGGTTAGTAACCTTTATTGAACTAACCTCCCTCAATAAACTAATCACAATTTCACGATTGCTCTAGAATTCCAGAGTACTTATTTAGTGTTTATTTTAAATAACCGATCAAGTGGAATACTAAAGTTACTTTATTTCTTAGAGGCTATTTTTTGTTCGTCTCGATTTGCTTTCTCAATATGGCACATAACATAACAATAGTATCAGCATTATGGTTTATCAACTTAAACAATTAAACAGATTAATGGAGGTATTTTCTCTTATGAATAAACAGGACCAACTAAATATGATCAAAGAGGATTTTATTAATTGTCAAAAGGTACTATTGGCAATTGGGGATGAAACACGTCAATCGATCTTGTTAGTTCTAATGGGGACAGATTGTCAAACAGGATTACGTGTGGGTGAAATCACTGAACAAACACATCTTTCTCGACCTGCTGTGTCCCATCATCTTAAGGTTTTACGAGAAGCAGGTGTTATTTTAATGCGTAAAGAAGGGACAAAAAACTTTTATTATATTAATGTACGCACAGAATTAGGTTTATTAAGAACGCTTGTGTTGGATATAGATAAGTTCATGAAGAACTATTACTGAAATGAAGGAATTTAAACACACATTATGTGGAGGTATAGGCTATGAGAGCAATGGTTATTGATAGGTATGGGAAGGTTCCAATGCGTTTGGCAGAAATGCCCACACCTGAAATTGGTGAATATGAGGTGCTCGCAGAAATTCATGCGGCTAGTATTAATCCTGTTGATTTTAAGATACGCGATGGGAAAGTGAAATTATTAGTTAAATATAAAATGCCTCTTATCTCAGGGAATGACTTTTCTGGTGTCGTTGCAAAGGTTGGCGCAAAAGTGACTCGTTTTAAAGTTGGCGACGAAATATATGCACGTCCACGCAAGAGTAAAATCGGTACTTTTGCTGAATATATCGCTATTCATGAAGAGGACATCGCCTTAAAACCTAAAAATTTGAGCTTTGAAGAAGCAGCATCGATCCCGCTTGTTGGATTAACCTCCTATCAAGCACTAACAGACATTTTGCAATTACAAAAGGGACAAAAAATTTTAATTCAAGCTGGGGCTGGTGGTGTCGGTACCTTTGCTATTCAACTGGCCAAATTAATGGGCGCCACTGTTGCAACGACTGCAAGTGTTGCTGGTGCAAGTTTAGTGAAATCTCTTGGGGCAGATGAAATTATAAATTACAAGACAGAAAAGTTTGATGAGATACTGAAAAACTATGATGCCGTATTTGATACACTTGGGGGCGAGATACTCGAAAAATCATTCGAAGTGATAAAAAGAGGAGGAAAAATTGTTTCCGTTTCGGGATTACCGAATGCTCGTTTTGGTAAAGAATATGGTTCCGGACTTTTTAAAACGCTTTTGTTTTCAGCAGCAAGTCATAAACTTACTGCGCTTGAAAAAAAGCATAATGGTCATTATACATTTTTGTTTATGAAGCCAAGCGGAGAACAATTACGTATAATTGCAAACTTTATTGAGACTGGAAAAATTAAACCTATAATTGATAGAGTTTTTCCTTTTGAAGATGCTCAAAATGCGATGGAATATGCGGAGTCAGGAAGGGCAAAAGGGAAAATAATATTAAAAATCAAATAGTTGGCAAACTAAACCAAAATAAGACTGCATTGGATGCTGGCACGGAAGATATTCATGAAAATGATAAAATAAAAAATTTAATTAACAGAGAGCCACCTGTCCTAGAGTACTGTTACTTGAAAGACAGTTGGCTTTATTTGTATAGATCATTATCTATCACTGGTCTCAAATAACAATGCTAGTTTTCAAATAGAATCCATAACCTTTGCTTATTAATTTAACAAAAATAGGTGAGTAAAAAAGAAATTTACTCATTCTCACCCATATAGCTATCTTGATAGTTGTAGAATCAACATAAATAAGCGTAAATCCTTCATGGATCAACGACCTATTTTTTCAATAAGAGAATCCCTGAGCGGTTTTTATCTGAATCGGTACCCTCTTACAATACTCGACATCGCGAAAGCATATTCCTCCATCCTTCCATTGATGTAGTCTTTTTCTAATTCTTCTTTGTTCATTTAGTTCAACTCAATGTTTAGCTTTTTGACAGTTATCATAAAGCAATTTAAACTGGGCAAAACTATTATGAACTGTGGAAAAAATGAATATTGAGGGAGACTATTTTATGCATACCTTATACGGATTACTTTGGTTATTTGCTGCATATAAATATGGGAACTGGAAGAACCTTGATATTTATTATCCAACCTTTTTATTTCTCTGCTTCTGGGATTTTTTATATCAGTTTTTCCTATTTAATCATTCATTATGGGTTTTTAAACCTTCATTTGATGACTTTTACCTCCCAAACCATAGCTTTATTGTTGTATTCCGTATGTTAACTATTTATTTTTATGGGGATGGAATTATTTAATTTTTACGTTTGTAAAGGAATTACCCATCATAACGGTTGGAATCTTTGGTGGTCTGCAGTACTAGACGTTACTTTATTTATGGCTTTAAGAATTCATCTACGCCATAAATTATTAGCATGGTTATTCGGATTTACAGTTACGATATTTTTATGGAAAATTTTCGATATTCCATTCCACTCAATTAAGTAAAAGATCAACTTTTTCAGATGTATTTTACTTTTAGAAACTGATCTATCATTTTCTTTCTCAACATCTTCCGAACTTCGTCATAAAATAATATTACTTTATTTATACTTAGCGTTTAAACTTGATTCATTAGGGTATTAGTTTCCTTATGGAAAAAACATAAGGATAACTTGAAAGGAAATTCAACATGATACCAATTGAACTTATTTGTCATGAATTAAAGCGATTAACGGACGATTATTATAAATGTGAAGATACTGAACTCAAAGTAGAAATACATCGTGATATTAAACTTTTAAGTAGCGCCCTATTCCTTAGTGATCTTCCTGACGAATTTCACTAAAATGTCTGCCTATGTAATTAGTGTCGACCATGCAAAAAGCAATGCAACTTGGACAAACTATCCGGACGAGCAAGGTCAATCTCTTATCCTGAGATCACCTCAATTATGTCCTTGCTCTCACCAGTATAGGTTCCTGTATTAGCCGCAAGTCTGCGGTTTTTATTGTGTCTTATTGCATTTCTTCATAATTAACGCCCACTATACCCCTTAGAGTAAGGGCATATCAAATCTCCTACAGCCTTGGAAAAGTTTCCGCCCTTGCTCGCAACATTGACTTTATTTGAGGTAAATCATGAAAAATAATTTCGAAATGTTATTAGCCCTGATATTCGTAGTAACTGGAATAATGGTTGTTCGTTTTTTATGGTGAAACTCCGTTGTGATACCATGCTACATTGGGTTGATCAGAATATTACCAACACCTAATGGTTTGTAATATCACTCTCACTATTTATTCCCTCCGTTTCATTGCAGTAATTACAATTACACATATTTAATTGCTCCTTTATTTCATTTTTGGGTCAAATATGCAATTTACATTTATTTAAATTGTTTTCTGATTTGCATTACATCTTTAGTAACTTTACCACCACTTATGTCCATCTTCTTTTAATAATTGATGAGCAGCCTCTGGTCCCATTGATCCAGATGAATAGGAGTGAAGGGGAACTCTATTTTCTTTAAATGCCTCTAAAATAGGTTCTACCCAATTCCAAGATAGTTCTACTTCATTCCAATGAGCAAAAAACGTTGAATCCCCAACAAGAGCATCAAATAACAATAGTTCATACGCTTCGGGTACGTCTTGTTTACTCGCAGAAAAGGCCACTGTGATAGGTTCCATTGCTCCGTTTATTGGATTTTTGCTATTTAACTGTAGCGATACACCTTCATTTGGATTGATATTTATTGTTAATAGATTAGGTTCAACCAGTTCCATTTCGGAATTATACAAATCTTTTAACGGGTTTTTAAATTCAATGACAATCTTAGTTACTTTTTCTGCCATTCTTTTTCCCGTGCGGATATAAAACGGAACCCCATCCCAGAAGGAATTATCAATCCATAGACGAGCCGCAACAAATGTATCATTTTGTGAAGAAGTCTTCACTCCGGGCTCTTCCCGGTATGCCACTTCAGGTTCTCCGTTTATTTCTCCGTGCTCATATTGGCCACGAACAACATGAACACCTACAGTATCCCTTTGTAATGGACGCAAAGATTCCATTACTTTTCTTTTCTCATTACGAATCTCATTTTCACTAATTCGTTTTGATACATGCATGGCTGTCATCATTAATAACTGCAGCATGTGATTCTGAACCATATCTCGAATGGCTCCTGCTTTGTCATAATAACCAGCTCTTTCTTCCACCCCAAAGATTTCACTTGCCGTAATTTGGACATTGGCAATAAATCGATTGTTCCACAATGATTGCAGTACAGGGTTAGCAAAGGTCAAGGCTTCAAGGTTCTGAACCATTGGTTTTCCTAGATAATGATCGATACGATAAATTTCATCTTCTTCAAAAGCATTGCTTAGCTTTTCGTTTAATACTTGGGCAGATTTTAGATCATGCCCAAAGGGTTTCTCGATAATCAATCGTTTCCATCCATTTGTTGAGCCCAATCCACTATCCTTAATGTTCATGGCGATGACGTCAAAAAATTCAGGAGCGACTGATAAATAGAACATTCGATTCGCTGTAATGTTCTTTTCTTTTTCATTTTGTTGAACGAGTTCTAGTAGCTTCATATAGCCTGTAATATCAGTAACATCTAACTGGCAGTAATGAAATGCCTTGACGAATTCTTCTTTTTTAGATTTGTCTTTCAGCAAATGCCTGGAAAATATATGCAAGGATTCGATTACCCTTGATTGAAATTCATCATCAGAACTTTCTCCTCTTCCTACACCAATAACTGAAAAAGACTTTGGTAATTTTTGATTCAAATATAAATTAAACAAGGCAGGATAGATTTTTCTTTTAGCTAGATCCCCTGTTGCCCCAAATAATACAAACGTCATAGAATCCATTTAGAATTACTCCTTTGATTTTTTTGTGTATATTAACGAATTTTCATTTATGGTATATCCACATGTTGGACATTGTTTATTATTGTGGGTAAAAGTTAAACACCTTTCACAAATCCACTGTTTTTTCCCTTTGTGACTTTTCATTAGAACCTCTCCTTTCATACAAGAAGCTTGCAGTCTTAGAATCATATTGCTTTGCCAAAACAGTATATTACCTATACTTCACCTTTAAAAGTACGCACTTTATTTGCATATAGTTATATTGAAGTAAGATAGTGTAAAAATTAATACTATAAATTTAAAAATCAAAAAGCCTTGAACAGTGAGTATATAAACATCACTGTTCAAGGCTTTTTAATACTATTTCTATAAGCTAGTTAATTTCTACTCTTAAAAGTACACTGTAAAAAAACCACGGTTAATAATGGCTAACCGTGGTAAGTTATGTTTGTCTTAGACCATGAAAAGAAACCTTTTTCTACTATGTGGCTGATTTGTCTTCAGTTTTCTTTTCCAATACATTCTCAATATAATCTTTGCCCCATTCATACATAGCATCTAAAATCGGTATAAGACTTTTTCCATACTCAGTCAATGTGTATTCAACTTTAGGTGGAACTACAGGATAAACTTCTCGATGTACTATTAAATGATCTTCAAGTTCGCGTAATTGATTAACAAGCATTCTTTGAGTAATACCCGGCATTAGGGATTTTAATTCACCAAATCGTTTAGTTCCTTCTTTGCCTAGATGCCATAAAATTAACATTTTCCATTTACCGCCAATTACTGAAAGTGTCAATTCTTTTTCACAGTTAAATGTTTTCTCCCCTAAATTTGGCATTTAATTAGCCTCCCCTTATTTTACCTTATAGTATACTTTTTAGCACTATATGCGGTAAAAGTGCGTACTTTTAATTCAATAACATACTCAGTATACTAAGGAACGTGCTAGTGAGTAAATAGCTTTTCAAAAGTTAACATATACACATGTAGCACAATATAAAGTTATAAGGAGCGAATAAAAATGAAATTACAATTAGCATTAGACCTTGTCGATATTCCGGGAGCAATCGAATTAGTGAAAGAGGTAGAAGAGCATATTGATGTTGTGGAAATTGGTACACCTGTGGTGATCAATGAAGGACTTAAAGCCGTAAAAGAAATAAAAGCTGCATTTCCTAACTTAACCGTATTAGCTGATTTAAAAATTATGGATGCAGCTGGATATGAAGTAAGCCAAGCATCTGCTGCAGGTGCTGACATTATTACGATTCTTGGAGCTGCAGAAGACGAGTCAATTAAAGGTGCTGTAGAAGAAGCTAAAAAACAAGGGAAACAAATCCTTGCTGATATGATCGCCGTGAAGGATATTGCAGCCCGTGCAAAAGAACTAGATGAACTTGGTGTTGATTATATCTGCGTTCACACAGGTTACGATCTTCAAGCTGTTGGAAAGAATTCTTTCGAAGACCTTTCAACCATCAAAAGCGTTGTTAAAAATGCGCAAACGGCCATTGCAGGTGGAATCAAATTAGAAACACTTCCTGAAGTAATTAAACAACACCCAGATCTAGTTATCGTAGGTGGAGGAATTACAAATGGAGAAGATAAAAAAGCTACAGCACACGAAATGCAAAAATTAATTCAACAAGGTTAATTCAACAATGCAGACTACTCAATATTTAGCCGAAGTCGTTCAAGAATTAAATCAAACGGTCCACTTAATTCGTGATTCAGAAGCAGAGAAGCTAATGAATCAGATTTTAGAATCCAAGAAAATCTTTGTGGCTGGTGCAGGCAGATCTGGATTGATGGGTAAATCTTTTGTGATGCGAATGATGCACATGGGGATTGATGCCTATGTAGTTGGGGAAACAGTAACAGCTAATTTAGAAAAGGACGATTTATTAATCATTGGTTCAGGATCAGGAGAAACCAAAACCTTAGTTGCCATTGCTGAAAAAGCTAAAAATTTAGGCGGTTCAGTCGCAGCTATAACCATTTCTCCCGAATCAACCATTGGAGAGTTAGCTGATATTATTGTTAAATTACCTGGAGTTACGAAAGATCAATCTGAAGGTGATTACAGGACCATTCAACCAATGGGATCTCTATTTGAACAAACGATGTTGTTATTTTATGATGCCTTAATCTTGCGTTTTATGGAGAAAAAAAACTTAGATTCTAATAAAATGTATGGTAAACATGCTAATCTCGAATAGAATAAAATATACAGAAAAGGCCACATTTTTTTATTTGTGGCTTTTTCTGTATTTCATAATGTCTTGAAGACAAAAGATAAAAACTCCATTGTTTCACAAAATAGCCCTTTTCTGGAATAAGCATATAAAGGAACTATCTCACTTTACATTATAATACAGAGGTAGTGATCCCTCCTTATTATAAATATCTGTTTCTACAAATAGGAAAACCCATTATCAAAAACGAATGTTTTTAAGACTGTGAATTGGACTATTTGTTTTTTCAATGTTCGTTTAATATTATCGACTTCTCTCGGTTAAAGACTGATTGATCATATCTGTTACTGCACGATATAGATTTTCCGGATATTAAGCAATTCGGTGACATAAATACAAAAACCACTCTTGTCCGTAAGTCAAGTATATTTTGCAATTGTATTTTTTGCTTATTAAATCTTTTAATAAATCCGGACGTATTCCATAGAGCATTTCTATCTCTACATGAGGATAATTAAGAAACTTGCGGTGATCCAATTCCTGAATAAGAATTTCATCATGTGTGGCAATGGATACTAGGTGGTTCGCTTCTACTAATTGTTCTACAAATTTAAGATAACGATTATTTAATTCCTTTGTTCTCGGCATTGCAATTTCAGCAGATTCTTGATAAGCACCTTTAACAACTCGTAATCTCCCAGGTTTGTTAAATAACGAATTTAACAAACAAGGGTGGTTATACTACTGGATCAACGTATCTGTTAATTCAAGAAAATATCTAACTAAATTTCTTTACCCCATTCATCATCCAAAATTGCCCCATTTTCTAACTAAAGAGAGGTTAATTATTTATTATTCCATTAAAGCGCCCATTTGAGGAAGATATTTAACGCTGATGGTTTCTCATTCATCTAGATGGATGGGAATATTGACTAGCTCCCAGAATTGATCACTTACATAAAAGCGCTGAACTCCCCATAGCTATTATTATGTTGAAACGTTCACAAATTGTTCAGAACTATCTTGTTTATAGAGCTAATATTTGCTGTAAAGTTATATTGAATTTTCTGAAAAATATAGAAAGTGAGTTGATTAAGAGTGCGAAAAGAAATAAAATCATTGAAGGAACTTATTGAAAAGAATAAACAAGATCTTTTAAATGACAAACAGGCTATGGAAAAACTTGAAAAGCGCATAGAGGAACGTCATACACTTAAAAGGCTAGCCTAATGACCTTTATGCAAATAAATGAGAAACACATCTCTTATCAGTACAAAAAACCTCGGAGATATTTGATTTTATTTCGGAGTCAAATATCCGGGGGATTTTTGATCCCACTCATTAACACCTTAATGTAGTACGTCGTCCTTTAGAGTTGGTTTTACACTTCGAGTTAACTCTGTTTATTTATTATCTTTTTATATCCAATAGCAATAACTACTGCTACTACCAGGACCTCAAAAGAATAGAGAGCAATTTTTGTTGTGAATATAAAACCTTTATACTTTTAGCTAACCAAGAGTATGAATGCAAAAACTAACAGTAGACGTATGAAATACAACTTCTTACCATTTTCCTGTTTGATTCCCCTTGCAATTATCACTTAGAACATATCACCATTTGTTCGGTCAGGTGTCCTTATGACTTATAAAAAGAACCTTGATGGCTAAGACCCAATAAAATTGGCCATAAAAAGTACCCCGTATATAATATCTAACATTTACGGGGCAGAACAAATTGAATTACTTTAACTAAAGAGATTATGTCCTATTATGATTAATCAGATCCACAGAATTTTATATTGTTTGATACACTGTTTGTTTAGATTTCGGTGGTTTAAGCTCCTTGGGAATAAGAGGTACATAAGCTTCTCCTTCAAGTCTTTCTAATAATTCCTTCTTAGCATTTTCCAATAGTTCTGTGTTTTCAAGAGTGGAAATAGCGGTACATGCAATGGCTTTTCCAGCTAATAACATTGCATTATGGGCGTAGCTTTCTTTACCTTGCGCCACCGCCTGCCAAGTATGAAACGGTGTACCAAAAGCCCAGGTCGAAGTAACACATTGCGCTGTTGGCACATTCCAGCTTACATCGGCAACATCCGTTGAGCCTCCCATGAATGTTTCTTTTTCAGAAAATGGGGCGATAAAATCAGCAATAGGTCGTTTGGTTAATTGAGATGCTCCTTGCTTCCCAGCTTGTAAAGCTGCGGTTCGCTTATCCTCGTCCGTCAAAGTTTCATAGATGGTTTTTGCATAGTTTATATCCTGTTCAGTTGCGGGAGTAGCTCCAATTTCTTGCATATATTCATGCATTACTTTCTCAAGGGTCAAGTTAGGAATTAAATTATGGCAGGAGCCTTGAATTTCGTAATCTACCTTTGTTTGCGTCATAAGTGCCGAACCGCGAGCACAGTCTACTACCCTGTCATAAAGCTCTTTTGTTTGATAAGGTTTCGGAGCACGGATTAAATAGGTTACTTCAGCGTCAGCCTGAACGACGTTTGGAGCCAATCCTCCTGTATTGGTTACAGCATAATGAATCCGGGCTTCGTCAATCATGTGTTCTCTCAAATAATTAACTCCGACGTTCATAAGTTCGACAGCATCCAAAGCGCTTCTTCCTAAATGTGGTGATGCAGCGGCATGAGAACTTCTTCCTTTAAATTTAAAGTGTGCATGGATGACGGCATTTGCAGTGCAATTCATCACAGCATTCATTGTGGCAGGATGCCATGAGAAGGCAGCATCAACATCTTTTAAAAAACCGTCTCTAGCCATAAATGTTTTCCCGTAACCACTTTCTTCTGCCGGACAGCCGAAAAATTTTACGGTTCCAGCAAGATTATGTTCTTTCATATAATCTTTAACAGCAATAGCTGCCGCTAACGAACCTACTCCCAGCAAATTATGTCCGCAGCCATGACCATTTCCATTTTTAATTATGGGATCAAACGAATTGCTGTGTGCTTCTTGGCTTAGCCCTGCCAAAGCATCGTATTCACCGAGAATAGCAATTACCGGATGGGTGGTTCCATAGGAGGCAACAAAGCCTGTTTCAAGACCAGCGATTCCCTTTTTAACGGTAAAACCTTCTTTTTCCAAAGCGTCGCAAAGCAAATCCGCTGATTGAAATTCTTCAAATCTGGTTTCTGCAAACTCCCATATTTGATCACTTAGCTGTGTATACATTGAGCGTTTTTCATCTATTAAACTTGTAATTTTTTTTGATAGAGCAGTCAATTTTTCCATCTCCTAACTTACATTTGTTTTGAAAGAAGGAACCTCTTTCTTAGAGCGGATTAAAAATATTGATCCAGCACACAATAGAGCAAACATAATCAGCATAATAAAAGCAACTGTATAAGAGCCGTCAAACGCATCGACTAAAAAACCAATTAACATCGGAGTAAGTACCCCAGCAAATTGGGCACCGGTATTAATGAACCCATTTGCTGTTCCTACTACCTCTTCAGATAGCATTTTTAATGGAGCTGAGATGATTAAGATAATATTAAACGACATGAATACAGTGACTACACTTTGATAGACAGCAAACATAGCTATATTTGGCGCAAAAGCCATTAAATAGAGAAAAATCGCTGTTAATACTGCAAATACACCTGCTATTACTTTATCTTTTCCTTCAGGCAATTTATCTAAAATATAGCCGCTTGCAAGCATTGCAATAATACCTGCAACTGCTGGAATAGCTGAAATGTATCCAACGGATGTTAAGTTGAGATTGCGTTCCTCAACTAAATAGGTTGGCATCCATGCCATTAATCCCCATTGCACGGCATAAATCGCAAAATAAGCAATAAACAAATTCCATATAATTGGGGTTTTTAAAACTTCTCTTAATGGAGCTTTATTCTTGGAAGGGTTTTCAATTTTTCCTTCATTTGAAACATTCCGCTCTTTTAAGAAAAACATGTACAGACAAACCAGCAGAATACCGATAGCACCCGCAATATAAAAGATCATTCGCCAGCCGATCGTTTGCATAGACTGGGTACCAATGATTGGTGTTACAACACCCATAATCGTACCGGAAGTAAGCATGAAGGACATGGCACGGCTTCGTTCATTTTGTGGAAACCAACTAGCAATACCTTTTGATGCGGATGGAAAAAAGCTCCCTTCCCCAAGCCCAAAAAGAAATCGAATGAGAATTAAGGAAATGAAAGACCATGCCACTCCTGACAAAATCGTAAAAACGGACCAGGCAAATACAGCCGTGATGATGATTTTCCGGAAACCAAAACGATCTGCGAGCCACCCGCCTGGAATTTGCATTAAGGCATAACCTGCAAAAAAGCTGCTTAAAACAATTCCTGTCTGGGAGGCACTTAACTGGAGATCCTTTGAAATACCTAAAATCGCATAATTCATGAAAAATCGATCAAAGTTTCCGATTGACCATCCTAAAAATAGCAAGATGATAATGATATACTTCCAGTTCTGCGTCAACCTAGATACCATATAGTTCCTCCTATCAATATTCGTTGAATTCCACCTAAGTATAAAAAATTCCTACTATTCAAACAATGTTCATTCCTATATAATATTGGCATTAAGTATGTAGAGATCTACATAGATTTATGGAGTGATTGTAAAATTGGAGACCTTGACAAAAATCAAACAATTTTTAATAGATAACTGTTGCCTTTCACAGTTTCAAGTGTGGCAAAGTATAAAGGGATTAGATTTTTCACTGGTTTTATCTCATCATTTTGACAAACAAACACCTGCGCCAGAAACATTTGTCAATGAAAATATATGTCCTTATGAAGCTTTCACCGATTATTACCATCATTATTCCAATCATACAACCATTGTCATTAGAATGAGTAAATCTTCCGTACTAAACAATGAGCAAGAACTTAAACAGATCATTGATTTACATTACCTGCAATTAATGCTCGACAGAGAAAAATATATTAGGAATAAAATGATGGAAAGTATCCGAGACATCTCCGTCCTCGAAGATTTAGATGACTTATTAAAAAAGATATTAGAAAATGCTTTATCTGTTATTCCTGCAGCTGATATGGGAGTTCTATGGATGTATGAACCAAGCTTAGATGCGCTATTTCCTAAAGCTTGGACTGGCGGTCCTAATCAAGAAATTAGTAAGATGAGGATGAAGGTTGGGGAGGGTATCATCGGGAAAACATTTAAAAATAATGAATCTTTTATTCTTACAAATATAGAGGGTATTATCTCAGAATCATCCAATATTTCATCGGATAATCTTTTTCATCTGTATAACTCTGTCAAGTTTGACCATTTGAAATCAATTATTTCAGTCCCAATAAAGGTTGAGGAGAGTACTATATGTGTATTAATTGTCTACCAAAATGGGCCTTATCCCCTTTTAACGAAAGATGACCAACAGCTGTTAGAAAGTTTTTCTGATCAGGTCTCTATTGTTTTACGAAATTCAAAGCTCTACCAAAATCTCAAAAAACAAAATGATCTGTTAATTCAACGAGATGCTATACACAATACGTTAATAAAATTGTCTCTTCGAAGTAAAGGGTTACAAAAAATCGCAAATGAAATAAGAAAAATGATAAACCATCCATTAATGATCGTAGACCTGACAGATCATCAACAATACTCTAGTCCAACCCACTTGAAATGGAATTTTCCTTTAGATAATACAATATTAAAAACTCAATCATTTTTTACTGAGGCTATATACAGTCAGTCATTGTATATTCACCCTATTATTGCGATTGATGTACCAATCGGTGTAATGGCTGTAGAGATGGAAGAAGATGAACTTTTCCCTTTAAACAAAATGATTATTGAACAAGCAAGTTCAGTGATTGCATTAGAGATTATTAGAAATCAAACATTAATGGATTCTTATTATCAGTCAACAAATGATCTATTCAATGATTTTATTAATTGCCGGGAATATAATCTGATTCGAAAGAAGGCCATAGAGCTTGGAATTGATGATCATCCCTATTATATGGCGACCGTCATTCAAATACATCCTCATGCTGATTTTCATTTTCTTAATATGCAAATGCACAAGCTAATTTCCCAAATTAAAAAATATTTAGGAATATATGTATCTATCGTTTTTGGCTATGGAAATAATGTGACGTTGTTATGTCATTTTAATCACTATGCAGATCAAGATTTTGTAAAGAAGAAATTAGAGCTTTTTCATAATAATTGGATAAAGATTCATGGAGAATCGCTAAAAACAGGGATAGGTACTTGCTACCCAAGTATGGATAATATAGCAAAAAGTTATTCTGAAGCGGATAAAGCCCTTTCTTTTCTTATTTCGAGGCAGGTTAACAGCATCGTAAATTATCAGGATATTGGTATTAATCACCTTTTTATTCATCAACCCATTGATGACTTGAACTCTTTTGTTAATGAAGTTTTCCACCCCCTCCAGTCTAATAAAGATGGTACATTGGATTTAGAGCAAACTTTGCTTGCATTCATGGAAAACGACCGTCAAGCAACGCAAACAGCCAAACATTTACATATCCATGTTAATACTTTATATCAAAGAATAAAAAGGATCGAAGAAAAGCTGCAAATTTCCTTTTCGAACACAGAAGACATATTGAAAATTCAACTTGCATGTTATTTAAGAAGTTCCATAGTCTCTCTAAATTGAATTGACTTCCATTAAATACAGTGCAGTTACTTATTATGTCTATAGAAGTAATTAAAACTCGTTTGAAAGTAAGCGTTTATTCCTGAAAACCATATATAACCAATGCTAAAAACTTTAAAGATTAATTAATTGATTTCGAACCACCAAGCAAATTAGCGTTAATCCTTCTTGGATCAACGCCATGTTAATTTATAAATTTTCAGCCAATCTTGCCTTCTGTATGTTCAATTTCGTTATTTGATCTCGTTCAAATGCTCTTCCAAACGATTCCAAGTATCTGTAATGCCTTGCAGCATACCCATTTCCATTACGGACTGGAGAGCCTCTGCGGAAACGTATTCTCCACGGTTAATTAATTTCGTTTTGCCGTCTACATCCACAAATTCCAGAGTCACTTCTGTAGATGGCATTTCCTCGTTAATTGTCCCTTCAGCATCGGAAAAGTAGTCTGTATAGCTGATACTTTCCGGCTCGCTAATCTCCTTGTATATCCCCTTGCCCCAGGATTCCATGCCATAGAATTGGCCCTGATTCTGATCAACACACTTCATGCAATAATGCCATACTCCACCAGGTCTGAAGTCAACGCTGCAGACTGGGAGCTCCCATCCTCTCGGACCCCACCAATGTTTCAGGTGTTCCGGCTCTTTAAACATTTTATAGACAAGCTCGCGCGGTGCATCGAATACGCGCTCCAATACCAGCACTCGTTCATCTTCAACTCTTGAAAGCATTGCATTATTTGACATTGTTACTCCTCCATTAGAAGCTTTATTTGTAAAACCGTTTGTAAGTGAAGAGACAGATTTTGTTGAGCTTACTCCATTTATCCATCAATTCAAAGGTTTTTTGCCCTGCAATACATTAAGGTAATCATCCAGCCTATCCATCCTGCCTTCCCATAATCGGCGATAGGAATCAAGCCACCTATCCAGTTCTTGAAACGGTTCAGGCCTGATTTTATAAATCCGGCGGTTGGCGATCGGCTGAACCTCCACGAGGCCAGCGTCACAAAGAACGCGAAGATGCTTGGAGGTTTGAGGCTGGTTTAACTCAAGCTTTTTTGCGATATCCCCCACCGGAAGCGCTCCTTCCAGCAGCAGGTCAATGATATCCAGGCGGTTGGGCTCAGCGAGTGCACTGAAAATTTGCCCGTTCATGTTGAATCATCTCCCAGTGTGATGTGTTCACTATTTCCATTTCAATTGTAGATCCCACCCCCGCTTCCTTATTGTAACTTTCCTTAAGAACAATATACACCATTAGGAATATTCCTGTAAAGGAATATTTTAAAAATCATAAAGTAATTTTCTTCTCCCCTCTAAATAAACATATCCGATAATACTCTTTACCTTGTTTAATCGTTAGTCAGCATGATTCTTCCCTGCTAATAATTTTCAGTTTTCAAAGCAAAATAGATACATCTCTATAAAAGTGAAGTTCATTTGAAATGAGGTCTGACATTATGCAGATAGAGCATATAATTCTGGCAGCCATGTGGGTATTTGGCTTTTTAGGCTTCATTTTGTTTATTCCGCGAAAAAACATACGCCATGGATTGCTGGCATATTTAATGTTTCAGGCGATCATCTGGCTTTGTGATATGCCTGCCTTTGAATTCGGTTTATTAAGTGCGCCAGTACGGGAGTTTCCCAAGGCAACAGATCTCGCTATTACAATCAATTACTTTTTTTATCCTGTACTGTTTTCCATCTACTACGTGAGGAAAAGAGGAAATGGTTCCATGTGGCCTCGTGTTTCATACTTTTTGATTTGGGTTTCAGCGGTTACTTTGTACGATGTTATCATCGAGGCATATACAGACCTATTAGAATATGGTTCCTTGAGGTGGTATGGGATGTGGATGTATATTGCGTTCCTCTTTTTTATAAGTGAAGTCTGCTGTAATTGGTTCTATAAAGACAAAGCTGTGTTTCAGGCAGAACGGCGGGAAACCTCATGAGGATTGAATGGTGGATCTTAGTAATGGTTTATATGGCAGCGACTGCCATTCTTCTCTTCATTCCGAAAAACAAAATTCGGCTTGCGGTTATGGCTGCCTTATTTAAGCAGTTTATTACGTTTCTGGCAGGTCTGGCTGTCGTGGAGCTGGGCATGCTTGAATATCCGATTCGGTTATTCCCCTCCATAAGCAGAACGAGCTTTACATATGAATACTATGCGTTCCCGGTTGTATGTGCCGCGTTTATTGTGTGGTATCCGAATGACCGGAGCCATGGTCTTCAATTCAGTTATTTTGCAGGATTTGCATCAGTATTGACCTTTGTTGAAGTCCTGATCGAAAAATACACCGATCTCATTACCTATATACATTGGGAATGGTATATTACCTGGTTTTCATTATGTCTTTCCTTCTATATCAGCCGCTTATTTTGTAATTGGTTTTTTCAAAAAGCGAATGCTTAATATTTTGGTCTTTCTTGCTTACAAAATGGTTATTGAGGGGCTTGTTATGATATGCAAACATCGTTGGTTGTCTTTTTCATCATCGTTAGCTTATTGTTTGGTGCCTGGAAACGGCTGAATGAATTTTATCCCACCTTATTATTTTGGATTATAGGCGACCTGCTATATGCTTCGCTGCTTCATGACTTCAGGGTTTGGGAATTCCGTCCTGTATGGATTGACCATTTTATTCTGCCAACGCACACCATAATAGCAACAGCCATAGCATTTCTGATCTATCCATCTGTTATTGTTGTGTACTTAGGAAGATTCCCCAAAACCAATTTCAAAAGAATAGGCTGGGTTGTTTTCTGGGCTCTGATTTTCGAGGGTATTGAATTAATTGCTTATTTTAATGGAAGCATCATTCATCAGTATGGATGGACACTTGCTTATTCCTTTCTTTTTAACATAATCACCTTTTCCTTACTCGCGATCCATAAATGGAAGCCTTGGGCTGCCTGGGCTTTAGCATTTTTTAGCATTCTGCTTCTATGGATAATCTTTGATCCTCCGCTCCCCCAGTAAGTGACTCTGGTCCACTGCCTACACACATAGGATGCGGGTCCAGATTAAAAGGAGGGCGGAGTCACAGAGAATAGAATAACAGCTTTTTCATCAAAGGTATTTTCCCACTTATGCTTCATATATGCTGGTATTTTAACGCTGTCACCAGCTTCTAATATGTATTCTGCTTCATCCAGATTCACCATAATTTTCCCTTCCAATATATAAGCAACCTCTTCCCCTTTATGCTCCAATAGCTTTTCCGACGAGGAGGTGCCCGGAGGGATATTCATGATTGCAGTTGCCAGTGTCCCTGTAAAATCAGGCGACAATAATTCATAGGATATGTTTTCAACCACCATATGTTTACGTTCATTAAATCGTACAACTAAATCTTCTGTATTCGTCTCTTCGAGGAGAAAGCTAAAGGTGGGAACATCAAGGGCTTTGGCTAAAACCTTCAAGGTCTGAATCGAAGGATTCGCGATCCCCCGTTCAATCTGGCTTAACATGGAAGGGGTAATTTCAGCTATTCTGGCTAGTTCTCTGCTGCTATAACCCTTCTCCTTCCTGAATTTCTCCACTTTTTTGCCAATATCTATATTTTCCATAATCCCGCCCCTTAAATTTTTTAAATATTTTAACAAAACATGATCATCTTGTGTTAAATTATATTTAACATTTGTTAAATGATATTTTAACATATCAGCAAGGAGTGAAGAAAATGAATGATTTCTTTACGTTTTTGGTTCTTTCATTGTTTGTGGTAATGAGTCCAGGGATCGATACTGCTCTTATTACAAAAAGGACGATTGCAGACGGAAGAGCAGATGGCTATAAAATGGGACTTGGGATTACAGCCGGCTCTTTAGTGCATACCTTTGCGGCTGCTTTCGGTCTATCAGCCATCTTAATGCAGTCTGCTGCTGCATTTGAAATCATAAAATATGCCGGGGCTGTCTATTTGATCTATCTTGGGTTATCTTCGTTCATCTCGATGAAAAAGAAGAATGATACTGGTATAGAAATTGAGGTTAAATCCGATATGAAAAAGTCTGCCTTTAAACAAGGACTCCTTTCAAATGTACTCAATCCCAAGGTTGCGATGTTTTTCTTAACCTTTCTGCCGCAATTTGTGAAGACAGGCGAAAACGCAACACATCAGCTGATCATCATGGGAATTATATACACACTGCTGAGCATCTCCTGGTTTTTCATATACGTCTACTTCATAAATTATATGCGGGAATGGCTCATGTCCCCGAAAGTACAAAGGGTTATGGATAAAGCAACTGGGCTTGTCTTAATTGGATTTGGATTAAAGCTAGCCTTGGATAAACAGCATTAAACTGTAAAAAACATTGGATAACCCCAATGTTTTTTTACTTCCGCTGAAGCACAACAGGAAGATCACAGGATACCCTGGTGAATTCAATGGTAATGGTGAAGGAGCAGCAGTGCTTCGGCAATCGATGATAAATTCTCTTTCTGCAGGAACTGCTCCTGGCTGCTAGGAGAATGTAAAAATTGCGCATCACGTTTCTTCTTTAAATCTGACAAAAGAAAACTCTGCAGGCTAAGGACTTTGACAAGGACCTAAAGCTAAAAATTCGGCAGTTTCCTTTCAGCATAACCAAAAATTCCTGCCCTTTTCTCTCATTCCTTAATGTACTGTCGGCACATCCCTCACAAGCTGATGGCAGCGGTTCACACCACCAGCATTTTCCTAAAACAAACATACTATCACCTCCTATATAACTAACATATTTACCTACCTGAGCCTGAATTACAAAGGTAAGTGTCTGCCCTGCACATCTGCTTATCCAAGCAGGACCAGATTTACTGATAAAAAAACTTAAAAGAAGCAGTTGATTATTGTCACGTCCATACTGTATGATACATAGTATAAACCATATAGTGTATGACATATAGTATATCAAGCGAGGTGAGTGAATGAGTACGCTGCTGAATTCGTTAACAACAGAACTTCGGAGAGGAACACTGACGCTGGCGGTTCTAAGCCAGCTGCGGACACCGCAATATGGGTATTCGCTAGTTCAATTATTAGAGGACTCCGGCATAAATATTGATCAGAGCACGTTATATCCATTGCTGCGGCGTCTGGAAAAACAGGAGCTTGTGACAAGCAATTGGGATCATACCGAGAGCAGGCCACGCAAGTATTATGTTTTGAGCGAACTGGGACTGGAGACTTTTCTGCAGTTAAGAGAGGAATGGATCAAGAATTCAAAACAGCTTTACGGGCTGTTGAAAGGGGATGAGGAAAATGAATTTAATTGAGGTATATATACAGGAAGTGACCCGGAGGCTGCCTGAAAAAAGCCGTGCGGATATCGCACTCGAGCTGCAGTCAACGATTGGGGATATGCTTCCGGATGATTACAATGAGGAGGATGTTAAGGATGTCCTCGGTAAATTGGGAAGCCCCGCAGCTTTAGCCGCCGGTTACCGTGATCAGCCGATGCATCTCATCGGGCCGCGCTATTTTGATGTTTATGTGTCATTATTAAAAATGATCCTGCCGATTGCAGCAGCGGTTGCATTGATTTCCGTTGCTGCCGAGTTCATTCTTGACTTTAACCGCGATGATACCATCATTAATGCGGTGCTCGGTTTCATGGGATATGGGATTTGGAGACTGATTGAAGTGGCCGTTCAGGTATTTTTCTGGCTGACGATTGTGTTCGCCGTTATTGAAAGGATGGATAAAGGCAAAGAGCAGCATCCTTTATCTCCAAGCTTAAAACCATGGACACCGGAAGACTTGAAAAGCATCACCTATATTCCGAAGAAGAAAGCCATTTCCAAGTTTGAGGTTTTCGGAAGCTTAATGTGGACTGCCATTTGGGCAACCCTTTACTTTTATGCAGACCGGCTGATGGGTGTATATAGAGGCGGCGGTGAAGGACTGGAGTTCCAAATTGCAGCAGTCAGCCAGGAGGTTCTGCTCGGGTATTGGCCTATCGTCGTAGTCATCATTGCTCTCGAAGTGGGATTGGCACTCTACAAATTAATCATTGGCCAATGGACGAAAAGAATGGCGATCTTGAACACCATCCTTGAACTATTCGCCACTATCGTGTTCATCTTCATTCTGCTGAACCCGAATTTGCTCCAGCCTGAATTCACAGCCTACATGAGCGATTTATTCTCGATTTCAGCCGCTCAATTTAAAAACTGGCTGCTTGGCGGCATCATGATGGTATTTATCTTTTATGCAGGAATGAGTATCTTTGATGGGATACGTAAATCAAGAATTCAATAATGTGAAGTCCACAATCATAATGCCTGTTCTCAAAAATTAGAGAACAGGCATTATTGAATAGATTATAGAATTTTAACATTATCAGAAGTATATGAGTCTGGCTGGCTGCTAATCACGGTAAAATGATCAGGTGCCACTCTTGCTTTGATTTTCATTGCAATGATATATACAAGTGCAGAAGCAATGATGGACTGGACAGCTGGGAGGCCAAAGGATTGTACATATTGAGTATAATAGCCAACGAAAGTTCCTACTGCTAATGCAATGGTCGCCATCCAATTCCATCCTTTATTATCGGTCCATTGCTGTTTTCTGATAAAAAAGAAATCTGCCATCATTACACCGCCAATGGCTGGATAAATTAATGCCGTCATATAAAGAAAATCCATAAAATAATCCAGTATGCCTGCTAAAGCAATAACAATGGAAATAATCGTACCAGCCAAAGTCAGCAAGGCTCTCCCTTTATTAGAGTTAACGTTCAGCATATTTGCCAACGCCAGACCCATACTATAGTTATTTACTAATTGACTGGTCCAAGTCGCTAACCATAAGATAAGGAACCCCCATACCGGAAATCCTAAGTTCATCATGACATTTACAATATCCGCATCGCCAACCCCAATGGACATGATGGCGCCAACATAAAAAAGCGGGAAACCAACAGCAATTATACCCAGTGGTATAAGGACATTGTCTTTTACAGAAGGCATCGCATAGCGTGTATAATCTGAGGCAATCACCCATTGTGAAACATTTATGCCAATAACTAAACTGACGGCAGCAAGAAAAGTCATTTGTGGTTCAGGGTTCCAGGATGCTATCTTTTCCCAGCCGATATTTTTTAACGCATAGAAAATACCGCCTGCAATTAATAATAATCCAGCTGGTACCGCTAAATAATCAGTCCACTTCATAGATGAGTATCCAATTATGGATGGAAGTGCAAATAGAAGGCCGGCAATGATTGTAACAATGGCCCACATAAACCACTCAGTCTTATAATCTATTCCAAACATCGCTGCTATGGCATTTCCTGCTACAGCTGTCTGGAGCGCCCACCACCCCATTGAAACGATAAATATTGTCAAGCCTACAATAAATCTTGCCTGATTTGAACCAAAGCTTGTTCTGGCAATTACTGACGATGACCGGCCAGTTTTTGCACCGATGTATCCTGCAAGGGCATTACCGATCCATTGGAAAATAAACAAAGCTGCTGCCAAGATCCAGAACAACTTCCCGAGACCAAAGCTTGCTGTCAATGTTGCACCTACCATTAAAACCGGAATTGTAAATTCAAGTCCCCCAAAAATGATTGCAGGTGAAACCCAGTGCTGCCTTTCATTTATTGGTACTGAAGCAAGAGCTTCATCCTTTCCTCCGGTTTTCCTTAAAGACACATCCTCCATCCCTGTCCAACTCCTTTTTATTTTATATCGGAATATTCTGTAAAATCTTCTTATAATAAAGACCTTGCCCATGCAAGGTCTTTATAGTGAAAGTAGTTAACCAACCAATACCCACACAATCTCACAATCCTCATCACTGTCATTGTAGGCAATATGTTCCTGCCCTGCAGGAATAAAGGTTGCATCTCCGCTTGAAACCCGATAGGTTCTTCCCTTCGTTTCTGTTACAATTGAACCTTTTACTATAATCGAATATTCATTTTCTTTATGATTAGAAACTCCTGTTAAAGGGACTCGCTTTCCTGGTGGAATGACAACCGTACCAACTTTCAGGTCTCCAGCCAATGCTTTTTGTGAGAATACTGTTTTAAGAGGAACTGCAGCATTCGAATCAATCTGGATATCCGCTATATTTAATACATCCACTTTATTCACCTCTCCTCTGACGTTCTTCTGTTAAACCTTCGACTTCATATGTTTTCTCATTTACTTTTACCCCAAAGTCAGCTTCTGCCTGCGCCACAGTGATATAGCCATTTTTCACATCTTTGGCTACCTTTTCTGCAGGACGCTTGAAAGGCTCTCCGTATCCGCCGCCTGTAGCGGTCACCAATTTAACGACATCCCCTTTATTCAAGGGGTATCTAGGATAGATCCCAAATGGGCCATCGACATCACCATTTGCTTTCTCAATATAAACCTTGTTAGCTGATCCGTCATTCCCGTCATTCATTCCCCAAGGAACAAATTTATTCCGTCCAAAAGTTACAGAAACCATTTGGTTGTCAGTTAGGGCTTTATAAGAGCGAATGACACCAGAACCGCCAATATACTCTCCTGCTCCGGCTCCATCTGTATGCAAGCTGTACTCATCAACCATAATGCCATACCTTGTTTCAGCTACTTCAACTGGAACATTATACGTTTCGCCATCTCCAATGCAGAATTGTCCTCTTGCACCATCCTGACCTTCAGATGCGCCCCAGCCGCCAACAGAAGGCTCAACAATTAAAAATGGTTCATCTGTATCCTGATGCAATCCTGATAATACGACCGAACAAACAGATAACAGGTGGCCAGCATTAAGCCTATGTGGAATTACTGGAGCAAGAGCTTTCCATATCAAGTCCGCTCCTGCAAGCATGCTTTCCCAATAGATTGAAACAGGAGCAGGCCGTTCTGCTGAAAGAACTGAGCCCTTATCTGTAATAACCTCCAATGGACGGAACACTCCATCGTTCGCATCTTGAGAAGGATTCGTAATGGCGAGGAAAATAGTCCGTACAGCTGAAACAAGTGCCGTATAAGAACAGTTAACAGGTCCTGGAACTTGAGGGTGGCTTCCCCTAAAATCAGCAACGAATTTTTCATCAGAGATGGTTACTTTAACTTTGATCTTGAAAGGGCCATTCCCAAAGCCATCATCATCAATAAACCCTTCAGCATGAAAAGTGCCTTTTGGCAGTTTGGTTAATTCCTGACGTGCAAGCTGTTCTCCGTGGTCGAGGAGATAATCAACTGACGATAAAAATAATGGCTTCCCATGCTTATCACATAATTCCTTAACACGTTTTTCACCCGTTTTAAGGGCTGCAACCTGAGCCCACATATCTCCCAGCGACAATTCCGGGAATCGAACATTGGCTTCGATGATATCGACAATAGCCTGATTGATTTCGCCTTCATTGAAGAGCTTAACACTTGGAAACTGCAAGCCCTCCTGAAAAATATCTGTAGCATCGTTGCTGAAGGAACCTGGGTCTTTCCCACCCACTTCTGTCCAGTGTGCCTTATTGGCAGAAAAAGCAACAATTTCTCCTTCATAGAATATGGGCATGACCAGGCCAACATCGGAAAGATGGGAGCCGCCGCCGCCATAGGAATCATTAATAATGATAATATCGCCCTCTTTTAGCTTTCCATCCCCGAATTTCTTGAGTGTTTGCTTTACCATATCTGAAAGCATCCCAATAAATCCTGTAACACCATTTCCTTGCGTCAACAGCTGCCCTTTTGCATCGGTAAGACCGCTGGCATAATCCAATACTTCATAAATAATGGGGCTCATTGATGTTTTAGCAAGTGCAATAAACATCTCATCGCCAATGGCAACAAGTGAATCTTTCACAATCTCAAGTGTAAATGGATCTACTTTACTGCGAACAAGTTGCGTCATTTATTCCACCCCTGTTTCAATGATTAAATTTCCGTACTCATCTACAGTCAAGGACTGACCTGGATAAATAACCGTAGAAGCAGACTGTTCCTCTACAATGGCTGGCCCGGAAACCTCCATGCCTTTACCAAATAAACTGCGGGAATATACCTTTGTTTCGACCCAGCCTTCCTCTTCAAAATAGACCGGCCGTGTTTCTTTGTAAGCTTCCTGAATATTGCTGTTTATGGAATTAATTTTTTTCATTTTTGGCTTTAGTACCTTCCCAAAAGCTGTTAAATGCAGATTAACAATTTCTGCTGGTGTTCCTTCAAGCTTAAAAGTATAGTGCTGTTCATGAAGATCACCAAAGCGCTTTACCACTTCTTTAAGGGTTTCATCAGACCATTCCCCGTTCGGAACAGGAATCTTTACGGTATGCTCCTGCCCAAGATATCGGATATCTGCAAACCTCGTAAATAACACCTTTTCTTCCGATACGCCCTCTTCCTGATATTGTTTAAGTGCTTGTACTTCAATTGAATTCCATTCTTTGTTTAACTCAATAGGATTAAGTTCATTTATTCTTCTAATATATGTCTGGATGTAGTCATGCCTTAAGTCGGTCATAAGCATTCCCCATGCTGAAAACACAGATGAAGCTACTGGTACGATTACTTTTTTGACACCAAGTTCTTTAGCCAATGCAGGTGCATGCATTGATCCTCCGCCCCCAAAAGCGACCAATGAGAATTCACGGGGATTATGTCCTTTTCTTACTGATATAAGCTTTAATGCATTCAGCATATTGGAGTTTGCAATTCGAATAATCCCTAATGCAGCTTCTTCCACCGTCATTCCAAAATGATCGGCAACCTTCTCTTTAATGGCAGCCTTTACTTTATCCAAATCTACTTCATAATCGAAGTTTTCTGGAGAAAGCCTGCCAGTAATCAAGTTTGCATCTGTGGTTGTTGGTTCCGTTCCACCTTGACCATACGCCACAGGACCAGGTAAAGCGCCGGCAGATTGCGGACCCACCTTTAATGAACCTGCTCCGTCTATCCATGCGATTGAACCGCCGCCATTTCCAATCTCAACAATATCAACAACGGGTACTTTTATGGGATAACCAGCACTTCGTTCATTTTTTTCGATAAAATAATCAGTTGAAACCTTTACCTCCCCCTGATTAATCAGAGAACATTTCGCTGTAGTCCCGCCAATATCAAAAGCAATGATATTTTTCTCATTCAAGATTTCACCAAGAACTGCAGCACCATAAATCCCGGCTACAGGTCCGGACTCTACCATATTAATAGGGGTTTGTTTTGCACTATTAAAGGTTGTTGTACCGCCGTTTGACTGCATAATGTAATTCTGGCTGTCAGTCTTGTTTTCTACTAATTTATTATGCAGACGGTTTACATAGGTAGCCGCAATCGGCTTAACATATGAATTAAGAACCGTAGTACTGGTCCGTTCATATTCCCTCCATTCCTTCGTCACTTCATAGGATGCTGTAACGGCTGCTTCTGGCCATAGCTTTTTTATTAATTCCACTGTCTCAATTTCATGAACTGGATTAACATAAGAGTGTAAGTAGGCGACAGCAATGGCTTCTACTTTTTGTTCCTTGAAATAGTTAATAACAGCCGATAACTGTTCCTTGTTTAACGGAGTAAGTACCTCACCTTTATAATTCAGGCGCTCCTCTACTTCCTGGCGTAAATAGCGCTCAACAAAAGGCACCGGCTTTTCGTATCGTACATTAAATAGATCCGGACGGTTTCCTCTTGCAATTTCAAGCACATCACGGAAACCTTTGGTTGTAATTAAACCTGTCCTGACCCCTTTGCGTTCTGTAAGAGCATTGATAATTACCGTGGTACCATGGATAAAAGTCTTGATGGCTGTCTGATCGATTTCACTTTTCTCAATAACGTCGATCACTCCCTTTTCAAAATTGGGAGGTGTGGTATGGCTTTTAGCAACCCCAATTTCACCTTCATCATTGACATAAACCAGGTCAGTAAATGTCCCGCCAATATCTGTAGCTACACGCATGATACTCCACCTTTCATTGAATAGGATATTTATAATCAGCCAATTAAAAAATAACTGGCGTCAAAACACAAAGTAATCTTGACTCTTCATTTATGGGATTCTCTACCGTATGCGGGCACGTTGATGGAAAGTGAATGGAATCTCCTTCTCTGACTATGTATTCCTTCCCATCCACGTGGAAAATGACAAAACCCTTTAATACGTAATAAAATTCTTCGCCAGCATGGCCATACTGCTGAGTTTGTTTTTGATTAGGCGCTAAGGTGACCAATAATGGTTCAAGGCTTCTTCCTGAAAATTCCCCGTTCACCCTTACATAAGTAAACTCAGATCCCTTAATATTGAATGGCTTGTGCTCGCAAGATTTAACCATAAAGTTCTGATTAGGTGTTTCATCTTCAAAAAACTCAGATATTTTGACATTTAGCGCATCCGCAATTTTCTTTAAAGAAGTAATAGCTAATGAAGTAGCTCCTCTTTCCACCTGAGAAAGGAAACTGATTGACAACTCGGTACGTTCACTTAATTCTTTTAGGGTATATCCCTTCTGAAGCCTTAAATCTTTTATTTTTTTATAAATTTCTTCCATCTCGATCTCCTTTGAAGCAGTACTGAAAAAATTAAGTAATAGTGTAATTTATTTTAGTAATACTGTAATTAAACGTATAATATCATAAAATATTTAAAATTAAAAGAAAATTTAAAATAGATAAAAGATAACCACCTACACTTTGATAAAAGCTAAAGCTGCAAACCTGCATTGATAAATAAAAAAATCCGGCTTTCATATATGAAAACCGGAGTAAATTGACTTTAATGATGAAGCCCATTAGGTAAGCACCCTCATTGATTACACTCTGGTACTTTCTGTTTCCGGGCTTAGTGATACATCTTCTCTTTGCCTGCTGGCTCTGGACCATTGCCAGCAAAAGATGAATATGAGAATAATGTCAATCGCGTCCCCGCCATAATACATGATCATGCCTCCAATTTCAGCCTGACCTGCGGATACACCAGCAGGCGGATTGGCATAAATGTATTTTGAAAGAATCCCATGTCCTGCCAAAGCAGAAACGAATACAAGTGCACGGTACAAAAAAGGAATACGGTGAGGGATCGGATCAAAATAAATCATTGATACTGTAAATAAATAACCTGCCAGGAATACATGGAAATGAACAATTAGGTGAATAAGAATACTCTCGTGCATAAACGAGTAAAGTGAGGTCGTGTATAATAACCAAAGCCCCCCTATATTAAGAAAGGATGCTATAATGGGATGATTTAAGATTCGCGAAATCCTACTCTTCAGAACCCTTGAAAGCCTTCTTGCTAGAGGAACACTTAGCGTTCGCAGCACAAGCGTCATTGGCGATGCAAGTGCCATGAGCAACGGTGCAAGCATGCCTAAAAACAAATGACTGAACATATGTGCCGAGAAATCTGTATGGGCACGGGCAGCAAGGGGGCCAGCTACAGCTATAACAGCGAAAAAAACGCCAAAAATCCAGCAAACAGTCCGGTATACCGGCCATGGCTTGTGATTCCTGCTGGAGACGAATACGGCAAGAATATATAAAATTAAAGCCAGCACAAACGGAAATGCAGTGAGCATTTGAGAGATTAGATCAGCTGCAGGAGCTCCGTCAGTATGAGGCATATGATTATTGTTCATGTGGGACAGCCTTTTCAGGTTGCTGTTTCCTGTTTGTACGGATAACAAGGCTGAGACCGATGATGATCATGACTGCAGCTATTGCATTCCATATAAGATCGTAAATAAATACATTCTCTACATAGCGAATCTGATGTATCCGCATTAATTTGTGCTGGATCGTACCATCATATAACTGGAAACCGCCAGCACCCAGCAGCTTCCCGCCCCACCATCGCTTGAAGCACAATGCATTTCGCCGACGAAGATCGGCAAAAATAAACAAGCCTCCAATTGTCGCAAACCAACTGAAAGCATGAAAAAGCCCGTCGGAGATAAGTCCAATATCCGTAGTGGATTTGTCATAAAAATGATGCCAGCGCAGCAGCTGATGAAAAATTGTCTCATCTATAAAGGCAGCAAACCCAATGCCAAACAGCACACCAGACCACAGATTGCGGGCTGAGCTGGCAGGATGGTTTGATTTAGCTGTAGGATTATGTTCAGCAGCCATGACCTTATTCCTCCATTCGTATCCTGACGATATCTCGAGTACACCCATCATTCTATCCAGAATGAGCTAACATTACTCGAACTCATCACCTTTTATGAGCCATCTGTATGGTTTTATATACCCGCATTTTAAGATGAACTATCAGGCAGTCATGTTTATTTACGTTTTTTAATTGAATCATATCTTTATCCGGTTCCAGTCCAATTCCTTTATCAGGCCAAACGAAAAGACGCGTGTCTTGATAAACGCGTCTTTTAATCAGATAAAAGATTTCTCCCTTTCATCTTTCATCCTCGAATTGTTATTTCTTTACTTCCTCTGCTTAAACATTATTTTTTCTTCAAAAAGATATTGAAACCAATATAATAAAAATGCTTTAAAAAAGAAATAAAGAAAAAACTGAAAATTATTAAAACGCACTAGCGTATAGTATCTTACTTTCTTTGCAAAAAAGGTAAATGGATATGCAAAGATAGCGTGTATTATGGCATTGATAAAAATATATTTCCTAAAGTTCCCGTATGCTGACTTTAGTGTCCAGATTGAGGTAAAAATAAAAGGACCAATATCAAAAGGCATTTCACCAAAAAGATTAGATTTTGGCTTATTGTAAAAAGCCCAGTATTTTTTCTTCTTTCCGATTCGTGCATGCAGGATCTCTAAAATACCAATCAGGAGTGTTGAAGGAAAAAATCTTTTTATATTGCCGCTGCCTAGAAGCGGTAATGACAACCATGATAGCAGCACCATTAGAATATTAAGTATCCATTGCTTTCTTAATGACATATTAGTACCCTCTCTTTTTAATTAGGGTTCTTTTTTAAAAAGATAATATACGTGATTACCAAGAAAGTCCTTTAAAAAATAAATGAATTTTTTTCTGAAGTGGACGTTTCCAAAAGAACTTCCTTCAGATCAAAAATCATAGTAAAGGAGCTTAGAATTTCTAAACATGCAAGTGCTGCTAAGCATGGATATGTGTAACTTAGGGATAGGACAACAGCGCTATTGTTTCTGGCGCACAGATACTTATTAGAAGCAGATTTAAGCAAAAAAATAAGCCCCTCTGAATTTTTCAGGAAGGGCTTATTAGTTTCCATTTACAAATCAAAAATAATCCCCATAATCGAGTAAATAATAACCGTCGAAAACAGGACTGTCATATGAACTAGCGAAAAGATAAACAGGGATTTCGCCCACTTCTCCGGATCCATACGCTTATAGCCATAAACACTTATGCCCAGCCAAATAATCCCCAGCAGCAGGGCAACCAGCATAAGGCCAATGCTTAAGGAACCTAACAGAAAACTGATCCCGATCAGAATGATCAAATAAATATTTGTCTGGATATACGTTCTTCTGACCCCTTTTACAACGGGCAGCATCGGAACGTTTGCTGCTTTATATTCATCATGCTTCCGAATGGCAATCGCATAGAAGTGCGGCATTTGCCAAATGACAGTTATGATAAATAAACCAAGGATCGCAGGATGCGTGATATCCGGATGGATGGCAGCCCAGCCAATGAGCGGAGGCATCGCACCGGAAATGCTTCCGATTTCCGTATTGTAAATGGTTCTTCTCTTGCTCCACATCGTATAAGGAACCACATAAAAAAACAGCCCCAAAAACCCAAGGAAGCCCGCCAAAGGAGTCGTGAAGGCAAGAGCGAGGATTCCAAAAACAGACATGAGGGCACCAAGCCATAAAACCTGTTGTGGCTTGATTTCCCCTGTGACAGTTGGTCTGCTTTGGGTCCGCTTCATAATCGAGTCGATGTCACGGTCATATAAATTATTAAAAGCCCCGGCTGCCCCCATTACCAGGCTTGAGCCAATAAAGGCAAGTAAAATCTCAGGCAGCTTTTCCAAAAGGCCGAAGTCATAGGTATATAAGGCCAATGTTAATCCTGCAAACATCGGGATCAGGTTTGATTTTATAATCCCTGTCTTGACTGTCAGTGCGAGGATCTTTGATAAAGGCCGTCCCTGCATTTTCAGGGTTGCTTCCTCTTTCATGATCGATCTATTCCCCTTTTATTGATTATCTCTCTTCTCTATCTAAAAAAATACTAATTAGATAAACAGTATACACTTATTATAACAGGAGTTGCCACTTAATGATTTCTGAAAAATCACTGTGCTGAAATGCTGATGGCAAATTGAAAAGAGAACCTTGCTCAGGTGCATAGTTCTCTTTGTCCATTCTACCATTATTCACATTGTAAAGGGGCTTATAATCGTGACAGCTTTGTATCACTTTACTGGATAAGCCGTCTAAAAAATAATTCAGCCGTCTCCAGCTCCAATTTCTTGACGTTGTACCATTTGAATATAAGACTCCTTTTCAAAGGTATGGATATACCTGCTTAATTTATAATAGCCAATATCGCTGATCGTATAGAACACGACTGTCGGTTTTCCTTTTTGATAGAAGAAATGAGGATTCAGAATAGCGGGAATTTCTTTGAGTTCATCCCATGGGTGAATGAAATTCAAGTAATCTTCTATGCTTGAATCTGCATCCGGATCGTCTATTTCAGAAAGCATTTCTTCTTTGTAATCATCCGTAAACGGCAATATCCGATCCTGTCCCCAGGAACAGCCATGCCACATAGCCCCAAATTCATGAAGTTCATGCCATGCAATCGCTGCCTGCAGATAAGATAATGGAGATCTGTCACCCTCAATCGCCCCCATAAAATCAGCCAGGGCAATTTCAGGCTTTGGCGGACCAAGAAACATTTCATCCAAACGGTCACAGAAATCAGGATGAGGAAGTTCCTCTGAAGCTGGAATCGCCCAGACAATTCCATTGCCGTTTCCTCCGCTGAAATATTGATATCCTCTAAGCTTGTATTCTTTCTTTATCTTTAATTGAGAGAAGCCATGAATAATGTCTTCTGGATTTTCAGCCGAAATGCTCCAGCCGGCTGGCGGTTCAATTCGGTCATCTGCAGCATTCACCAGTAGATTAGGTCTAGTCGCTGAGGCTGTGAAAATGGTCAGGTTTTTCATGTTTGATTATCTCCCTTTAATTTGATGTTATCCTCTTTGTTCTTAATTATATTATGCAGGCCTATTAAATTTTCAAATGGGTGGATCAGGAAAACTAAAACACCTGCCCTTTTTGTCCTGTACGGTACAAGAAGGTCAGGTGCTGATTTTGGAAAATATTATTTAGATGAAGCAGTGAAGAATAGTATTCATAAATTTAATTGAATTGTGTGGAATCCTAAGGACACAATGATCCAAAACTATGCATCAATCTCCGGCTCTATACCCGCCATAAAGCTTTTTACCTCACTTCCATATTTCCTGCTTACTTCAGCACGGTCCTCCGAATTATATGCTTCCACTAATTTTGGGTATAGCTTTTCGTTCGTAACCATCAGCATAAGGGAACTTTTTTCGATCTCCAGCAGTACTTCCTTTGGACTTAAATTATAAGTCTTTGCAAAAGCTTTGAGGTAACCTTCTAATGGAATGTCTGAAGAAAGGTCTTTTAATTGTTCAAGTGCCAATGCTTCCACCTCTTGTTCAGCAGCTTTTATGTCATATTTTACTTCGGCATATTCGATACTGGCATTTTCCAATTGAATCTTTTCCCTGGCATTCTTTATCAGTGCCTTTTTCGTTAATTCCGGCTTATGATCCATTTCCCTGCTTGCTATTCCTTTTACCACCCATCTTAGAAGTTCCTTGTCCTTTATTTCATAACTCTCCGCTTTCTTGATTGCCTTTACATAAATCTTCTCGTAATCTTCAACCTTAAACTCTTCCCCGTTCATCTTGGTTTCTTCCTTCACCTTTCCCACTCCAGCGGATTCCATTCCTGGCCTTATAAATCTGTCTGCAATAAAAAGAGTGATGAGAATGGCGAAAATAATCAGCAAATTTCTTTTCATAATCTGTTTAGACCCCTAACAATGTTAAATTTTTACTTTTCATTAATTCGACACTTTTTCTCACTTCCCTTTAAAACAGTAAAATTGAGACTTCCATCCGGCAAAAAGATTGCCAAAGCTCAAAAAACCCCTCTTAATTTACTAAGAAGGGTTTTCCAGCAGTTCCATTGATTAATTCAATTTACTTTTCCAAGGGTTTTCACAGAGTAATGGTCCAAATTTCGTTTTCACCATCATTGTGTCTGAACCACTTGCATACTCCGCTAAAGAAAACGAACCCGCTGGCGTTTCAGCCTGTATATCGACTCTTGCAGGGCAGCTCTTCATTACATTCATTATCTCTGCTGCTGTATGAATTGGGATCGGCTCTGGAGCACGCAGTATAAGATCAAGATCGCTCTCCGCTGTTACAGTCACGTTCCCGGTGGCCAGTTCAAACCCGGCACTTCCCCCTGGCCCCCATACCAGTTTATGTTTTGCCAATATCTCACTTGCTATGGTAAGAGATAAGAATACAGGTGATGGCTTATTTTCCCAAAGAGTGCTTGCTGTTAAATCTTCAGGCCTGATATGGGAAATGATCGCATCTGCTGGCAGAAAGGCACCGAATCTTTCATTCCTTGCCTTCCCCCTAATCCCTACAGCAATCTGCCCTTTCGGAGCATGTGCCCTCCGGACAACCACATAGGGTGCCATGTTCAGTGCTTGAATCGCCCAGTCCGGAATTGGTGTATGGCTTATGAGATGTTTTGCGTCAATCTTCAATAAGTCGTGCGGCTCGATTACCATTGGTCCGCCAGCATCTTTCTGACCAAAATGGAAGCGGATCTTCCTCCTTCTTTGGCAAAATCGGAGGAAAGCCTGCTGCTTAAATCACGCGGACAATTTTGGATGTCCTTGATTGCTGCCTGTATTCTGTTAAAGATTACATCACGGTCAGCTTCCCCTGGTGCATCAGCATTTAGATCGGAAATCAATTCATGGAGCGCCCCCAATTTTTCAAATGACCGGATATCATAAGCCATTGACGGCACTTTTTTGGTTGCTTCTTCAAGTTCTTCAATGGTTCTCTGCGTGATTCTTGCAGCAGATTTTTTGGACATCACATGGACATTGACCCCTTCATCATCCAAGGCAATTAATCGGTTCGCCTGCAATCCATGTGATAAAAATGCACCTGAAATAGCCTTTCCCGGAATAAAAGCAATGACCGGATGGCCGGACAATCTTGCTGTTGCATAGGCATCTGCAGCTGCAGCACATGCCTGATGGATTCCCAAAAGCTCTTCACGGTACCCGTAAGCCTGGCTTGGAACATCAACAACCGCTACAATTGCGCGTTTTTCTTCCTTATATTTATCTTCTTCGATTGCATCACGGACATGCTTGGCGATCATCCATCCCTGCTCCAGGCCAAATTCACCAGAACGTGCTCGAGGGAACCGGCTTGATTCATCCGGCACAACTGCCAGGAAGCGAACTGATACATCGCCGATTTTTGAATCGGAACATAAAACCGAAGGAACTGCACTGATGTTTTGGCTGCCGGCAGACAAAAGGTTAAACCATCTATGCCCCCTGCTTTTGATTTTCACAACATGATTCTTACTATCACTATCATCCTCTTCTGAATGATAATAGTCAGTTTCTGCCCACAAATCTTGAACTTTCTGAGGAGTGAGCACGGCAGAAGTATTTATAGAGCGAAGAAAAGCAAGATACCTTTCAACCTGTGAGCTTCTTGGCTTTTCCACAGGTCCCTGCAGGATGGCAGACAATATGGCTTTTCTGAAAGCGGCGATGTCATCCTCAGCCTCAATATCGGCAAAACCTGAAGCCACCCTTTGTCTGCCTCCAATCGTGCCCCAAATATGCTTACGGTCAGTTGAATCAAACTCCTGTATCCCCGCTTCCTGCTCGATTACCTCTGGCCCATTTAATCCAAGCCGGCCTTCACGGGTAATGATTAACGTACTGCATAATCCTGCGTTAATGGACATCCCGCCAAAAGCGCCAATTTTCCCGGGAATGACTCCTATAACAGGCACGTATTCCCTTAATGCCACGATCGCTGCGCCTATTTCGGCAATGGATAAGAGTCCGTAGTTAGCTTCCTGGAGTCTGACACCCCCTGTATCAAAGATAAAAATAGGATAGATAGTATGGCCGGCCTTATTTTCAACAAGTGCCATCTCTAAAGCACCAGCTATCTTCGCACCGGAAACTTCTCCAATACCGCCTCCCTGAAAGCTGCCTTCTATGGAGATGACGACTGCCGGCCTCCCCTCTATTTTTCCTTTGCCGACCACAACCCCATCATCACTTTGGGGAACAATGCCCTGCGGTTCCAGGTGGGGGGATTCAAGACCTTCAAATGGTCCCAAAAGCTCCCTGAATGTGCCTTCATCCATAAGCACTCTTGCACGCTCTCTGCCTCCGCACTCTACAAAGCTATTTTTTAATGTATCCAGCATTTCTGCCCACCTCCAATGCTTGTGAGAGCCTTAATGATACAACGCCCGGAGTTGCCCCAAAATCATTGATCTTAATGTTTGCTGAAATAGCATGATGGCTGAAAAACCGTTCTAATACCTTTTCCCATATTTGATTGAAGCCTGTTGTACCAGTACGGACTGTTACATCTGCATATCCCTGGTCGGATGGCTCCATTAAAATCTCCAGGTCGCCTGATCCTACAACTCCCACATGGGCATTTGATTCAAGTATTTGAGTTGCAGGAAAGCGAAAGTTCAATTTCTCCATTCGGCAGCTCTCCTTCTGCTAAATTTTTAAAGCTTCTAATCTCCTAAACTCGCTTTTCGCATTCTGATCCAGATAATCCAGGAAAATGGCAGCGGCAAGCAAATCAGCGCTTCCGCCCGGTGATACATTCATGCTGCATAACAATTGATCCAATTGTTCTAACAGCTGCCATCCTTTGTCGGCAGAAACCCCTCCTGCCAGTACTATTTCCTTTGCATGAGCCTTTGTGATTTCGAGGGCTTCTGCACCTCCCCTATGCATAATACATGTGTCATTTAGCTCTGCCATCAGTGCGATAAGTACGTTTAGCCTGCAAAAATTCTCCTTCAGACCTCTTTCTCTTGATTCTTCAAGAACTGGCAACGCTATCTGTCTGATATGGGGAAAACCTTGCTCGGCCTCTCCCCTTGCTCCGTCCACTCCAAACCTTGCTTTAACCCGGCTGCCATTTGTATTACCGGCAGGCAGGTTTCGATCTTTATATAGAGCTAGCCTTCCTGCCTGAACGGCTACCTCTTTGCCCGGGCTTTTCCCCAGGTCCATTGCAGCACTTGAAACGAGCAGCCCTAATGCCCATATCGCTCCTTTATGGGTATTTACTCCACCCGTAGCCAGGAACATCTCCTGTTCACCCCGCCTGCCAATCATGGCGATTTCTTCGCGCAGCTCCTGAGAAGGGGTCCGGTTAAAGCTTGTTTCAGCGATTACCCTGAATGTATCCTCAAGTGCAATAGCTGACCGAATCATTGTGTTTAATGACATATCTCTATGCGAGCCGGAACTTTTCTTATCGACCAGTCCTGGTTTTGGCGTCAGCTCAGCCTCTTCAATGAGTGATTGTACGGCCAGCTTTCCAAGATTTAGGCTGTAAGATTCTAAGTCTTTCATTGTTTCCAATCAGCCCCTTTACCAGCTTCTAAATTTGGCAGGCGGTTCATATAACCCTTCAGACCATTCCACAAGCTCCTCAACATTTTTGGCAGCCAGCAGGGATCGTTTTGCATCGGTCCTTCTAATTCCGAGATCCTCCGGAAGAGCGATTAATCCTTCTCTTCTTAATTTTTCCGTCGCCTTTACATCATGCTTCAGGCCAAGTGGGGTCACACCGGCAATGGCTGCGATGGCCTGCCTCCGCTCCTCCATGCTATCCGTTTTATATAGATAGGCAATGCCCTCCTCGGTGACTATATGTGTCACATCATGCCCATAAATCATGACAGGCGCTGTTTCAAGGCCTATATCTGCTTTAGCTCCTACAGCATCCAGCGATTCAACAAATACAGGTTTATTTCCGTTTTGGAAGGTTTCAACTACCTGAACAACCAATTTTCTTCCGCGTGCAAGCGGGTCAGTGTCCGTCATCATGTCAAGCCACGCTTGAGAGGAATGGCGCCTTCCTCCCGGATCATGTCCCATGTTCGGCGCTCCCCCAAAGCCGGCAAGCCGTCCTCTCGTTACAGTTGAAGAATTTCCAGCCTCGTCAATCTGCAGGCTCGAGCCTACAAATAGATCAACAGCATATTGTCCTGCAAGCTGGCAAAGTGTCCGGTTTGAGCGCAAGCTTCCATCATGACCGGTAAAAAACACATCACGCCGGGCAGCGACGTATTTTTCCATGCCTACTTCTCCGCCAAAACAATGGACACTCTCTACCCATCCGCTTTCAATGGCCGGAATGAGTGTAGGATGAGGATTCAAAGCCCAATGCCTGCAAATTTTCCCCTTCAAGCCTAAGGATTCACCGTAAGTAGGAAGAAGCAGTTCAATCGCGGCCGTATTATAGCCTATCCCGTGATTCAGAGATTTCACTCCGTGCTTTTCATAGATTCCCCTAATGACCATCATGGCCTGCAGAATCTGAATATCAGTAATATGGCGAGGGTCACGTGTGAATAGCGGCTCAAGCTGATAAGGCTTGTCAGCAACAACGACAAAATCAATCCAGGAGCCTGGAATGTCTACGCGAGGCAATTCATCAGCCAGTTCATTCACCTGTGCAATGACAATTCCGCTGCTGAAGCCTGCCGCTTCAACAAGTGTCGGTGTTTCCTCCGTATTGGGGCCAGTATATAAGTTGCCTTCTGAATCAGCTTTATCCGCGGCCACTAAAGCCACGGAAGGAATCAAGTCAATGAAGAGCCTTCCATATAACTCTACATATGTATGAATCTCTCCCATTGTCAGCTTCCCATCTTCAAGCATTTGCGCCATCCTAAGACTTTGCGGGCCGGCATATGAGAAGTCCACTTTGCTGGCAATGCCATACTCAAATATATCGAGATGTTCAGGTAGGGAAATGCTGGACATGATCATATGCAAATCGAATATTTTTTTCGGATCAGCCTGAGCAAGAGCAGCTGAAAGGAAGGATGCCTGCTTTTGATTGTTCCCTTCAAGCACCACCCGATCGCCCGGCATAATCAGTGTTTCGAGAGCCTCGACAATTTGGCTGGTTGGAATAATTCGATTGCTGGTGATGCCTTTCATTCTCTCTAATCGTTTTTGCTTGGCTTCAAGACGTGTATTCCAGGATCGCTGTTTGGCAGCCTGCATGATAAAATTCCCCTCTCTATTAAAATATTTTAAGAACAAAATCTCTTTGCCAGGAAAAGGCAATTATCTAACCCATTTTCATCCACGGAGACAGAGCGGGCACCAGGCAGAGTTCTTTTATTTAATGTGGTCAGGACATTCCCTGGAGACATCTCAATCAAAAGCCTTGTGCCATGCTCACAAAGCAAAGAGCTGATTTCATACCAGCGGACCGGATGCGAAACATTATAAGCGAGGTCTTCTCGAATTTGCTCCGGATCCCGTAATAGCCTTGCTGTCCGATTTGCGGCATATGGGATAAAAGGGGCACGGATATGGACAGAAGCAAGCTTGTCATATAAAGAATCACCGACTGATTTCAGCAAAGGACAATGGGATGGCACACTTACATTCAGAAGCTCGGCCGTCCTTGCGCCTCGTTGGCCGGCTTGATCAAGAACCTTCTTGATGCCCGGAATGGAGCCGGATATGGTTACCTGGTCTGCTGCATTAATATTCGAGGGATATACCGGATTCTCGTCTGAAGAAATGGCAGCAGTGATTTCATATACAATCCTGGCATCAAAACCAGTAATCACCCCCATCCCATAGCCCGATGGAAAAGCCTGCTCCATCAGCTCTCCTCTCAGCTTTACAATCTCCAAAGCATCGGTAAAACTCATCGCCCCGCACATAACGGCAGCTCCAAAGGCTCCGGCTGAATGACCTGCAGCAAAATCCGGCCTCACCCCTTCCGCTTTAAATGCTTTTGATACAGCCACTGACGCAATAAGCAAAGACAATTGAACTGAAACAGTGGACTTTAGGGCTTTGTCAGTATCGAGATTTAAGACATTTTCCCCTATTACATCTCTTGCTTCCTGCAGAACTTCAAGAGCGGCTGGGTGGTCCGGCAGGCTGTGCAGCATACCATTTTTTTGGGAGCCCTGGCCGGGAAATACGAATGCAAGCTTCATTCCATTCCCTCCCGCTTGCCCATCTTTCGTTTCATGCTGGCTATTACATCCTGATTATGCCTTGTGAGCAATTCTGCTGCCTCGTCTAATTTTCCATCTTTTAAAAGGCCAATTAATAGATCATGTTCACGCACTGACTTTTCAATATTTCCCTGGCTGGCAAATGAAAGACTCTGTATTCTCAGCAATGGCCATCCAAGTCGGGAATACATGGTCTTGATCGTTTCACTTTTGCTCATTTCTATAAGTGCCGTATGAAAAGAGTGGTTCAGCTGCGTGTACTGATGAACATCCGTAACATCGTTCATCTTGTCTAGAAGCGCTTTCATTTTTTTCAGCTCATGCTCATCAATTCCGTTTCTGCTGATTCTATCCATAGCCATTGACTCCAGCATGATACGAATTTCCAGCAAATCATAAATTTCGTTTTCCGTGTAATCCTTAACGATGGCTCCTTTACGGGGTATCCTTTCCACAAGCCCTTCAATCGAAAGCAAGTATATGGCCTCTCTTACTGGTGCACGGCTTGTTCCATACTCTTCGGCATAAATATGCTCTATCAATTTATCCCCAGGAACCAGCTCTCCCTTTATGATTTGTTCGGTAATATGCTCCGCTATATGATTTGATAATGCATTTTGATTAAATTTATCCGCTTTCATGACATTGTCTCCTTCAGTGTGAAAATGTTTGGTCGACTGTCGATTTTAATTATAACGTTACATTTTAAATAATTCAATATTTTGAGAAAATTTTAAAAATTAATTGACTTCGTCTTTTCATTCGTTTTATGATGGGTTCTAGGAATACAGTCGACTGTAGATTATAAAAAATGCAAACGCTTACTTTTCTGCGATCTTTGATTACCGGCCCCTAAGTTCAGTCAGATTAATAGATTCTATGCTTCTCTGTTCCTTAGCTCAGTGCAAAAATATTAAAGGAGAGATGAGATGGTTATTTACGGGGTTGCTTTATTATCTATCTGTTTATTATCTGGTGTATTTTTGGGAGATCTTCTTGGAAACATTCTGGGAATAGACGCAAATGTCGGCGGTGTAGGCATTGCCATGCTGATGTTAATCCTTCTGGCTGAATACTTAAAGAAGAAAGATAAATTAAAGGCTCCGACACAGGAAGGGTTGTCGTTCTGGAGCGCCATGTATATTCCCATCGTTATTGCCATGTCAGCTCAGCAAAATGTGATTGCAGCTCTGGACGGAGGACCTCTTGCCCTAACCGCGGGAGTTGCTGCAGTTCTGATCAGCTGGGCGATCGTACCTATTCTAAGCAAGGGCGGCAATACAGACGAAACGCTGGAAAATGAAATGACGGGAGGGGATCAGCGTGTTAGAAATATTAGGTAATGCACTCACGGACAATGGCCTTATCGTTGCTTTCACTGTGGTAGGATTAACAATGTTCGTCTCTTATTTCCTCTCTGATAAACTGACAAAAGGCAGAATACACGGTTCAGCCATAGCCATAGCTCTTGGATTGGTGCTCGCCTATATTGGCGGAATGGTAACCGGCGGTGAAAAAGGCCTTTCTGACATCGGCATTTTCGCTGGAATCGGATTGATGGGCGGAGGCATGCTCCGTGACTTTGCCATTGTGGCCACTGCCTTTGGCGCCAATTTCAGTGAAATCAAAAAAGCCGGTGTAAATGGCGTTGTTTCCCTCTTTTTGGGTGTTGTCCTCTCCTTTGTAATCGGAGTTGGAATTGCCCTGGCATTTGGATATACAGACGCGGTCAGCCTTACAACAATTGGTGCCGGCACTGCAACATACATAGTTGGGCCTGTAACAGGAACGGCGATTGGAGCCAGCTCTGAAGTCATTACTCTCAGTATCGCAGCGGGTTTAGTAAAATCCATTCTTACGATGATCGGAACACCTTTTGTCGCAAAGTATATTGGCCTTAATAACCCCCGCACGGCAATGGTTTACGGAGGGCTTATGGGAACGACAAGCGGAGTTGCCGGCGGATTGGCTGCTACCGATCCAAAGCTGGTGCCATATGGAGCGGTTACGGCAACCTTTTACACGGGACTGGGCTGTCTGATGGCACCATCTGTGTTATTTTTAATGACAAAAGCTGTGTTCGGTTAAATACATTAAATCAGTAAAAGCGGCATTATGCCGCTTTTTTCTGCTGTAATGGGCGCCTGCCCCCAGTTTATCGGAACAGGCTCCAGCTTCTACTTATCCTTTTTCCTTGTGATAAAGTAATTCCTCTTCCCTTTTTCAACGGTGTAGGTACTCGTTGTTCTTTCCATAATAAAGCTGAAGGTGTTGACCGTGCGTTTGGATATTCTTGATTCCAGCTTCTCTGTCCGATCATATTTGTATGTAAGATCTTTTTCAGCAGCATTCAGCTTAAAGCAATGTCCGCCGCTCACATAAACGTTTGATAGATCATGATTTTCAGGCAAGATGGCTTCTACATGATGAAGAGCAAACCACACACACTCCTCCTGCCCCGGCGAAGTATGAGGAAACCAATACATGTTAATCTCTCCTGGAATTCGTACAGGCACTGCCTTGCATGGGCCAAGAATGGCTCTCGAACCGCAGATGGCCCCATTCAAGTCAAAGCCATAATACTTGAGGCTTTCATCAATAATCTCGACGGGTTTCATATCTACCTTAAACGTATAGTCACCTTCCAAAATAAGACTGTGGCATTCCCCATTATCATTAAACTGAGCTCTAATCGATTTCGTTTCAGGAACAATAATATATCTCCTTATTTGCGTTGCTTCCATCGTTAGTAAAAGCCTCCTTTTAATTTAACTATTTAAAAAATGAAATTTAAGGAGTATACTAACTTATGAGCTGGTATACTCCATCTCACTGAGACTCTCAGGCTTTCGTCTGCCAGGACCTGCCTGAGGGTTTTTATTTTGCTTACAAATTACTCACCTCCTTTGAGACTTCAGCTGAGTGATCAATACCTTTTCACCAGATTGATACAGGACCCTTAGTTTCTTGCTGATGAACCAAAATTTGTAATATCCCTCTTCCCGAGGTCTATTATAGGCATTTTGTCTGATTATTGTAAATTATTTTTTTTTGATAAACTATGTCATTATCACTACTTTTTCTTGATTTTATTTATTTAGGCTGTTTCTATACTATTGACAAACTGGGGAAGAAAAAATATAATGTTCACTTAAATTATCTGGATTCAAAATATGACTGTTATTTGTGATGCATGTCACAAATAACACCTATCCTTTCATTTTTTAGCCATTGCCAGAAAAGTCTTGGATGAAGAAAAGAAATTTATTTTCTAATTTCGAATATTTTGTGAACTTCTTCCGTAAAACAAGTTGAGAATGAACAGAGATTCCATCTGGTCCGGCTCAATGATTTATAAATTCTAAAAAAAACACGTGCCCTATCTTAACAAGGCACGCATTTTTCATTTGCTTTTTAAGATTCTTCCCCTGTCTCTTCCATTGCATCCGGATAAATGATCTCGTCAAATACCTCGCCTGTCGCCGCATCCTTAACCAAGATCTTTACTTCGTATTCCTCAGGACTCACCCCGTTGAATAGCTGATAAAACATTCCGGATAGTCCAAGTCCAAACACGGCAAATCCATCAAAGCTGTTTTCATAAGCTTCTCTTTCCACTTCTAAAGTAAACTCTGAATAGTCCTTGTTGTGCGAAACGGCTTTTACAGACGGATAATCTTCACCATTCTTCGTATCCGCAATGGTTTTTTGCAGCTCAGTTTCCATCTCCTTCATCATTTCCTTATGCTTACTCTTAGACATTTTATAAGTCGCTGAACCGTCATCATTCCTGGTGACTTTAATGCCTTCCTTTTCGGCCTCTGCAATGGAGCTATCCATATCTTCACCTTCGAACATGGAAGCTGGCAACGTTACCTCTACATTTAACAGACCTTTATCCACTTTGACAGACTCGTTTTCATCTTCACTCTTCTTATCAGCTTCTTTTGGCGTTTCCTCCGTTCCTGTATCCTTTGTTTCCTCACTGCTGCATCCTGTGATGAACAAAAAGGCTGCCAATATCACCAGGCCTAAAAAGTGCTTGCTTCTCATAATTTTTTCCCCCTGTTATTAAAATTCTCTTGTTGAATACCAGTTAGTTGGTATATTCATATCTTATCAGGGAGGGGTATCAAAAAATCGGAATGGTTCTTGAATAATAGCTATGTTCATAAATAGTAAGTTTTACGCTGATGGAATCATAGCAGATATTTTTGCTTTTTAGCGCATAAACATCAGTAACGAGCAGCAGAAAAGAGGGAGAGCCATGTCCTTTATCGGATTTGAACTTATAGCCAAAAGAGCATGGACCGTTTTGCCAGGCCACACTTTTTCAATGTCCGTCCTATGGAACAAAAAAAAAATCCCTTCATCCATCGGAAGAGACATCTATCATCAAACTGGACTGATTCTCCCTGATAAAAGAATTGCAGCTACAGGGAGGATTCACCATCTGTCTGAACATACAATCAATCACTATGAACCTTTACAAACAGCACCTTGTAAGCTTATTTGCCGGCCTGACTTTCTCCTGGATGATCTTAAAATTGAACTACTTGCACAGAAGAAAGGGATTATGGAACCCTTTCATCAAACGGCCGTTCTTTTCTTATGGAGCGAGGAAAACAATCTTTTAAGCAAAACAGAGCTCCACCTGGGTCCCCAATCAATTGAAAGGAACCCTCCAGATCAATATTTTATCGATCTATCTTTTTTACTGGGTAAAATTTAGACCTTATAAACAATCCTTAAAGCCATTTTTTCACCTTCACTCCGATCATTAAACCAATATCGGTGTTAAGAAATAAACAATTAAAAAGGCTGTCAATATACGCATAACGATTCCTAATACAGCTGCTCCCAATGCTTCTTTTTCACTGAGGTCAGAATTAGCTGCCCATATAACCGGGATTTGACCAAAGATTGTTGACAGGGGTAATCCCGATGACGCCAGCACGAAAGATCCAATCACCAAGCGCGGGTCCAAAGAGCCCGCAACTTCTGATAACTGGGCCATTGCAAGCGCCGGACTAGCCAAAATTGAAAGAATACCAGTCTCCGGGTGAATATTTAGAGCTAACAATACTGCTGATAAGCCGGACTCAAATTTTGACCAAATTCCGATATAGTCCAAAACGCCAATGGCAGCAAACACGACAGCGGCAGCCGGAATAATGAGAAGGAATAAAAGCTCTGCTCCCTCCCTGGCTGCATTAAATAATGTTGGAAGAAATCCAGTATTGGGTGTGAATTGAGGCAGCTTTGCAATTTGGACAGCTTTCGTATCCCGATAAATGGTTTTAGATAGCAGAAACGGGACAACAATGACAGGCATGAAAACAGCTAACACAACGACTACAAAGGCATTGGCCCCTACAGCCGTTAATGCAACCATGCCTAACATAAATGTAGCAAAAGATTGCTGAGATTGAACCATGGTTGCTACCGCTATTTTCTGCTCTGCTTTTGTTGCTCCCGAACGGATCAAAATCGGTCCGGCAATTTTTCCGGCAGCATTTATATCACCAAGAATATTATAAATACTCGGAATAATAACAGCTGAATTTACTTTCATCAGCTTTGTAACAGGGATAAATATCCGAATTAACGCGTCCGTAAATCCCAGCCTTTCCAGTACCCGGCCTAAAATGACACTAACAATAATGGAAACTCCTACCGTGCCGGTTAAAAATATCTCTACGATAACCGGGAAAACCTGATCGACAATGGAAGTAAATAACCCGGCTAATGTTCCTGGAGAGATTAACAATACCAACAGTGAGGCTATTACTAAACCAAGACCTACTACTTCGATTTGTGTCCATTTTCTGGTTAAAGGTATCGGGGTACCAGTCTCTTCTATTTCTATATTTTTTTGTACTAAGGATTTAACCTCGCTCATCTACCTGCACTCCTTTTCTATAACGTATGGACAGCCGTTTTTTTCAATAGATAACCAGCAGCCATTTCTTCTGCATATTTCTTTAAATGAGGTGATCCCATTTCATTTATGGACATGCTTGTCACACGTTCCCGGAAAACAACGACTTCAACACCTGGCAGCAGTCTGTCTAAGGCATAAGCTAAAGGTAAACCATTTTCGAGTATTTCTAACACATGACAGTTGCCAATAATAAAATTAACTCCTAACTCCTTAGCCGTTTCAATCAGGGGATGTCCATCATAAACCCGGCTAATGGAAGCGAGAACAGTGTCAGCTTCCGGGTGTTCTTTGATGACTTGCCGCAAATGATCAGGGGAAAATCCCGTATGCGGGAAAATGTGCACAATATTGTTCACAGGGCTGGTTTCTTCTCCAACAACAATTCTCCCGCGCGTCACTGTACTTGTTTCAATCAGAGATGAAGCAGTGCGAAGCTCCTTTTCAGTATGTAATAGATCATCTTCGTCCTGCAGACCCATATATTTATCTAACCGGGTTAAAATATCTCCGAGAGTGTTCACCTCTGGGATTACTTTTCCCACATATAAAATATTTCCGTGTACTCCTCCATAAGAAACCTCTGTCCGGTAGACCTGATGGCCGTGCAAAAATGGGATGCCAGGATGTAAACCGTGGAAAGCTTCATGCAATTCAAATGCAGCTACGTTATATAAATCCAGATAGTTCTTCAAAATAACACCACCTGAATTAGCCGCTTCAGCTATCGGATGATGAGCAACAATGGCATCGACACCAGTAGCTCCGGCAAGTTCGATACTTCCTTCTGTCATTGTCATAGCAACGGCTATTTTTTTTACTTCTTTTTTCATGTCACCATAGACAAGACCAGGCGTTTCGATAATCTCTTTTCCGGGAATGTTGGAAGACTTCATGAGGACAAAGGGATGCTCCCCTCTCGTTATATCATTTAGTGATTTAATCACTCTTCCTCCTGTAAGGTCATCCAGCGCAATCAATACATCTTCTACTGTTTTCATAATGTTGCTGCCTCCTCTATTTTTTTATAAAAAAAAACCGTCAGCACAAATCAAACAGACTCTAGTCTGCGAGATTGTACTGACGGTTTTTATGCACTCTTAAGAGTTCAATGGACCAGTCATCATTATTTAGTTACCTGGAAATATAGGCACTTGTATCGCGATCCAGGGTAATGATAGTACCTGAAAGTTCAGTAACGGGATCATAGTCCTTTAAAATAGAAAGTACCTTCATCCCATATTTTTCTTCCAGGACATTCCTTAAGTGTTCCTTATAACTATCAATGATGGCAATGTCAGTCATTCGGGTTACAAAGCGATTAATCTCGTCCAAATGTTTAAGAGAAGGAATTCTCTTATGATAGGCGAAAATTAATATCTTATCCCCCAAAAAGTCGATTCTTTGACTTTTGACACCAATGTTAAACAAAAGAAGGTTAATATTGTTATAGTCCTTGATAAGTTCCTGTTTAAATGGGCCAGCAGTCCAACTCATTTACTCACACCATCTTTTTGAAATTTCAGAATCATTTGATAAATAGAATTTATCATAGTTAAAACTATCTGTAAAGTGTTTATATTAAAAATATAATTTACTAGATAAAATTTGCATCATTAAAACTCTTCCTTCAGAAACTACTCATTCCGCTATCATTTCCAGGTTATTATTTGTATACTTCATGAGAACTTTTCCCCTGATTACAACCATCTTTATATTTTCTAAATTACTCAGGCACTCAAGCGGATTTTCTTTAAGTAAAATCAGATTTGCCCTGTAGCCCTCTTTAATTTGCCCAACGTCATGTCCTAAAATTTTTCCGGCATTTACTGTTGCTGTTTTTAGCACCTCTTTCGCATCAGGAATCATTTCATACATGGTATACAATTCATCCAGCAGCGCCCGGTGAGATGTACATGGTGAACCCGCATCTGAACCCGCCCCAATTACGATATTCCGGTTAAAGTAGGATTCAAATGCATTCCGATGAATGCTGACGATTTCCTCTGCTTTGTCTCTTGCATAAGAAGGGATCCCTTCCTGAGTAGCAATTTGCTTATAAACGAACAATGTTGGAATCCAGGCGGTATTCCGTTCTTCCATTAAGGCAACCAGTTCATCATCCAGAAAATGGCCATGCTCAATCGTATCGACTCCCGCAAGTATCGAATTATGTATTCCATCACGACCAATCGCATGGGACGCAACTTTGAGACCAAAACGATGCGCCTCATTACAGATGACTTCCTGCTCTTCCAGGCTAAGTTCCGCATTGCCGACCTGTTCCCCTTCTATTCTTCCGTAGACCCCGCCAGTAGAACTTACTTTAATCACTTCAGCACCTTTAAAAATTTGTTCTCGCACACCTTTTAGCGCCTCTTCCTTCCCATCGACAAATCTTGCCCAGAACGGATCATGCCCGCCTGTCATGGTTAATGTTTTTCCGCTGGCTATGACATCAGGACCTGAAATGAGCCCCCTTTTGATCCCTTTTGCCACATGCAGAGCAATATCATCAATGGAGCCAATGTCCCTGACAGTTGTTATACCGTGATGGAGATAGGTTTGACAATTGGCAACAGCCCTTATCAGCATCTGCTCATAGCCTTCTGTTTCGGAAGTTTGAACCGGATTCAATGAACCGTCCCACATCATATGAATATGTAAATCTATCAAACCTGGAGCTAGAAACCCTCCATTTCCATCGATGACTTTCACGGTGGCCGGCAGTTGGGATTCAGGGATAATATCTTTTATCAACCCATCCTTTATCAAAAGAGCTAAACCCTTCTTACATTCCAATTCTTCACCATATAATAGCTGCACATTCGAAATTACAAACTCCATCACATGTTCCTCCTATCACTTTTAAAAGGAAGAAGTACAATACTTCTCCCTTTCTCGTTTGATATATGATTTAGAAAAGCAGCGACTCCATATCACGCGGATATTCTGTAATTAATCGGCATCCATCAGATGTAATAAAAACAGTATCAGAGTGTCTAAAACCGCCAACCCCAGGTATATAAATCCCGGGTTCAATCGAGAATGCCATTCCTTCCTCTACCACATCATGATGGTCATAACGCAAAAATGGCTGCTCATGAGCTGATACACCTATTCCATGTCCGGTACGGTGAATCGCATATTTTTCCAGTCCCGCTTTTTCAAACACTTCACGGGCAATACCATCTACCTCTGAAAACTTTACACCTGGCTTAATAAAATCAATCGCACGCTGCTGCGCTTCTATAGCAGCTTGAAAAGCCTTTTCCTGTTGGGATGTTGGCTTCCCGACAATCACGGTTCTCTCTAATTCAGCACGATATCCATTTAGCCCAACCTGTCTGCTGTGAATAATGACATCTCCCGCTTCAATTTTTCTTGTGTTGGAAAAGACGTGCGGCATGATGCTTCGTTTTAATCCTGAAGGCGACATAACCACAACATCAATAACTGAATCAGGATATTGGGCCGCAGTTGCTTCAAACAGGGCCGAATTTCCAGCTGCATCTATTTCCATTTCTGTAGTTCCCGCTTGAATTTGCGCTAATGACTTGCTTACTGCCAGGTTCACTAATTGTCCGGCCTGCTCCAGCATGTGAATTTCATCTTCATCTTTGATAAATCGCATTTGATAAATGAATTGCCCGACATCAACTACCTGATAGCCTGATTTCTGAAGATAGAGAAGAACCTCACCAGGAATAAAGGCTAAATCCACACCAATTTTTGATGATTTAGGACTTTGTTTTACCAATGCACTTATATGCTCCATATGTGATGTCTCATCCCTGCCAGCATCAGGATGCTCATAATAGACCAGCACATCATCTGCATGTGAATGTTCCATTGCATGGGTTTCTTCAAGGCCAGGAACAATCATGGCTGTCTTTTCCTGTAAATGAAAGATGATGGGCCGTGAATAAATTAAAGCTTTAAAATTCGTTAAATAAAATTGATGGTCAGGATTAAAGACAAATACAGCAGAAATGGCTTGTTCTTTCATATACTCTTTTAATCGATTGATTCGTTTCGTTGAATTCACGCTTTCCAACTCCTTTTAAAATCCTTTTAGCTTGTATGATCTGTCGTAAGGTCTGCTGATACATTTTTATTTCTGGTTGCCAGGCTGACAATAATGAGTGTTAAAACGGACAATGGCAAGGCAAACAGCACACTATTCCAATCTAAAGGCCGGTCAAGACCGATTTCCCAGATCATAGTTGCAGAACCACCCACAATCATGGAGCTGATGACGCCTGCTTTTGTCGCATTCTTCCATAATACGGTTGCCAGAATGGCAGGAGTTAAGGACGCTCCATACATCGTATACGAATACATTTGGATGGCCAGGACACTTGGGAAGAATTGCCCTAATACATACGCAAGTACCCCTAAAATCACGACAATGACACGGTTGTACCATAGAAGTTTACTCTCTGATAGCTTGCTTTTACTTGAGCGCTGGATTAAGTCACTAACGATATTTCCTGATGCTGATAACAGATAAGAAGTGGCTGTTGTGATAATAAAGGCAACGGCTGAACAGAGAATAAGCAATCCGACTACAAGGGGTACACCATCGATCGCAAGGGATAAAATGGCTGTATCGGGTTTTATGTCCGGAAAAAGCACAATGGAGGTAGTTGCTAAGATGATGGTTAAACTAATGACAAACACACTGCCAACAAAAAATCCGATCGTGGATTTCCGGGCTACATTCGGATCTTTTGCAGCGGAAAATCGCTGGTACATGTTTTGATCACCCAAAACGAGTAAAAACAATGGCAGGAAGAAGCCGAGAAGCTGAGGAAATGATAAACCGCCATTCCAGGTCTTATTCATTTCAGGCAAAGATAGAGATAATCCTTCAAATCCCCCAACAGCATTCAATGCAAAGGGAACCCCGAAAAGAAAGCCAATGATAATGAGAATGGCACTAAGTGCATCCGTATACGCAACTGAAAATAGACCGCCGCTTACGGTTAAAAAGATAACCAGTGCACACATAATAATGGCTCCAACTTCCAATGGAATGCCGGTAGTTAATTGCAGCACATAGGCTCCGCCTGTAAACTGATAAGCTGTTATTCCGACAAAGGCAAAGATGATAATAACGGATGATATATAAAGTGCTGTTTTTCCAAAGCGCCGTTCCAAAAGATCTGGTACTGTATAGATTTCAATCTGGCGGATTTTAGAAGCTATAAAATACAGAATGATCGCTCCAACAATTCCGCCTGACAGATTAAAAATAGCGGCAAACGGTCCGTATTGGTAAATAAAGCTTGCTCCGCCGACGACAGTTCCAGACCCGACAAACGTTGCAAGAAGAGTACCCATTACAACGAATAGAGGCAGGCTTCGTCCTGCAACCATGAAATCATCACTGTTTTTCACCGATTTTTTTGCGAAATACACACCAATCAGCGCCATTAGAATCAGATAAAGAATGACTGCAACTAAATAAGTGTTCAATAAGCTCACTCCTTTTACTATTTTTATATAAGGCTGCGTGAAAGCTTAATGCAGTTATCCTGGAACAGCGATCCATGTTTCCTATTTAATGGTATCCAAGGGAGACCCCGTACTTGCAGAGCCCCGTTGCAGTTTCCGTTTCAGCATCGTGAAGACTTCAGCTGACCAAAACACCATTTTTCATAACCAGCTTATTTCCCCGCAAACTATTTAAATCATTTAAAGGATTGCTGTCTACAATCAGCAGATCGGCAAATTTTCCTGGAGAAATACTGCCGCGCTGATCTTCAATCCCAAGGCATTCAGCGGCAACAATCGTAGATGCTTTGATGACTTCCATTTCCGACATTCCCGCTTCATGCATAATCGCTAATTCATCATAATAATAGCGGGGCGGGGTTAATGGAGAGCCACAGTCAGTACCTGTCGCAATCTTCACTCCGATTTGAACAGCCTCCTGCAGCATAGAGAAATGCGGTCCCACTACCTGCTTCGCTTTCTCAAGAGCATATGCCGGAATGTCCGGGCTGCTAATAAGCTGTCTCATGACAGCCATTGTCGGCACTAAAAAGGTTCCCTGATTTTTCATGATTTCAAGAGCCTGACGATCTGCGTAAATTCCATGTTCAATTGTGTCAATCCCGACCTCTAAACAATTCATGATTCCTTCAATTCCATCTGCATGGGCGGAGACCTTCTTATTTTTCTTAAGTGCCTCTTCTTTTGCAGCACTCAGTTCTTCAATTGTTAATTGGACGGAACCAGGTTCTTCACCTTTCGTATAAATACCGCCCGTTGCCATCACCTTCACCAGGTCCGCCCCTTCTTTAAGCACCCTTCTAGTATTCTTGCGGACTTCGTCCGGCCCGTCCGATTCATAGCCTAAATAATAAACATGTCCGCCTGTCATACAAATAGGTGCTCCAGAAGCAATAATGGTAGGTCCTGCAAGCAAGCCGGAATCAATGACATTCCTTACATGTAATACAGTGCGATCCGGTGCACCCAAATCTCTTACCGTAGTGACTCCTAATTTCAGTGTATCTAATGCATGCTTGTAGGCTTCTAAAGCGATTCTGTCATTTTCTTCGTTTTTTATGACAGATTGCGGGTCTGCACTGCCATTCCAAACGAGATGTACATGACAGTCAATCAGGCCGGGAAGTATATGTTTTCCGGTACAATCAATGACTTCAAACCCTTCTGTTTCACCTGGCTCCCCTCGCTGCACCTCTGTAATTTTCCCATTTTCAACCTTAATGTATGAATTCTCCACCACCTCATCATTTAGCCCGTCAATAATGCTGCCATTTATTAAGATCCATTTCGTGTTTGCCGGCATTGTAAAGCCCTCCTATTGTTTGATTATTCAAAATCATAACAATAGAAAGATTTTTTATCATTGTACACTACAAACAAAAAAGAGACAGTAATTTGTCTCTTTTAAACAACTCTATTGAAATTGATCTGCCTTCTGTTTATAGCTATGTATGGAAAATGCCAGCATCAGCATGGAATAATTGGATGGATTTTGAATATCTACTTGCATTATTTCGTTTATTTTCTGCAATCTGTACTTTACCGTATTTGGATGCACAAATAATTCACCGCTCGATTTTTGCAGATTGAAAAAATGTTTTAAGTATGTATACAGCGTTTCAGTTAAGGAAGCATTTTTTTCCTGATCATAGGCAAACAATGGACCCAGTAATTCTTCATCAAAGTTTTGAAACAAGTGATGGGATTGTAAGTTATAGGCTATTTTTTCAATCCCCATCTCATCCCAAAACACCAATTGTTCATCATGGATTTGGCCATGCAGCAATCCAACAGATGATTGGTCATACATCGCTTTCAATTTACTGCAATGGTTCACCTCGTCTATCGCACTTACACCGATACGGATTCCTGGATAATCTGTCAGCATGTTTGCTAACCTGTCTCTGTCTAAAATTGAATCAATCACCCCGACAATTTTTCTGTTATAAATCCATAATCGGGAGTTTGTTTCATTTTCTATTAAACTCTCAGAAAGCATTTGAAGTTTTGACTGAAGTGTTTCCGGAGAGGAGGATTGTACCTGGAAAATGCATCTTACCTTCTTAAGATCCATATAAAAGTCAGATAGACTCTTATCATCGGACTCACCTTGAAAAATACCTTCAAGCATTTCGATATCTTTGCTTTTTTGATAGTGGAGCAATGTATTTTTATTATAAGCAGCTAAGCTTAAAGCACGAATACCATTCCTGATGACCTCTTCTGAATACTTATCCGCCGTTCCATTTTGACAAATGATCAAATATCCAAGAAAGTTCATCTTAGAAAACAGCGGGGCTACCTTGAAATTCTGTTCAGCAAGACCATCCATTTTCACTGCTATATTGGTTTCACGATTGGTGAAGCGCACTTTTAACACGTTCTCTTTATGCTGGTTTATGATTAAATTAATCAGGTGCTTAATCTCATCTCTGGTTTGCTCTTTCGTCTTCCAATATGCCATCAAATCAAAATACGGATCTAATACGCACACAACATTGTTTATATATTCTCCTATTACTTTTACAATCGAATTTAAATCCTTTTCCAGCAGAACAATTTCCATCAGTTTTTCATTTAATTTATGGATTTTCGAAGCCTGTTCATTTTCCCTTTGATTAACTAGCTTATTGTATTTTTCGTGGATGATATAGTAAGGGACCTCTTGGGGGATTTCAAAAAGCGGGAAAGAATGGGTATGGGAGTAATCAATAACTTCCTTTGGAATTGTTTTCAATGCTGCTGTATGAAAACCAATTGCACTGATTCCGATCTCCTGCATCCATTCTAAATGGCTAATCATTTGATTCACATCTTTAAATGCATGAAACGTAGTCATAACAAACCCTTTTTCTTTCATACGGGATGTTTTTTCTGTAAGCTCCATGCTGGTTAAATAGGCAATCTCTCTATTCATATTTTGCCTGCCGCCGCTCACCAGCAAAATATGATCCCTTTCTAACACATCAGCAAAGTCTTTGACTGTAATCATAAGATTCCCCCCTTTGGATAAATACTTATCTATGAATTTCTTATTTCTTTCAATAGTTAGATAATATTATAAAGGCAACTTATGATAAATAAAATGGATAAAACCTACTGAACATGTATGGGGTACAGCATTTGGCTGTACCCCATTATTAAGACCGCTCAATCATTTACCGAATGAAGTACCCCACAAGAATCGACCCGGCACTATACACCAGCAATAAAGCCATTATCACATTAAACTGACTTCTATACTTCGTAATGAAGGATTGAAATATGGATCCAAAAACACTCCAGCAAAAGGTGCTCAGGAAACCAACAAATGCAAGGAAAATGGAAAAGAATATCAGGCTCGTATGTGAGGTATGGTATGGAAGGATAAAGGTTGATATAACGGTAACCCCATATAAAATCCCCTTTGGATTAATAAATTGTAAAAGCATCCCGATAAAAAAGCCGTTATGCTTATCATCATTATTGTTCTGGTCATCCGATTTACTTGTCATGATTTTATAAGCCAAAAACAGCATATAAATGACCCCAACGATGGTCATGATTAATTCAACCCTTGGAATGAATTGATGAAGCAATAGATTAAAATAGCTGCAAAGTATCATTATGACAAAGAACCCTGCGCTTACGCCCAAACAAAATCGAATCGTATTTCTTAAACCGAACCGGTTAGCGAATACCATGGCCATAATATTGTTTGGACCTGGCGTAAAGCTGGTAACAAAAACATATAAGAAAAAAGATAAAAATGACATAACTCCTTTCCTCCTCTGTGTGTATGTTATAATGTACAGAAACGACAATATAACGATTTACTACATATTGTATATTATGGACGTTATATTGTACAGATGAAAGGAATGCAGCTATGGAGGAAATTCATTTAATTCTTGCTAAGAATTTAAAGGCATTTCGAGAAAGCAAAAAATTAAGTTTAGAGAAGGTGGCCGAATTAACGGGAGTAAGCAAAACGATGATCGGCCAAATTGAACGGGGTGAATCAAGCCCTACCATCACAACCATTTGGAAGATCGCAAATGGTCTAAAGATCTCTTTTACCTCCCTGATTAATCATCCGCAGCCGGATACTCAAGTTGTTTTGAAGAAGGAAATTCAGACATTATCAGAGGATCATGGCAGGTATCGGGTATACCCTTACTTTCCTTTCGAAAACGATAAGCGATTTGAAGTGTATACCGTCGAAATCGACAAAGGTGGATACCTTAGCGCTGAACCACATATCGAGGGAACCGAAGAGTTGATTGTGGTCTTTGATGGGGAAATCACCATACGGGTGAATAATGATGAATATACGTTAGAAAGCGGTGACTCCATCAGATTTAAAGCTGATCGGCCCCATACCTATCATAATTCAGGGAAATCTTTGGCACGTGTCAGTATGATTTTATTTTATCCGGCAGAATAAATGCGTTGCTATGATTGGCGTAAATCCAACTGAAAGCTTAAATTGACAAACCCTTCCGCAAAAAAGCAGCCTCCCGGGGCTGCTTTCCTTTTGTCTTTCTCATACTGTGTATTTAACCAATAAAGTGTGTATTCTAAGGTTTTTCCAGTAATAGCGCAATTCCTGCCCACCGCCTATACAAAGTGACGCAAGCCCATATTTCACAACCCTTTCATTCATCTCCAGCGCCAGAGAATAACTAATTCGGGCTCCACTTGTTCCAACTGGTTGTCCCAGAGCGATTGCTCCACCATTCACATTGACGACTTCCTAATCCAATTTCAATTCTTTGATTACGGCTAATAACTGTATATAGGAATCGGTTAATGTTCCCCACAGCATATCATCAACCGGTTTGATACAGAAAAGCTTACTGGTTTGCTTAACGTTGTGTAAGTGACATTATAATTGGTTGGATGTAAGGTCCTGCCATTTACTAAACCTTCGCCGTATATAAAAGAAAACAATAATCAATTTTTCAGTCCATTGACACTCCTAATCTTTCCGGATTTTTGGTATATTAACAGATGAGAATATTTGGAAGGGGAGAAAAGAATGAATGAACTAGTGTTTAAACAGTTTGAGAAGACAAGAGGTTATTTTATTAAAAAGATCGAGTCAGTATCAAAGGATGTAGCAAGTATACAGCCAGACGGTTTTAACAACACGATCCATTGGCATATTGGCCATGTATTAACGGTCTGTGAACAGTTTATGTTCGGCTTTCCCCGCAAAACGACCCATATCCCTGCAAACTATATTGAATTATTTGGAAACGGTACAAAGCCGGCTGATTGGAAAGGTGATATACCTGAAGCAGATGAGCTCATTATCCAGCTGAAGGATCAATTGGCCCGAATCCAGCAAATTCCAGCTGAACGGTTAAATGAAAAGCTGGATAAACCATTTTTGGGACTTGAAACCTTTGGTGAATTAGCCGAATTTGCGTTGTTTCATGAGGCAAACCATTTGGGGCATATTCAAGCGATGGAACGGGTTATTCATCATACAGGAGTAAAGAACTAAAAAAGAAAAGATCATTTTAATTTTAGTCTTAAAAGTGACAAAGGGTGCCCATCGATATTACGTAAAGCACCATTGGGCATCCTTTCTTATCTACATCTACTCTCTCGTCCCCAGGACATCTGTATTTGGCGGTTCATACCCTAACTGGCGGGCCATCGCCATTATCTGTCCTTTGTGATGGTATTCGTGAGTGACAGTATGCATGAACAGTTTTCGAGGAGTCATTGAAATCTCCTCAGTTGATTCTCTCCAAGGAATAGGCTGCACGATTGACTCATCCATTTTTTGAGAAAATGACTCAAGAACTTCATACACATAAGCATCTGCTTCTTCAAATAGTGTCCTGATTTCCTCGATACCGATTGTCGGAATGTTTTCTCTAGGCGTGATAGGCTTCTTCGTTTTTAATAAAACAAATGATCCTAGCCAGCCATGATAACAATTCGCTACATGAACAAGTGTGTCACGCACACTCTGCCAGCCGAATCCCATTTCACACGTAAAATCTTTTGGATCCATTTTACTGCAAAAGTCCAAAAGCACTTCTCGATTCTCTTTGACCCATTCATATTCTTTCCGCTCCATTGTATCCGTCCTCTTTTCTTTCTACTCTTTACTTTGCCTTGAACCCCTGGACTTTTCGAATATAGATGATCTGTCCAATATGATTAGTGTTATGTGTGCACAAATTTGATAACGCCCCCCACCAAAGCGCGTCTACAGGAAAATGGGGGATTTGTTCATGCAATTTTGATTCCGTGCCTGCCTCAATCTCATTTTGCCGCTAAGCTGATCCCTCGTCTAATCGTCGTACAAGTTCTTGCCATTTGATTTCGGTAAATCTTCAGCAGAAAGTCCAAAACACTTAAACGGCCTTAGCCCTATATGATATAGAGCTAAAGCACCCTAAAGCTTTTTTATTATTTACACTGTCCACTTGACAGGGGGCAGATCACATGAAAATGCATTACTAAATTGAGGGACAGGCACTGCTCCTTTTCCTTAAAAAACAATTGTTTTGTTTTCATGAACAATAATCCGGTCTTCTAAATGCCATTTAACCGCTCTGGCAAGAACACTTCGTTCAATAGAACGTCCGCTCTTTTTTAGATCATCTATATGATCCCGGTGGTCAACACGCTTGATATCTTGTTCAATGATTGGTCCTTCGTCAAGATCGTTTGTAACATAATGAGACGTTGCCCCAATTATTTTTACTCCGCGCTGATGGGCTCGATCATATGGCCTCGCACCAACAAATGCAGGAAGGAAAGAGTGATGGATATTAATGATCTTGAATGGATGAGCCCCAACAAAGGCTGGCGTCAAAATTTGCATATATCTTGCTAAGATGATTAAGTCAATATCAAATTCTTTTAAAAGCTGCAGCTGTTTTTCTTCAACTTCCTCTCTATTTTCTTTACTTGCTGGTATGTAAAAGAATGGAATATGCAAGGATTCTGCAATCTGTCTTGCTTCCTCGTGGTTGCTCACAATAAGAGCGATGTCGGTAAGCAAATCACCACTTTGCCATTCCCATAACAGCTCACGTAAACAATGAAGTTCTTTTGATACGAAAATAGCTGTCTTCTTCAATTCATAAACAAATGCTAATTTCCATTCCATTGAAAATGTTACTGCGATTTCCTTAAATTGACTCTTCAACTCTTCTTCCTTCGACTGTAAACCAGGACATTCAAACTCGATTCGTATAAAAAAGGTTCCACCCTCTGGATTTGTCGAATATTGACTCGATTCAATAATATTTGCATCATGCTGGAACAGAAACCTGGATACAGCAGCCACAATGCCCGGTTGATCAGGACAATTGATAAGCAGCCGCCCTCTGTTTTTTTGACTTTCTCTAAATACTTGAAGTTGTTCTTGAATAGATGAATTCATATGAATCTCCTTTTTTAATTTTAATAACTATAATAGACTTATTGTTTTGAATTTAAAAGCATATTTTTATTATAAAGTTATTTATTTGGGTTTATGGGATAGTAAACATGGAGTAAAGCTGAAATCTTGGTGCCAGCCCTTTCAATGGAATGGACAGACATTGCATTTCTTCGAGTGGAATGTCTACGAAAGAGCTACTCGAAGAAGCGGCAGCTCTTTTTTATCTAAAAGATTGTTGTTTTTTATGATTTTGTGATTAAAAAACAAAGAGTGAGGAGAGGTAGATTTCCGCTCCAGGATGCTCAGCGAACCACGAGGCGGGCGGTGTGCCTCCTCGGCTCGCAGCGCCTGTGGGGTCTCACCATTTTGCGAAAACAGCCTTAAGATTAAATAGGTTAATGATTGGATTCGACCTTACAGAGAAGGGACCGTGTCTATCCTGCAAATAATAAAGGTGCCCTCCTACGGTGAGTGAATTCTTAAACACACCGAGAGTTTTGCACCTCTTGGGCAGTCCAATGGAATCTTCCATCATACAGATACATGTCAAAAACGGTTCCCTAGCTTTCTTCCTGAAAGCAAAAGAACCGTCCTTAGTTTCTCATAATCACATTCCAAACTTCTTCAGCCTTTTATAAAAAGTACTTCGTGGAATGCCAAGGAATTTTGCAGCTGCTGTTACATTTCCATTTGTCCGTTTTAAAGCGTCCAGCATTAAATCCCTTTGGATTTTCTCACGTGTGTTTAAGCTTGTTTCTTCCACTTTGTCTTCTTCAAACCGATTCGCTGAAGCGGAAGAATAATTCAAGTTTAATAGCTCTGGAGGCTGTTCTAAAATGGTGTAGTCTGACTGTTGTTCCGGGAGCATGATGTGCAGCCGTTCGATCAAATTGGTTAATTCCCTTATGTTTCCTGGCCAGTCATAGTCTCTTAATCTGGTAATCAGATCTTGGATGTCTATGCTGCCTATGCTCCAATTGTTCTTTTGGCAAATATGCTTAATGAGATGCGGGATATCTTCTTTTCTATTTCTTAAGGGCGGAACATCGATTGGATATACATTTAAACGGTAATAGAGGTCCTCACGGAATTCTCTCCGTTTTACAAGGTCAGTAATGTCACGATGTGTCGCCGTTATGATCCGGACATCCAAAGGAACTTCTTTGGTTCCGCCAATAGGGGTGACTTTCCTTTCCTGAAGGACACGCAGTAAAGCTACCTGCATCGTGTGAGGAATTTCACCAATTTCATCAAGAAAAATCGTCCCCCTTTGAGCCTGCTCAAATTTCCCTTTATTTCCTTGACGTTTTGCCCCGGTAAAAGCCCCTTCTGCATACCCAAAGAGTTCACTTTCCATCAGGTCTTTAGGAATAGCGCCGCAATTCAACGAGATAAAAGGGCCGCTTTTGCGAGGGCTGTTATCGTGAATGGCCCTTGCAATCAACTCTTTGCCTGTACCCGTTTCCCCTGAGATAAATACGGTAGCATCTGTTGGAGCAACGAGTTTTACTTTCTTTAAAGTGTTCTGGAAAATCTCACTTACTCCACATTCCCCTTTAAATACAAAGGAGTCTGCTGGTCTTGAGGGAAGGAAGCAAGCTTTTTGATGAGGCACATTCACTTCAGACAGGAAAAGGCAGATTCCATTCAGACAGTTGTCTTCCTTTGTATAGAAGGGCATTTCAGACTTGATCCGGTATCTGTTATGCAGTAATTCCTGCAGATTCATTCCAATGACCTGCGGTATTTTCTCACGGACGGGTTTACTCGCGGATATGATTTGTTTGTTCTGATTACATACAATGAAGAGCTGGCTGTGATGGGTCTCAGCTAATTGGGATGCTTGCCGGACCATTGTGATTTCTTTTCTGTGGGATCTCTTAATTAATTCTTTTTCAATCGCATAAGCAATGGAAGTAACCATGCCAATCATAAAAGGGTGAGATTGCTCTACGGGACATGAAACATCGATGACTCCAAGTAATCTTCCATGGTCGTCCATAATGGGAGTGGCAGAGCAGCTCCATTGATGAGAAGCTACAGAATAATGCTCAGGGCCCTGAATCATGACTGCTTCTTTTGTTGCCAATGCCGTTCCGATTGCATTGGTCCCGACAGCGCCCTCAGTCCAGCGTACGCCTTCCATAAAGTTAATTTTGCTGGCATCCATTAAGGTTTTTTCATTCCCTAATAGGGATAATACATATCCATCAGGATCGACCAATAATGCCATCATGCCAGAACTTTTTATCATCGGTTCCATCTTTTTTAAATACGGGTCAGTCATTTCGATAAGCAGTGAATTTTGAGCTTTCTTATTATGTAATTCCTCTTCAGTTAATAAATGCATGCCTTTATTCAAATATGGGTTTACTCTTTCTTTTTTACATCGGTACCAGGATTCCAAAATTCGTTTGTCTAATCGTGATTGGTCAAGAACACCTTCATGAACAAATCGCTTCCAAGTATCAAAATAAAAAGTAGTATCCATGGAGCCCCCTCTATTCAGAAAAATTTTCCGGCATACATTTATTTCATTTGAACATGAGTCTCTAAGTGTTAATAGGCATTTTTCAAGTTTATTATATTAAATTATGTATCCGCTTTCAATAAGCAGCGGTTCCTTATTATGAATATTCAAAAAAATAAACTTCGCGCATTAGCACGAAGCCTGAAATGATCTTATAATGATGGATCTACCAATATTTTAATTTGGTTTTTATTTTTCGTGAGTGCTTCAAACCCTTCAGTAACGATTTGATCAAGGGAAATTTTTTTTGTGATGAACTCTGTTGCTTTCATTTGCCCATTCGCAAGCAATTGAATAACTTGCGGGAAGATGTTTCGATAAGCTATGATACTAGTCATCTTTCTCTCTGTTAAAATAAATTGGTTTACCGGAATGCTGGCAGGTTTTTCCCATATACTGATATTCACTACATTCCCTTCCGGTTTTGTCGATTCAATTGCGGTATGAATAGCAGCCTCGATGCCAGCTGCCTCAAATGCAACATCAACTCCAAGCCCATCAGTAAATTCTTTTATGGCTTGAATGGGGTCACTTTCTAAAGGATCCATGACAAGGTCTGCTCCAGCCTGTTTTGCAAAATCCCTTCGTTCCGGGGAAACCTCGACTGCAACGATTTTACTTGCACCAGCTGCCTTAGCTGCTTGAATAACCAACAAACCGATTGGCCCTGTTCCAATAACAGCGACTGAATCCCCAATCTTCATGTCACTTTGGCGGACAGCGTGAACGGCAACAGCTGCCGGCTCAACTAGAGCTGCCTGTTCCCATGTCATATGGTCCGGAATTTTATGAATCATCTTAGATGGCAACACACTGTATTCTGAAAAGCCGCCTAATCCGCCGGAGAGACCGATAAAACCTAATTGTTCACAAACATTATAGTGTCCTTTCCGGCAAGAGCGGCATGTACCGCAGCTGTAAATCGGTTCTACGCACACGCGGTCCCCCACTTCTATTCCAGTTACATCTTCCCCAACGGCAGCGACCCCCCCGGCAAACTCATGACCCATGACAATCGGCGCCTTGTCCTTCGATATGGGGTGGGGTTCTTCTACTGGGATAAAAATGGGACCGGCCAAATATTCGTGCAAATCTGACCCGCATATGCCACAATAAGAAACCTTTATTTTCACCTGATCCTTTTCAAGAGAAGGCTCAGGAATTGTTTCCACACGGATATCTTTTGTGTTATACCAAAGAGCAGCTTTCAATCAAATCCCCCCTTTTATACATGAACAGCATGACCAACAGCACTTAGCAGCGCTTCATGAACGGCTTCAGAAAGGGTTGGATGGGCGGCGATGAAATTTTCCATCAGGTCTGCTGTCAATTCTGCATGAAGCATGACAGCTCCTTGCCCAATAAGCTCTGTTGCATGAGCTCCCACGATGGAAATTCCGACGATTTCCCCGAATTCCGGATCGATCATAACCTTTACTTTTCCAGCCTGTTCATTGGCGATTAGCGCCTTGCCATTTGCCGAGAATGGAAACTCACCCATTCTGATATCACCATATTTTTCTCTCGCCTGCTTTTCTGTTAAGCCAACACTTGCGATTTCAGGTGATGTGTAAATACAGCGGGGAACAGCGCTGGCATGAACTACAGCATCCATTCCGCAGGCATTTAAAGCCGCCACTTTTCCTTCATGGAAAGCCATATGGGCAAGCTGAATTCCACCGACTACGTCACCGCATGCATAAATGGAAGGGATGTTTGTTTGCATATGGTCATTAACATGGATCCCCTGATGGGAAAAGTCAACCCCTACACCTTCTAAACCCAAGTGATTGACTCTAGGCTTGCGGCCAACGGAAACGAGAACCCGGTCTGCCTGAATTTCATGGAGTCCCTTATCGTCTTCAATGAACGCTTTCTTCCGGGCTGCTTCCAAATGCTTGAGAGCAGCAGAAGTGTAAATCGCTGCGCCGTCTTCTTCAAGCTGTTTATGTAAGACACCAGCGATATCCTCATCTTCGCCTGGAAGGAGCTGACCCGCCATCTCGACAATGGTCACTTTTGTGCCCATTCTGCTGAAAATACTGGCAAACTCACAGCCTATTACACCACCGCCGACAATCAGCAGCGAGGATGGAATCGACTGAAGTGACATTGCCTGGCCGCTATGAATCACCCATTCTCCATCAAAGGGGGCGAAGGGCAATGGGGCAGGTTCGGAACCTGCCGCTATGATTATGTTATCGGCCTTCATTTCTTGCTGATTTCCATTGCTCACAACCTGCAGAGCTTTACTTGTCTTGAAAGAGGCCGTTCCTTTAATTACCTTCACTTTATTTTTCTTCATTAAATATTGAATCCCTTGAACAAGAGTTGAAACGATCCTGTTTTTACGATCCTGGACTGCATTCCAATCAATTTCTATTTGCCCAGATGGCAGATGAATTCCAAACTTATTGGCATGATATAGCTGACTGTACACTTCAGCACTTTCTAACATAGATTTTGTAGGCATACAGCCTTCATTTAAACATGTTCCTCCAAGAGGCCCTTGGTCAATAATGGTCACTTCCTGTCCCTGCTGGGCAGCCGTAATGGCAGCTACATATCCAGCAGGTCCGCTTCCAATAATGGCGATCGATCCCAAAGCATTCCCTTCTTTCTATAAAAGCATCGTAACCGGCTCTTCCAAAAACTGTTTGACTGTTTGTAAAAACGCTGCTGCCGGTGCTCCATCAAGGACACGGTGGTCAAACGTCAGACTGAGAGGCAGGATGCTTCTTTTTTCTAGTGTTTCCCCCTTAAAAACCGGCGTATCATAGACTGCGCCGACCCCAAGGATCCCTGATTCCGGCGGATTTAAGATTGGGGTAAAATGTTCCACACCGTAAGAGCCAAGATTACTGATCGTAAAGGTAGATCCCTGCATCTCCTCGCTGCTCAGCTGCCCAACTCTTGCCTTCTGTGCCAACGTTTTAATGCTACTTGACAATTCAATGAGCGAACACTTTTCAGAATGGCGAATAACTGGAACAACTAAGCCCTTATCAATAGCAACTGCCATTCCAAGATGCACATGCTTAAATAAATGGATTGTTTCATTGATATAGGCACTATTCATTTGCGGATGCTTCTGAAGCGAAAGCACCACAGCCCGAGCGATAAAGTTAGTCACCGACAGTTTACTCTCATAACGGTTTTGGACCGTTTCGGCTGTTTGCTTCTGCAATGAGATTAATTCCGTCACATCCACCTTCATGTTCATCGTCAGCTGTGCGGTCTGCTGCAGGCTATCATGCATTCTGCCTGCAATAACCTTTCGAATGCCAGAAACCTTCATTTCCTGGGTCTGTTCAGCTGATTCCAAGGCGGGTTTATCCATTTGCTTCTCTTCTGCCTTTTGCACACGGGATTGTTTCAAAGCTTCCTGGACATCTTCCTTTGTAATTCTTCCTCCAGGTCCTGTGCCCTGGATTTCACTAATATTGATGCCGCCCGCTTCTGCCATTTTTCTGGCTACTGGAGAGATTTTTACGCGGTCTCCACCGGTTTTCACCTGCTTGCTCTTCTCTGGAGATTCAGCATCTGCTTTAGGCTCCTCAGTTTGTACAGAGGCACTCACCGGAGCAATTTTTTCACCAGGATTGCCGATATAACAAATAACAGCTCCTGGCGGGACTCCTTCCCCTTCAGGAACGGCAATTTCCAATAATGTTCCTTCTGCTGGAGATTCTACATCAATTTCAATTTTTTCCGAGCTGACACTTGCAATCGGTTCTCCTTTTCCAACCCGATCCCCGACCTGCTTGTTCCATATGGATACCGTTCCTTCCTTCATGGCCATTCCCAATTTTGGCATTACAACTTCTACTGACATGGTTATCCCGCCTTCCCATTACACTTCAAGAGGTGTTCCTAATAACTCCGATACCACTTTCACCACTCGTTCTGCTTTTGGCAGATAAAGATCCTCAAGCGGCGGAGAGAATGGTACGGGAGTATGAGGAGCTGTGATCCGTTTGATTGGTGCATCAAGGTAATCGAATCCTTTGTCAGCCACCAGTGCGGCTATATCTGTCGCTATACTGCACCTAGGATTCGCTTCATCAATCACAATGAGTCTATTTGTCTTTTCTACTGATGAAAGAATCGCTTCTTCATCCAATGGCGAAAGGCTTCGCGGATCGACAACTTCAATTTCAATTCCTTTTTGAGAAAGCTGTTCGGCAGCCTCCAATGCGGTATGAACCTGCTTCCCTATGGCTACAACCGTCACGTCTGAACCTTCCCTTTTAATATCTGCTTTGCCGATTGGAATCGTATAATAGCCTTCCGGGACATCACCTGTCATGTTATAGAGGGTCTTGTCTTCAAAAAAGATGACAGGGTCATTATCCTCGATTGCCGCAAGCAATAATCCCTTTGCTTCATATGGGGTTGATGGAACGACCACTTTCACACCAGGGATTGCAGTAAATAGTGCATATAAACTTTGAGAATGCTGGGCAGCGGCTCTAAATCCGGCGCCATGCATCGTTCTGATCGTGACCGGAACCTGGGCCTTTCCGCCAAACATGTAACGGAATTTTGCCCCCTGATTTAAAACCTCGTCCAAGCAGCTTCCGATAAAATCATTAAACATTAATTCGGCAATGGGACGCAGTCCGGTAGATGCAGCAGCCATTGCAGCTCCCATATATCCCGCTTCCGTAATCGGTGTATCTAAAATCCGCTCCCGCCCAAACTCCTGGACAAGACCTTTCGTGACCCCGAGCACACCGCCCCATGCATCTTCATCCTGTAAGTGGTCCACCTGGGCTCCGCCGGCAACATCCTCACCCATTAGAATGACATTCTCATCCTTGCGCATCGCCAGTTTCATAGCCTCATTGATCGCCCCTGACATACTTACCTTTCTTGTCATGAAAGACTCCTCCTTTTATTTAAAGTGTCCTTTAGTCAAAACATTGTCTTGTATACTCTTATAACTAATAAGAGACATATACGTCCGTTAACAGCTCAGATGCATTCGGATAGGGACTTTCTTCGCTGAACTTTACAGCCTGATTCACTGCTGCCTCAACAGATTCTTCAATTGCCTCAACTTCCCTTTCAGCAAGCAGCTGCTCATTCAACAAATGATTTCTAAAGAGGAGAATGGCATCTTTATCCTGCTTGTGCTCTGCTTTTTCCTGATCTGCTTTGTAGGTTTGGGCGTCCCCTTCAAAATGGCCATAATTCCGGTATGTCACACATTCAATCAGTGTCGGACCTTCCCCGCGTCTTGCCCGCTGAACAGCTTCTTCAGCAGCCTGGTATACAGCCAGAACATCCTTCCCATCCACCTTGATGCCAGGAATATTGTAGGCAATTGCCCGGTCCACAATGGACTTACAGCTCGATGCATACGAAAATGGCGTCGCTTCCGCATATCCATTGTTTTCAGCAACAAAGACAACAGGAAGCTTCCAGATCGCAGCCAGATTAATTCCCTCGTGGAAGGTCCCATGGTTCTGGGCACCGTCACCAAAGAAGCAAACGCTTACATTATCAGTCTTTTTATACTTGGCTGTTAGTGCTGAACCACAGGCGAGCGGAAATCCTCCACCTACAATTCCATTGGCTCCAAGCATGCCTTTATCAAAGTCGGCAATATGCATGGAACCTCCCTTTCCTTTACATAGCCCTGTGACTTTTCCATAAATTTCAGCCATCATCCCATCCAAATCACAGCCTTTCGCAATGCAGTGCCCATGTCCGCGATGGGTGCTTGTTATGCTGTCCTTGTCATTTAAATGCGCACAAACCCCAACAGCGACCGCTTCCTCACCTGCGTATAAATGAACAAATCCCGGCAGGATTCCCTTTGCAAACAGCTCATGAACTCGATCCTCAAACTGACGGATCTCAACCATTTTTTGATACATCCACTGGGCTTTCTCCTTTGATAAAGCTACATCTTTACTGCTTTCCAATGCTTTCATTCTTTCAGCCTCCTTGGAAAAATAGATTTCAACTAAATTAATTGCAAGAACCGTGCCAAGATAGTAAGCCGCTAAATTCAGCAATTTTGTATAATTTTGCTCGAAAAAAATAGACAAATCGAGACAGTGTCTCGATTTGTCTACTTATGTTTCTACTAAAAAGGATTTCTATTTTACAGACGGAAGAAGCCAGCCAGCACCAAAGAGAGCAGCATCCATCATGGCTTCGAGTTCTAATTTCTCTTTGGCTTTAACAGTTGATTTTTGCTAATAGAGCTGAGAAAAAAAATAAATGAAATTGCTTAAAATATTTACTAAAATAAAACATTTCACCTTTGGTGTTTTTGGTATAATTTAGTAATAAATTCAAAGGTGGTTACTATGAACTATTTTCTTAGTTTTATTCTAGCTGTATCTCTTACTTCATTGTCTTATTTTTTCGGCAGTATCCTTACAAAGAATGCTATTTCTGTTCTAGCAGCATTCATAATCGGTACTTCAGTAGTGTCTTTAGGATCCATTACGGAGGCATTAGGTGCCCCCATCTGGTTAATTGTTTTAATTCCTTTTCCTGTTGGGATGTTTCTGCTCTATCTTTTTATGAAAAAACCTTTGCCTATTTGGTTTCTTACCTATATAACAACATTAGCTTTGTATTCTGTCATTCACATCATAATGAGTTACTTTTTTAACTTCCACTCATTAATTCCTGCTTGGAAATTGTCGTAATTTAACGGTAATCCTCTTGGATTCCCTGAAACCTGGCCACTCTGTCATTGAAGTTATGAATTGGTGCAAGAGGAAAGCTAAGATGCAGACTCCTTGGAAAATTTATTTCATCTACTTTATTCGTACCAAAAAAAAGAAGTCAATAATACTGGCAATTCTGTGAAAAAACGTTCAAAAAATAGACAAAACGAGACAATGTCCCGATTTGTCTATTTTAATTTCTATTCATAAGGAAGAGAGCTAAAGGGTTAGCGAAACCCAGCCCATGCTTACCTCCTGCCCCGTTCCCCTAAATTAATCCCAATCCCCATATAGATAACGGCAATCAGCAGCATAAACGAAACCGGCAGCAGAATATCACTCCAGCCTGCATCAAAAAGAGCAGCATCCATCATCGCCTCAAGCGCATAACCCATAGGGAAAAGGTCAGCAATAAAGGTGAATACCGGATTATCCATTACACCCGGCGGCACATACACACCGCTGATAATCGGGATAATCGGAATAACAGATGGATAAACCATGTTGAACTTTTCCGGCGCTTTGGTCAAGCCGGCAACCAGCATAGCCAAGCTTACACTGCTAAATGTAAACACGGCGGCAATCGTCAGAATAAGGGAAAGCGGCCCTATTTCATAGTTCATGACAAATTCGAATATCAGAAAAACAGCGGCCATTTGAAAAAATCCAATGAAAAAGCTATACAGCAGATGACCGGTATACATATTGGTTTTACTTACTGGTGATAGGTTCAGACGGTTCCATACCCCGCTGACTTTATCCGCATTTATGCCATTAACCTTAAATCCAATGGTGAACATGGCAATAAACAGGGTAAAGCCAAACAGCAGCTGGGTCCCCATGTTATGGCTGGTCAATTCTCCGCCATTCACGCTTTTGGTGTTAACGGTCAGGGGCGGTTTTTCCAGGTAGTGATCGATTTCTTCTCTTAATTCAGCTGTATCAGCAGAGCCTGCAATCGCCTGAAGCTGTGCTTCCTCCGTAAATACTTTATGAACCTCCTGCTCGATCAGCTGGATGTTGGGCATATCGGATGCGGTTATTAAGCGATAATCCTGTTCCATTAATAGAATGGCAACATCTCTTTTTCCCTCTCTAACCTGTTCACGTGCTTCCCCTTCTTCTGATATAACATATTCGGTATTTTCATTATCCTTATTTAATAACTTTACCCATTTTTGTTCAATCTCCTCGGCATTTGGCCCGGAGGCAAACACAGAAACAGTGGTATTCGTCTGCCAGGCAGAGTTTCCGAAAATGAGGGTAGCTAAGATGCTCAGGCCAATAAATGTCAGGATTAGGAGCGGCTTTCGTTTGTCCTTTAGAAATTGAGCGTAAAACACTGGATACATCAGCTTCGCCCCCTTTTTGGAAAGATTGACACACTGATGGCAAAACAAATGATAAAAACACCCAGAAGAAAAGTAATAGGGAATAGCAAGTCATTGAAATGACTATATTGAACCCATTCAATAAGGGCTGTCTGTGTCAGGCCATTCGGTGTCCATTCGCCGATTTTTTGAATTGGGTCCGGAAGTCCTTCCAGCGGGAAGAAGCTGCCGCCAAGGACGCCAAACCCCATAATGACCAGGGTAGATATACCACTTGCTGCGTTGGTGTCGCTTAGATGGAGTGTTAGAGCCGTAAATAAAGCGGAAAGTCCCCCTACCGTTAAGGCAAATGCGATCAGGACAACCATTAATCCCGCCCAAAACGTGAATGATTTATCCGGAAATACATTTAACACCAATTGAACGACCGTCAGGGTAATCGCGAATTGCAGAATGGCGAGAATAAAAGCGGATACCGTTTTCCCAATTAAGAAAGACAACGGATGGCTATTCGTTAATAAAATCCGATTGAACACCTGCTCCCGCTTTTCTGTCATCGTTTTTAACGAAACCGTTTGAGCCATAAATAAGGCAAACAGGGTTCCGATTGCGATCGTGAAGTATTGGGAAATGGTATATGCATCCGAACCATCATCGCCTTCAACCACTTCCTTGCCACCCTTTGGCAATATCGGTTCTGCCGTGGCCTGGCCTCCTTGACTCCCAAGGGCAAACTGCGTATTTACCGTATTAATAAAGGTATGGACGACCTCTTGAAGGGTGCTGACCTCTGCCGATTCCTCCTCGGCTAAAATGGTTACGGACCCCTGAGATGTTTCCCCTAATAGAACACCGGATAACGATTCAAACGTAAACCCTTCTGGAATTTTAATAATCGCATCCAGTTCCCCGTTTTTCACTTGTTCCGCTGCTTCCTGTTCACTGAAGTCCTTTACAGTCACAAATTCCTTCAAATCTGAGCTGTTCAGAAAATCATGAATAAGCTTTACAGGATCAAGCTGATCTGCTCCTGCAAGTACTGCACTTTTCTCTTCAGGTGATAATCCCTTCGCTTCCACAGCAGCTGCAAATTGCTCCTTCCCCTTCTTCACATTATCCTCCTGCACCACTGAAATATCTATTTGCATCGCTTTTTCATCCTTAAAAAGGCCTGAAAAGGCAAAATTCAAGATCACAATGATCAGGATGGGGAGCAATAATGCCATTAAGATCTCTTTGCGGTCTCTCCAGAAAACCAGGAGATCTTTTTTAATAAAAGCGCCCATTTTTCATCTCTCCTTAATCCCGCAATGTTTTACCTGTCAGGTGCAGAAAGACGTCCTCCAGGCTTGGAATTTCTACTTGATAGTTCATAATTTGAATGCCTTCTTTTTCAGCAGCGTGCACAAGGCTGCTCAAAAGATGATGATTCTTTTTTGCCAGAATGCGAAGGCCCTCACTCGTTTGTTCTACTTGGAGGACATCCGGCAGCGTTTTAATTTTGTCCGTGAATGCTTCGCTTCTCTTGCTGAGCTGAATCCCAATGGTATCTTCACTGGATAAGATGCTCAGCAATTCTTCCTTGCTGCCAGTAGCAATGATTTTTCCATGGTCCATGATGTAGACCCGATTGCATAATTGCTCAACTTCCTCCATGTAATGGCTCGTATACAGGACGGTCGTGCCCTGGGTTTGATTTAATTCCCGAACGGTTTCTAATATATGGTTTCGTGACTGGGGGTCAATGCCGACAGTCGGTTCATCGAGTATAAGGATTTTCGGGTTATGCAGCAGCGCAGCAGCGATGTTGATTCTTCGTTTCATCCCGCCGGAAAAGGTTTTAATCAGCTCCTTTTGGCGATCCTTTAAGCCAACCATATCCAGTACTTCCTGAATACGGACTTCTAAGGTCTCTTTCTCCACCCGGTAGGCTTTTCCGAAAAACTTCAGATTTTCATAGGCTGATAGCTCCTCATATAGCGCAATTTCCTGTGGGACTACCCCCAGCACTTTTCGAAGATCAGAAGGGTTTTGGATCGTGCTTTTTCCATCAAGCTTTACATCCCCGGAAGTCGGCTTAATGAGGGATGCAATCATAGAAATTGTTGTTGATTTACCTGCGCCGTTTGGTCCAAGCAGGCCGACTGATTCGCCTGTATGCAGGTATAGGTTAATTTCATCCACCACTTTTTTATCTTTAAAGCTTTTTGTCAGTTTTACGGTTTCGAGCATGGTTCCACACTCCTTTATTTAGTTGATACGTTCAGGATATAAAAAAAGAAACAGCATCACTACTGTCTCCCGTCACGAGTTATGTATTTCACCATTACTTTCATCATTTTTTCTGAATTAGACAAGGTTATGGCGGATGGCATAGATGGCGAGCTGTGTCCGGTCTCTTAAATCCAGTTTCGTCAAAATCTGGCTTGTGTTATTTTTTACGGTGCCTGTAGAAATAGCAAGACGTTCTGCGATTTCGTTATTGCTGAGCCCTTCTCCAATGCATTTTAGAATGGCCCGTTCCCTGGGTGTTAGAGAAGGATCGGGTTCCTTGGTGTCCTGCTGTTTCATTAGCTGGGGAACAACTTTTGCGGCTACTCCTTCTTCTATGGATAAACCGCCTTTTAGTGCACTTCGGATTGAACGGAGCAGTGAATCCGTGTCACCGTTTTTTAGAATGTAGCCGCTCACGCCGATGCGAAGCGCCTCCATGACATAATTATCGTCATCAAAGGTTGTCAGCATTAAGATCTTGGTTTGTGGCCAGCGGGATTGGATGGTCTTTGCCGCTTTTAGTCCATCCATTACAGGCATGCGGATATCAAGAATGGCAATATCAAATTGCATTTTTTCACAAAGGGCGATGGCTTCTTTGCCGTTATCTGTTTCGCCTGTGACTTTGAACTCCGGTTCGGTTTCAATCATCATTTTTAAGCCCTGTCTTACCATTACCTGGTCTTCTGCGAGGAGTATTCGAATCATGGTATCACCTCTATTCTTATAGATTGTCTTTGAATTTTGCCCGTTGATTTCCGCTGCAGGCACTCGCTTTCCGTGGGGCTACCGGGAGCCTCCTCGCCGCTGCGCGTCTGCGGGGTCTCCCCTGGTTCGCTACTCCCACAGGAGTCTCACACCTTCCGCTTCAATCAACTCAGTGATTATATTTAAATTAGCGCCCAAAAGCCTTTACTAGAACTACCTTATTTTAATAAATCCGTTAACTATGAAGTGTCCTTCAGTTTGGTACACCTTCAAACCACCATTATGCTTCTCTAATCGCTGCCTCATTTGGCTTAGTCCGAAGCCTTCGTGATAGCCCTCCGTTCCAATGAACGGGTTTCGAATTTCAAATCGTAATATGCTGCCGCCTGGTGCTTCGAAGGTGATTTCTGCTTCTTTTGCATCACTATGCTTCATGATATTGGTTAATGCTTCTTGGACTGATCTGTAGATCACAAAGGATTGTTCACCAGTCAACGGGGCAGAAAAGGCACCGTATTTGACGGAGAAATGAATGTGCATCATATTTTCCAATTCGAGCCTGCGAATTAACCGCAGGATGCCAGGAAGCCCGCCGGTGTCATTTGCCTTAAGAGATTTTACGGCCCTGCGTGTTTCGTTGAGGCTTTCATTAGCCAGTTCCTTTAATGATTCCACTCTTTCCTTTTCGTCCGTAGAGGTTTGCAGACGAAACATTTCGAGCTGCATGATAAGGGCGGTCAGCTTATGACCAACTGAATCATGGATTTCATGGGCAATCAGGACCCGCTCCTCTTGCCTGGCAACCTCCTCCTCTGAGACAGCTCTCCGTTTTAAATCGCGAAATTCACTGAAAATAGCCTCATGGCGTGCTTCCAGATCCATGAGATGATCCTTGTTTTTTTTATAATGGATGAGAGCAATCAAAAGGAAAAGGATAAATACAGTTATGAAAGTCTGAAGGAACCAGCCCAGATTACTATGTAAAGTGGTGAACCCTAATGCGATTGCAGCAATTGCCCCATTCACTATACTGTATCGAAACGGTAGCCGATAAAAGCCCTCAGCGATTAGAAGGGAAAGGATGAGAATTAGAAAGGGATTAAAATGATCATTGTAGGGAAACAGGGTTGCTACTGCAATAATCGTATTAGTACCTAATATGAAAAATAAAACAATGGGCTTTTTCTCGATCAAAGGAACGAGAAAAAATAGCAGGAAATAAAATGCCACTCCAAATATGTAAACTGGCAATTTATTTATAGGAAGGTTAAGATAAGCAATCGCAAAAGGCCAAACAACCATATTTAATAGGATCCATAGCCAGTAGGATTTCATATTATGACCCCATTTCTTAAGGGTTTACAACTGTAAATTTTATCATTTAATAACCAAATTAACCATATTTTGTTCTTACAAGCAACGTGGGTCAGATATAATATATATAAAATCCAAGTCTTATAGTAAATTCACCTGTTTTTGAAAAAGTCGCCCTTCATTTACTGCTATATATTTACTAGAAAGTGGTATTTCAACTCCACAGCCGTTTATAGTTAGTAAAAAAACAAACTCTTCCTAAGCCATCACATAATAAGTACCACGAGTTATGTACAATTTCAGGAGCAGATCTTCTATTTGTCACAAAAACCCTCCTTTACTCGTTTTATTTTTGTAGCCTTTGCTTAGAATCAGCATTTGGCACAATAAGATTGGAAGTGAAAAAGATGCAAGAAATGTACATGCAATATAAAGGATTGCTGTTTAAGCTCGCCTATCAATTGACAGGATCTGTCTCTGATGCAGAGGATGTTGTGCATGATGTTTTTTTGAAATTATATGATGTTCCAAAGGAGAAGCTATCTGAGCCTAAAGCTTATCTTTGTAAAATGGTCACAAATCGATGTTATGATTTACAAAAATCGGCGCGCAAAAAACGGGAGCAATATTTGGGGGAATGGCTTCCAGAGCCCCTGTTTCAATCGAGTTCGAGTGACGATTCTATAGAATCAGTCGAGCGGGGTGATTTATTGTCTTATGCGATGATCGTCCTGCTTGAACGGCTTACACCAGCGGAGCGTGTTGTTTTTGTCCTGCGTGAGGCACTGGGCTTTGACTATGAAGAAATTGCAGAGCTTACGGAAAAAAGCACGGTGAATTGCCGTAAACTGTTCAGTCGTGCACGTGCAAAAATGGGGATTACCTCTAAAGAGCTTGTTCATACTGAAACAGCCCCTAACGAACTGATTACTGACTTTCTGGCAGCACTCAAACAGGGGAACATGAAGCGAATGGTATCTATGCTTGATCCTAATGTTATACTGGTCTCTGATGGAGGAGGAAAAGCAAAGGCTGCTATTTTTCCAATTAAAACGAGTGATCACGTTGTTCGCTTTCTTCTCGGCGTTTTACGCAAAGCATCAATGGTTGAGGAAACTCTGCAAATGGAAATCAGTCAAATTAACGAACAACCTGCTTATATCTTAAGAACCCATGACGGCATTCATACAGTGGGAATCATTCATGCAGAGGGAAATTTGATCCGTAACATATACATTATCCGAAACCCCGATAAACTGAAGCATACAGGAGTATTAAGGTAGCATTCAGGTTCTATTTATACAGGGACCGGTAAGATGTCAATTCCATCTTACCGGTCCCTTTTGTTTGATTCAATCTATAAAAGCCCATCATAATCTCAGGTTTATACCACTCATAGCCCAGCTTTAGTCAATCCAAAAGCTGTGTCAGCAGAACCCGGCACATTTTTGAAAGCTATGCTGATACGGTTCCAGGCATTGATTGCCGTAATGGAGAAGGTAAGATCTGATAGTTCTTTTTCTGATAGCTGCTCACGAACACTGTCATAAATGTGATCAGAAACACCGTGTGCAGGCAGTTTAGTCAAAACCTCAGTCCATTCAAGCGCTGCTCGTTCGCGCGGGCTAAATAGAGTGGATTCGCGCCAAATCGGGATATGATAAAGGCGAAGCTCTCTCTCGCCATGGATCTTTGCCTGCTTGATATGCATATCCACGCAAAATGCACATCCATTGATTTGTGAAGCTCTAATGTGAACGAGGTGGATGATTTTCTCTTCAATTGAGCTTTCCTTCTCGGCATTGCTCAGTTCCATCATCTTGTTAACAAATTCCGGAGATTGCTGCATGTAATTAATACGTTGTGTCATTATTGTTGTACCCCTTTTCTTTTATAATTAATTTCTTTTAGTATTTAATCTAAGACTATAACTTTTTTGACGGTCTCAAACTGAAGTTTATCTAATGTTCCTACGTCATCGTTTTCTGTTTATCATTCTCCCTTGATTTGTTGTCCCCCCTCCTTTAATCCTGTTCATAAATATAACGATGCTGGGATTTTTTTTGTGACATCGATTGAGAAAAAATGATTTAAGTGTAAAACTTGGAAAGGGTAATGGTACCGGTGCATCGAAAGACAACTTGAAAGAAAAAAAGTATCTGGTATTTTCAACAGTACCTGATCGGTCACAGTCCCTCAACTGCGTTTCAACAAGTGGCCAGATTGTCAGCTCGCTGAAGTCTGCGGGATGGAGTGTATGGTGGGCAGCATGATTGAAACCAAGATCGGCATTACGGCAGCAGCCCATTTTTGGGGTGATATCAACACAAAAAAGAATAGCCGACTATTATATCGACCATTCTCTATTTATAATAAGTGCGTTTCCCTTAGCTCTTAAATTACTGATAAGATGCTCCTAAACCTATTAACTGAATGAAATGAAAAATAGTAAATTGGCTTTTTCGTTTTATAGAGAGTTAATACAGGAGAACTAAGATATTCCATTTAAGTAACCAAAATTGAGTTAGAGAGCGTTGAAGTTCAAACAGCCCTATTTAATTTGCCCAAGGTCACGTCCTAAAATTTTCCCGGCATTTACTGTTGCTGTTTTTTGCACATTTTTGTATCAGGAATCAATCAACTCATACATGGTATACAATTCATCCAGCAGAGCACGGTGAGATGTGCATGGTGAACCCGTATCTGAACCGGCTCCATTTAAGATATTCCGGTTATGATAGGATTTAAATCCATTCCGATGAATGTTTGGCGATTTCCTCTGCTTTTTTCGTGCATAAGAAAGAATTCCTTCCTGTGTTCCAATTTGCGAACAATGTTGTAATCCAGGACGGCCAATAGCATGTGAGCCAACTTTGAGTCCAAACCGATGTGCCTCCTAACAAATGACTTCTTGCTCTCTTCCAACTCAATGTAATCATAAGATCCCCCCTTAGATGTGCACAGCATTCTTGAACCAGTTCACCATCCGCACTTGTCGCTCCTGCCTGGGCAATTACTAACTTTTAGGAAACTTTTTTTAATTAAATTATGAATATTTTAATTTGTTTACATTATAAGGCAACTTCCGCTAATTAAAATCGGAAAAGTCTGATTATTAAAACAAAACTGAATTCTGTTTTGGAAGTTAAACTGAGCATCCACAATAAGACATGAATTAATGTGCAAAATAACAAAACGGCTCTCTTGCTTTCTAAGCGAAAGCAAAAGAACCTTAGCTATTACACCGCTCATAATATGGAATACAGAAGGAAAACATATTAAACTTTTCTGTTTTGCTTAGCCTTCTTTCGTGCTTAAAACCTCTTTGTGAATGCAATTGAAGACGATACATTCTCTAAAAACTCAACCCCGCCCGCTTTATCAAGATTTTCATTGTTACGTTCACAAATCGATAAGTGGGTACAGTTAGGACAACCATCTTCACATTCACAAGCTTTTAAGATTGCTAATGCTTTTTTTAAGATATGAGATAATCTGGATTCTATTGCTTCCATAATCCCTGCGCCTCCACCATCTGCTTCATAACAAACAATAGTTGGACGATATTCAAATTCCTTTAAATTACTCGAAGATATTAATGAAAAGTCACTATGGGAGCACTTTACGATTGTAGGTATTGCCGAAGCAATGGCATGCTCCAGTACATGCAACGCTGACTCATTTATTTTTTCTGATGTGAATTGAATCCACAACCCATCTGTTGAGTATTTTACCGGATACATATTGCTGTCTTCGATAAGATTTGATGTGCCTCCACCAAATAGGTTTACTTTCTTATATCCCCATAGTCTCCTTGTTATCACGAGTTTTCCTTTTCCTAATTCCATTAAATCATTAACCGGCTGAGTGGAGACTTCTCCTGAGACGTTTATTGAATCATTAACTTGTCCTCTTGTTGTATAATCAGCCTTAAAAGGAACAGTCCATACTTCATTTTTATTGGATAAGATTCGCGTCACCTTATAGGTTTTTTGATTATAAAGAAACACCGAACCGTAATGATAGTCCCTTAGTAATGACCTATCATCCACTCCCTCAAACATAGCTTCTTTTGTGGATTGATTTATCACAGTGTAGACCCTACCACCTTTTAATAGGTTATTATATATAACATTTTTATCTGTTAATTCCCACAAACCTTTTTTTACTTCTTTCATCTTTTCAGCAAAGCCATCTGCTTTTTTAGCAGCAGAAACTTTAAAGTAGTTATGTGGGGAAGTCAATTTCCCATTAACTTCATAAGCGGCATACTGCATATGTTCAGAAACAATAAGAGGATTTGAAACATCAATCGTTACATGTTCAGGTTCTCGCTCCATAAATTCTACAGGGTTGGCTGCATAATATTGTTCTAAAGGGTCCTCTTGAAAGATTTGTATTATTAAGCCAGGACCCTTTCTGCCTACACGACCAGCTTGTTGCAAGAAGCTAGCTTTGCTCCCGGCGTATCCTATCATAATGCACAAACTTAAATCTCCGATGTCAATACCCATCTCTAAGGCAGAAGTTGACACCAGACCAACCAATTCTCCCTTTTTTATTTTATCCATAATTTCTTGTTTTTTGTACCAATTCAATTGAGCATGGAAAGGAGAGAACAGTTCCAGTGGCACTTCTTTATCCTGCAGTACCTCACCCAGTCTTGATCTTATTGCATTATTTAATTCAAAGCTGGCATTCGTTGCCGCCTTTCTATTGCCATAAAAGAATATTGACTTGGGAAGCATGCGGTAAGATGCTGCGATTGATTTTAAAATTTCAATAGCCTCTGAAATAGGCGCTCTTCTAGTCCTTTGCTCTGATTTTTGGCCAAGTAATCCCGGATTCCATAATAATATTTCCTTTTCATAAGCAGGGCTCCCATCATGGTCAATTAAGGAAAATCCATTTCTACCCTTTAATCCAGTAATTTCCTCTGCAAGCTCCTTGGGATTCCCTATAGAAGCAGAACATGCGATAAATTGAAGGTCAATATTTCCAAGAGCTTTACATAAGTTCCTTAGGCGCCGCAAGAGCATTGCCACCTTTGAACCAAGAATTCCGTTATAAGCATGTAGTTCATCTATTACAACATATTTAAGATTCTTAAAAAAACGAATATATCTGCTTTTGTGTTTAAAATGTACAGCACCTTGAAGAATAAAGTGCAGGAAGTGTGCATTTGTCAACCAATACCTTGCATGATCATAAGTTAATTCCTTTACAGAATCAGACTTTCCTCCTTCGAGTACACCAGCACTTACTTTTTTCCCTCCCAATGAAATAGTTCTATATCCAAAAGAATCTTGACTTTCAGTTTCATTATCATTAAATGTATCTAAAGTCATAAGCTGATCACGAGTAAGCGCTTTAAGCGGTGACAAATAAAGTACAGTTGCATTTTCATCATTTAGGAATGTTTCTAGTGCTGGTATTGTGTACACCATAGACTTTCCGGATGCAGTACCTGTTGTAATGACTACATTTTCACCATTTCGTATACGATTAATCGCTTCAGCCTGATGAGAGTATAGTTTTTCAATACCTATTTTTTTTAAGTTGTTTGCTAAGGGATAAGGCAAGTCTTTCTCAAGTTCCCCGTACTGAGCTGACTTCGAATTAATATGGTATCTTTCAACAGAAGAACCTATTTTATCGCCAAGGGAGGTTAGATTTCCTACCACCTCGCCAAGTGATTGATCTTTAAATGACCAGGTCTCCATTCTGTTATCTGCAAGCAAAGCTAACTCATCAAATGTTAAAAATTCTTCATTTAAACTCTTATGGCAGTTGTCGCAGTATACCCCGTCTGGAGTATTATCCATTTTATCATTATCTTTAATCCACGATTCAACATGAAGACCATTAGAAGGCTGCTTAATCAGCCTTCTATAAGGGATTCCTTTGTACTTTCTACTAATCTGATAAAAATATAACTGCTTTTGTTTTGCTGTATGGCAATTTATACATACTAAAGGCAATTAAGTTCAGCCCCCTTTAAAATATTCTTGATAGAATAGCTAAGCAGCAGAAGGATAGCCTTTGCCCCTATCTTGGAAAGATGGTCATTATCCTTACCAGGGTATTGAATGCATGAAGGGCATCCGCCAGAGCATGAGCAATTGTTCAAGAGGTGAATTGCACTTTTCGATATTCTTTCCATATGTTCACCTATTGCTTTGGTCGTACCCATTCCTCCTGATTGATTGCCATAAAAACCAATAACAGGCTTATTAGCAAACCCAGAAACAGATAAACCTGAAAAACCGGAGATATCGTTCGCATCACAAATGATGGTATCAGGAATAACGGACAGTAAAACATGCTCAGCAGCGCGTATAGACCCATCCAGTTTTTCCTCAGAGTAATCCGATCCTAAAGCACCTTTTACTTCTTGTATTAACTCGTCAGATAACACTATCCACATGCCCTCTGCATCAAAATCAGCTACCAATGGGGGATTGAGATTCTCGACATCAGGAACCCGGGAACCAAAATATGATTTATTAAATCCAAATATTGACCTCTTTATATTTAAAATGCCCGTAGATTTTATAACCTTTTGGCTTTCCTGAACAGATATTCCCTCTGAAACATTGATAAAGTCCTTAAAAATAGATTGTGTATAATATTCTATCTCTCCCCGTATCGGTGTCACAAGAATTTCTAATTTCTTGCGATTAATGCTATCAACCCGATAACCCTTTTCATTAGCATTCCAGTAGATGGCACCCTCATGAAAATCCCTGAATGCAGTCCACTCATCAATGCTTTCTAGTAATACATCACGCGATTTTGTTACCACGACCTTGTAGCTTTGCAAAGATCCTGATCTTAAACTGGACCTTGGCAATTCTTCTTCATTAGTTGGTTCTAAATTTTCAAGTAATTGTTTAGCAGCCTCCTCTTTTACCAAGAAAATTTTCAAATCCTCTATTGACAGTGGTCTACCAAGTTCATCCTGTAGATAAGCAAGATGCAGTTTTAATAGTTCTGCGTTTCTGGGATCAATTCTCACCACTTCTGGCGGCTTCTCCAAGAAGGTATTTGGATTTTGCATGTAATACTGCTGAAGCGGCTCATCTTCAAAAATCATGACTGCCACCCCTTCACCTTTTCTCCCAACTCGGCCTATTTGTTGCGAAAACGCAGCCTTACTCCCAGGATAACCGCTTAAAATCGCAAAACTTAAGTCGCCGATATCAATTCCAACTTCTAGAGCATTTGTGGCTATTACCAAATGGACATCACTTTTCTTAATGGCATTAATTACCTGCTTTCTCTCATCAACACCTAGCATGCCATTATAAAAAGCAGACAACTGGACCCCTGCTACATTTTCCTTTTTTAGTTTTAGCTTTTTTCTTAATACATCTTTCATAGATCGCGCTGTAACTTTCCCTTGCAATCTGGATCCCTGGAACATGATTGTCCGAATGATTTTTTCTTCATGCACAAGAACATTTTCAGCAATTGAAATAGCATCCGATACAGGTGCTTTACGCACTCCTGTATCCAGGGTTACTCCTGGATTCCAAAATACGATATGACGTTTCCTCTTTGATGAACCATCATTGTCGACTAACGTAAATTCGCTTTTTCCAGTCAATTCTTCAGCTAATAATTTCGGATTCTCAATCGTGGCTGAACATAAGATAAATTGGATATCGCGATTACCCAGTTCCTCACAAATTTTCCTTAACCTGCGGATGACCAATGAAACATGGCTACCAAAAGCCCCTCTGTACAGATGCATTTCATCTATGACAATATACTTCAAATTTTTCAGAAGGTTACAGACGTGATTGGAAGTTTGATGGTTTCCTTGAACCTGCCTTAAAATAGAATGATGAATCATATCTGGGTTGGTAAACAGAATTCTGCCATCCTTCAACAACCTTTTTCTTGATCCTGGCTGTGTATCCCCATCAAGACGCCCATAAGGAAGGTTTGTAGAACCTAATCGGATAGTTCTTTCAAACCACTCATCCTGCTCGTAGGAATCATCTTCAACCTTTTCTCCTGTCCAACGATAAAGCTGTTCAACCTGATCATCAGCTAAAGCTTTTGTTGGGAAAATATATAATGCTCTTGCATTTTCATTCTCTAATAGCCCATGTAAAATAGGTAAATTAAATGACAGAGTTTTTCCTGAAGCAGTCTGTGTAACAAGCACAACATCCTTCTTTTTTCTAACTGCATTATATGTATCAGCCTGATGGGTAAAAAGTGATTCTATATTCATCTGTTTGAGGGCACGCCTTAAACTTTCTGGCAATTCATCATGAATCTCCCCAAATACAGGATCACTCTCTGGAATGCTATGAACGAATATTTCAGCACGTTCCTTTTGGCTTACCTGTTTCAATTTTTCGATAACTTCAATGGAATCAAACTCACTAGAGCTCAACCCTGGAATTCTTTTATCCAATAAAACTTCAACTTCTGCGGGATCGATTGGTATCTCATTATGACATTTAGGACAATAGACGGCATCGTCTTTATTCTTCATCCATTCGTTTGCTTCATCAATACCCCTCCATGAACTCGCTTCCAAAGCAGCTCCCACTTTATACTCACAAAGCCTATATTCACCTGCAGATAATACCTTTCGACTCAACTGATAACCTTTTAGCAATGAACCGCAAGAACATTGTAAAAATGGCATATATATCTTCCTCCGTAATTAAATATTGACTTTTCTAATAAAATTAAAATTTTCTATTTATAGTATACCAGAAATAGGAAATCAAAAATTTGATTAGGTTATTAAAAAAGTAATGTCGATATACTTGAAATGTTAATGCCAAGGAGAAGCTTTGAAGAAACAATTGAAAATTAACTCAATTCATAGAAAATGTAATATTAACTATAAAAAGAAAAACCCTTGATGATATCATCAAGGATTTTTCACGACTTCTCGATTATATTAATGATTAAAAAAGCTTAATTGCAGTGGTTTTTCTTTCAAAGACTCTAATTCATTCTGCTCAATTTGCAAAATTCTATTGCCCATTCGTTCTATCAAACCAACAACAAGAGCATTTCCCATACAAAAATATCTCATTCTTTCTGTCATACCTTCTGTCCAATTGTCAGGAAAGCCATTAAGTCGTTCACATTCTAAAGGTGTCAATATGCGAAGTCGTCTTGTCTCAGGATCTTCAATAACATGACTGCTTCTATTAACAGTACCTTCACTTGTCAGCATTGTCCGACCCGGTTTATCAAGTGGTTCTGGAAATGACATGCCACCTTCAGAAAATATATATTTATGACCAGATGCAGCGGTCCGTTCTATTTTCTTGGCACCTTTTAAATATTTAAACTTTTCGATTGCATTTTCATTAAGATAGTATTTTTCATCAACATTGCATTGAAGAATTCCCCCTAAGGTTTTTGCTTCCTCTACCATCGGAATAATTTCCTCAGTATATACTACTCCATCCCTCATTATTCCTGAATTATGATATTTCTTTGAGAAACTATCTGATATCTCTAATATATCTTGAGGTAATAAAAATGAATGAGGTTTATGCTTATCCGAAGATTGGTCAAGTATCGGAAATGGTTTGGCAAAAAAACCATCCTCATGTAGTATCCGTGAATCATCTACATTGCTTATCTGTTTCATATAATTCGTATCATTACTTACTGCAAAAATAAATATTCTACGTCGTCTTTGAGCTTGTCCATACTCAGCAGCATTTATTACACGCCATTCCACCGAGTAATTCAAATCACGTAAACTTGCCAACATAATTGAAAAATCTCGGCCTCTTTGTTTAGATGGTGATTTTAATAATCTATCAACATTTTCAAGGAGAATATATTTAGGTCTAACTTCAGTTACTAAACGCACAATTTCCCAAAAAAGTACTCCCTTTTTACCTTGTAACCCTTTCTCTCCGGACAGGCTTCGAGCAACAGAATAATCCTGGCAAGGAAATCCCCCTACTATTAGCTCAATACCCATGCCATTGAATAATTTTTCATCTACTTTCGCTATATCTTCATTTGAATGAACACCTTTATCTTTAAATTGTCTTGAATAACAATTAAAAGCATCTTGAGCTTTTTTGGATGGTTCCCATTGATTTCCCCAGACTACTTCAAATCCGTTTGTTGCCTGGAGACCTAATCGAAACCCGCCTACACCAGCAAATAATTCCATTACCTTTAACATTCTCGAACATCCTTTCGGTACTAAATATACCTTTAACACATTATAATAAAAACTGAGTAAAAGATCAACCATTTAAGCTATAAATTAAATTGTTTTTATATTATAAATATATATTAGATTTCACTTCTATATTATAACACCATACGAAACGTTTGTTCTATTTTTACCTGTTATTCTATTAAAAGTTGTCACTAGCTATGAACTAACGGAGAAAGTTCAGGAAAATACTAGGGTGCTGATCAATCATATTAAATTAAAGGAGTGGAATAAAAAAACTGGTTTAATTATAAGGAGAAGTAATCCAATCGTTACTCTTCACAATTGTTTAATGTCTAATGAGACACCATATAAAAGTTGCCTAGTTGTTTGAAGTACTATTTGTAAATTACTAGGCTACCAAAACAACCAAATATTGGTATACCATATATTCAGCATGTGTTTGCCGTTGGAGGAGTGAATTATTTTGAGTAGTGTTTATAATACGATGGAGAAAGTACATAAAAGAGCATTAGAAGCTGTAGGAAAAACACTTGGTGAAATCGATGTAAATGGCACTATAAATGTGAATAACAAATCATATCCAGGTAATGTAATAGAGCAAGTCTGGTTTGACCATCCTGCAGATAATAATACAGAACCAGATTTTCCAGAAGCAGGTGTAGAATTAAAAGTTACCCCTATCGATCAACAAACAAAAAATATCAATAAGCGAAAAGTAACTAAAGTCATTGCTGGGGAAAGGCTCGTTTTAAATAAGATTAATTACCAAAATGAATATGGTAAATCATTTGAACAAAGTTCATTTTGGAAGAAGAATAAGTTGATTGAGTTGATTCAATATTATAGGCGTGATGTATCTCATAAGAAAAAAATTTCTAGTGGAGAAAAGATTGAAGATAAGACAAAATACCGAGTATCATATGCTAATCTACTTTCAATGACAGAGTTAAAAAATTTTGGGTTGCCTAAAGAAACTGTAATCGAGATACCAAAGAAAGATTTAGAAATAATCAAGCAGGATTGGAAAAAAATTTCTGAATATATAAACTCCGGTAAAGCTGATCAATTATCCGAAGGGCTTACAAATTATTTAGGGGCATGTACAAAGTCCACATCCGGTGCTGATTATACAAAGCAGAAGTATTCAGATGTCCCGGCAAAGCCTAGAGCCTATTCATTTAAAGCAAAATTCATTAATGAACTAATAAATAATCATATCATTGGACCAGATCATACTGAAGCGGTTAGTAGTATTGTGAAGGACATTAGTGAGCTAAAAAAGAAAACCCTAGAGGAAATTATTGTCTCCCGTTTTACTCCCTATTACGGAATGAAACAAAGTGAATTGATTAAAAAACTTGGTATCGAAGTCCGTAAGAGTCAGTCACAAAAAAATATTAATAATATGATAATCCGTGGAATTCTTAATTTGCCAACCACAACAGATGATGTCACATCAGAAGAAATCGAAAAAGCTGAAATTAGTTTAAAAACTGTTCCTTTAAGGATGTCGCAACCAAAAGAACATTTTAAATTCATGGGTATTCCTTCATTTTTAGAACTGGTTAATGAATCTTGGGAGGATTCTAAGGTTTATGATTTCTTAGAAAGAAAAAAATTTCTACTTTTAGTCTTTAATGATTTTAATAAGAAAAAAAATAATGATTCCTACGAAACAAACCCCGAGAAAATTATTTTTACTGGAGCTAAATTTTGGAATATGCCTATTAATGATATAGAGGGTCCAGTTAAAAGAGTTTGGAAGACTGAGGTAGAGAAACTAAAAAACGGTGTAGAACTAACTTTTACTAAAAATGGGAATAATGAAATCAGAATAAAGAATAATTTCATAAAACCGTCTATTGAGGATATTTTACATCTTCGCCCCGATGCTCAAGTTGCTCAATATAAATCACAATACTATAAAGACGTGTTAGTAAAAGAGGTTCCAAAAAAGAAATTAATGAATAATTCCAGGAAATTACCTCGTCCAGCAAAATGGAAAGATCGACCAGATAGTGAAAAAGAAAATTTTACAGACGATTATATGACAAAACAGGCATGGTGGTTAAGCAAAGAATATATTTATCAACAGATTAAAGATTTGTTGTAGAATAAAACTCAATTCACAAAAAACTTACGGGAATCGTTAATACCACTCTAAGTATAGCTTTTAATAAAAATTTCTCGATACTTGAAAGGTATCTTTCTATAGAAATAAGTACAATATGATAGAGCAATATACCTTTTCAAAGACTAATAGCTGTAAAAGATATGTATAATCAATACGAAACCTATCTCTTTTAGAGGTTTTTCATCAAACATAAAACACTTACAAATTTTGATGGATTACATCATTTGTAAGTGTTTTACTTTTTAAGACTCACTTTCAGCTAAAAATATCGACCTCGAGGTACGAACTTTCCTGCCACAAGCAATTAATATTTGTTTAAATTTCCTACCTACTATTCATAGCCGGCACTTTCACAATATTATACGAAGGATTACCTAATCCCTGATCTGCTTGTATAAACTGTCCTAGTACGAGACATTGACCCTTCTGCAACATGCGTAATTCATCAGGTGTTGCATTTCCAATCCTACTTGCTAGTACACGTACTTCACTTTCTGCTGGATTGAAGTATACCTTTGTTCCTGCATTATCAAGAATGGATAGCTCCTCCTTTGAGAAGTTATTAAAGGTTTGTGTAGCAAACCATGCGGACCAACCAAACTTCCGGCCTTCACGTAGGATTTTGGCAGATGGTGAGCCATCTGAGAAATCGAGGTTTTGTGCTTCATCCAATATTACTGGGATTGGCTTATCCTTTGTTCCATTTTGCGTGTAATACCATAGGTCCCATAGAATAAACTCAGCCATAAGACGTTTGATTTCATCTTGGTCATATCCAGCTAGCTGGATAATTGTAATGTTTCCACCAGGAGCAAAGTATTCGTCCCACTGATTTCTAGATTCATAATCAAATGGATCAATATCAACGAATTGGATAATTCTAGTCATAACTGAAGATAACACAGAATTGGAGTAGGAGTCCAATTCTTCTAAAATTTCAAGTAAATGCTCCATCTTCATCTTGTCATCGTATAATTCGATGCCACGTTTTACAGCCTCGTAAAGGGCACTTTTTTGCTGCGGACCAAAGCCATTATAGACAGATGAAAAAACGTCCACAACTCGACGGGCTACTTCAGTCGGCTTTTCTTTACCAACGACACCTGCAACTTCCTTCTCACGACGCAGGAATGGATTTAGCGGAAACCCTTCATGGTACACGATTCGTTCCCTTAACTTTTCGCCCAATTCCGCTATAAAGACTGGATCTAGTTGTGCTCGTGTATAACTACTCGAGTAATCAATGACTACTGCAGATTGGTTTGCCCTTGATAAATCTCGTAGTAATGACTGAATAAAATAGGTTTTCCCTTGTCCAGAACGTCCCCCGATTATAAGATGTCGATTCGATAATCCTGAATGACCAAATTCCCAGAAGATGTCTTGATTGTTTGTTAACCCTATTCGTGGACGTACGCAATTCTTAACATCTGCTGACTTAATAGAAGTAGGTACGTTTAGCCCCTTTCCACCTTCTTGCACTCCATCTTCTACTGAAGATTGATCATCACTTGCTGTTTTCTCAACATCTTCATTAGGAGGTTCCATATTACCTTCTGTTTGTTTCTCAACATCTTCAGAAATTCGTCCAGTATCAGCTATCTTATCATCTTCATAACTTTGGGCATTATCCGTTCCATCCACACTTACCTTATTATCCTCCCCACTTCCAGCTTCATGCTTTTTATACCCATCCGGACCCTCAGCTGCAATGTAATCTGTGCCATACATTCCACTTGGAGTTGTATAAATTTTCACAGGTTGCTCCCTGTAGTTCTGAGCTAATTCAATCATCGGTTTTGCTATCGTATCATACCCGCTTTGTTCAGGAAGCTCTAGTACAATAACACCTTTGCGCCGTTCTTTCACCTGTAGTCTTGCACCCTTTTTGAACGAAATAACAAGACCTTGTCCATGTTCGGCACGCAGTGAATTGACAATTTCAAATTCATCATTCAACAACTGATTTATAACATCTGGAGCAAGAGAATAATCCTTTTCAGGCCATATTTTGTTATATTTCATTTTTGAAGCATTGTTAATGAAAAGTCTTGTGAAAAAGTTCCGTAGAAAACGCGCATCGAACGTATCCTGTTCTATTAATTGTTCGTTTAAGCGTTTCTTTAATTCTTTTACCTGGTTAATCCCCTTTTCAATCACACTGGAATCGTTCAAACCGATCTTTACTTCCACAGGATACATATGGATTTTCAATCCATCTTCAGCTTTTTCTAACCCCATCATTAACAAATCGTCACTGCAGTTTCCACGTTTCCCAATTGTTTTTCCTGAGAAAAGCCCATCTTTTTTGCTAAGTTTGACACTACCAGCAACCCGCACAATTTCTTCCATTGAAACAGGAACCCAAAGTACGTCAGGGTTGTCAAAATGCAGGAGGGCCTGTTTGATTGCAGAAACAACACTCATTTTTTCACGTTTATCATGGGATCGTCCTCGTACAGCGCGAAGAAGCCACTCTCCATTAAACGTATTGAACAATCTAATCACATCTTCAATGTTCTCATCACTCACTGTTACATTTTGGGACTTCAAGAAATCATGAATAACATTAAAATATTGGATTGATTTATCGGTTACTGTAATCGCGTCATAATGATTAGAAGATGAATGTTGATCACTGTAATGAACAATCACAAGATTATCTGACGACTCTTGAAAATACTTTAAATCCAGGACAGGATCAATAAACGTCAACCAGTGAGATTGATTATAGAGTGAGGAGAGATACTCCTCGTCCTCTCCACTAATATGCATGGCAAAGGCAATTCCTTTTGTATAAGGATTTTGACCCCTATCAGTCATGTTAGCAGCTAATTCGTTCATTTTTACAGCAAACCTCGCTAATAGCGACTGACCCGCCTCACTGGCTCCACCAGTCCCAAAGCCTACCCGATATCCGCCATTCTCACTTTTCGAAGATGTAACAGTTGTAAATAAGCCATTTAGGTTTATGCTACTGGGTGCATCCTTAACTAACTGCTTAACCACCTGCTCTTCTGTTTTCATTTTATAGAAGGTAATATGGCTATATTGCACATTTTCATTGATATTTCGCTTCGAATAACGCAACACCTGCTGAATTGTACGCAAGATATCCTCTGCTAAATAATCCCCCATCGAGAATTTTATACCAAGTCGATTGGCAATTTCTTCAGCATTCCCCATATCATTGAGTTCATCAAACGCACTATAACCATCAAAATCCTGCCGATAAGAAACCACTTCAATCGGTCGTAATCCGGATAAACTATTTGTCTCCTTGATCTGCTTCTTCAACCAGGCTACGATACCACGTAACAGTTCTTTATCATTAGATATATTAATGACGTTTAATAGGATGGATGCTTTTGGGTCTAATGAAAACAGGTAATCATAATGGTCACAAAATTGGTCAAGCTTTTCCTCAACAACCTGGGCCAAATATGTATTTGTTTCTCCCACAGTCACTTCTTCACTAGGTAAAAAAGCATGCCATTCAGGTAGTCGACTATCCGTCGTTGGTTTAAACAATTTCCCTTCATATGAAACAAGATAAGGGAGAGAGTAAACTGCATGAAGCTTATTGAGGATATTGGAATCAATGGCCTCCCCTTTACTCTCTTTCATAATCTGCAATTGATAAGCTACATTCAAGGGTGAGAAAGGTGTCATAAAGATAACATATTCTTCCCTTGCAGTTCCTAGATAAAATAGACCTCTCTCCTCATTCGTCATAATCTGTTGATCACGAATGTTATCAATAGCTTCAATATAGGCTTCTACATATGCTTCTGCCTTTTCCCGAATCGCATCGGTATAATAAAGTAAAGAAGGAATCGTTCCTGCTTGTTCGATTGAATCTAAGAAAGCATCATATGCTTTTTCGACCACTTCCGGTAGTACTACCTGTTCAGGGATTAATTCATTAAACTTGATGGATGCTTGACGAACCCTAGTTCTTATCCAGTCAAATTCCATGACTAAAAATGGACGATCCTCTGCAAACGTAACATATGGCAGATTTTCGATTTCGACTCGTTTCGCCTCTTGGTCTGTTAAAAAGGAGCTTTGGATACTACGTTTCTTTTCCCATAACATCCTTCCATTTATAGGTATGGTTTTCAGCACCTCATCCGCTACCTCGATTGGGATTTCAAATTGTGGAGTGACAATTGTAAAGCGAATGTTCTTTTCATCTTCCTCTAGTAATCCAGGTGTGGCTTGGACTGTTGCACCATCTTCGATTGAAATTGATTGTCCCTGTTCTGTTAGATTTATATCCTTGGATCCAGCACCAAATACCAAATGTTGGTTATCCAATGTTAAATGAATCGCTTTTTTTGCTTTAGAGGTAGCGACTACTTGAAAGGATGTTCGAAATGCTTCAAAGAATGTAGCCTCACTTGCCACGACAACAAACGTAAAGGTGTAATTCCCATTTGTTGCATTTTCATGTTTATACACAACCCTACCAAAGGTAGCCCCATCTTGTTCGAGAGTTAACTCGGCGATTACAGAATGACCACTGGTTCTCGCAACCTTTTTACTTGTGGAATTTAAAAACTCTTTCTTGACATGTCGATCAAAAGGTAATGTAATCTCTATTTTTTCCCCCTCTTTATAGGTAGGGTGAAAAATAAGGAAGCTCCAATTCCTTCTTCCCGCAGCAGTATCTGATTTCGGGCGTTTCCAAAAAGCCATTGATTGTGAGTCAATATTCACTTTGACTTTATCACTATAAAACTCAATTGCGCGCTTTGATATCGTTGCTTCCTTCCAATCTTCGACATCGGAAAAGTCGACGGTATACCAATCTTCTCTGTTAAGCTTTGTTCCACCTTTGTCATAGGCCTCCTCTAGCTTTTCCTTTGGATTACCAAGTGAGCGGATTCTTTCAATTTCCTCATGTTCGCTATTATTCTCTGTTAGCTTTTTATCAATTTTCTTCTCCAACCGCTTCCATTTGGCCGAACCAATAGACTCAAATTCCTGTTCCCTTACAAGGTCCTCAAGCCCTGAATCATAAAAATATTGAAGTGAACGATAATCCTCATGTTCAAGAGTTCCTTTACTGACAAGGGCTAATACATCCTCAAAATCAAGAAAGGAAGAGTTTTCCAAATGATGTTCCGACTCTCTTCTATTTAAATAATGGCTTGCATATTTCCGCTCGATTGCATTTAATTCACTGTCTAGCAATAACTGGCCAAGATCTCCAGCGATATTACTAACATGAAGTGGTAAGCCCTCCCCTGTTAAATCTCGACTACCTCCACGGATTGAATCATTCAGAGTATTACAGAGAAGAATTAACGAAGTATTCTCCCAATCTCCTTTTTGTTCACTCATTTCATTCCTTAGAGTAACAAGAAAATCAATATTGGTGTGGTTTGTTGTTGCTATTACATATTTTATTTTCCCAAATTGGAGAGCGTAAGTTTCATATGACTTAGAGCCCTCCTTATGACGATAATGGAAGGGTATTTTACTCTCATGATTACCAATGGCTTGATATAAACTTGTAATAATGCCCTCTGTTGGTAAATATAGGAAATATCGATCTATTTTATTCCTCAAGGCTTCTTTTTCAAAAAATGAAACCAGCTGGTCACCGATATAGTCATAAAATGTATTTAACATATTGTGCATCCCCACTATCACTTTTCTTTTCCAAATAATTCAATTTGTCAAGCACCTTCACTACTTCCTCTTTTGAATGGTGATCAAGCCATACACCACGATTTTCGAGTTCTTTCCATAATTGTTTTAATTCAATTCGTTCTTCAGTGATGGATACTGCCACCAGCATTAATAGATGTTCTTGTGACAAGGCTAGAATCGTACCAAGTGACCCACCATGCTTCCGGAAAAACTTTGAGATAATCTCTTTGAATGCCTTCAAATACCTGGAGTTGATTTCATTTGAAATACCTTTTCTAACAGCATGAATCAAATCATCAAACGCCATCTCCAATGTTTTCTCTTCGGAATATTCCTCCACATCAATATTTGTTTTCACCTGGTATACTTCCTTCAGCCACTTGTAGATTGATTTAATATAGTCCTGTTCTGCTTCTGTACCTTCTTCTCGCAGCATGCGGTAGATATCATGATAAAATTGGTTGCTCTCATTTGAGAATGTGTTCATTCCTAAGATGTTTAACGCATGCTCATGAGCAAAAAAGCCGTCCATCTCACCCATCAACATTTTGTTCCCTTGCTTATAGCTGTCTCGCCACTTTGCAGCTTTTTCCCATTGTAAAATGTAATAGACCGGTAATAGCTCATGCTGGCTGAACCGTGTCCCTTTATTCATTTGAAGGATAAGCTGTGACATAGCAGCAAATGTATAATGAACAAATAACAACGAAATATTATCAACTAGGAAACTAGGATTCCTTGCTAAGTTCTCAAAATCCTTTAAGAATTGTTCCTTTAGTTGAGGAAAAGGACTACCATAGCTTGCTTTATTGTTATTCTTTAATGATGGAGTTGCTACTACAGTAAGGGCCATTATCTCTGATAATAAATTAGCATCATCTTGTTTTTTTAAAATCTCTCGAAGTCGCTCTTCATCATTTCGGATGAATGTATCAAAAAAGAAATGAATTAAATCGATTTCTCCCTTTCGCTCATCCGTATTTTCAGTCAACGGTATACGTTCTAATTCATTAAGATTTGTGACTTTTCCTAGGTGTAGCTCTTTTATTTGTTCCTTTAAATAATTTTCAAAAAAGGCTTTGTCTGAGTCATGAGAAAATTTACCGTTTGCAAGAATAGCCTCTATACTCTCATCATTTGTATTAATAACTATATTTTTACCATACACTTTTCGAATTACCCCACCAGTAATGGAAGAAAAGCCTCGCTCGAATTTCGCACGTTCAGGTTCCCTTGTCGGAAGTGGTAAAATGCTTGTAACAGACCGTCTTCTAAAGGTATATTTCCCATTTTTTTCTATAAATTTAGTAATCCTATCAAAATCTAATTGATACACCATCTTAATTCACCTTTCCAACTTCATAATAAGCCTTTGAAAAACGCGGCTTCTTCAACTCACGCATGCTTCCATCGGGTGTATGAACAAGAAGGACATTGTTTTTCTTATCTGCAGATTGCAGGAGTTTATCATGAAACTCCGAGAATTGAAGTGCATCTTGGATATCCTGACGATTCGGCCGATACCCACCATTAATCTGCTTAAGCAGTGAATACAATTGATAATCCAATTCAAATAAAAAAGTCCTTCCCCCTTGATTAAAGCCAAGTCTCATAGAGGAGGTAAAACGCTCTACATTATCATTTTGTGATGCTGCACCAAACACGTTATCATCTACTTCAGGCTCAATAGTGATTTGATACGCAACACGAAACAACTTGTTCGGTGGGTCAGCAAAAACATAGCGATCCTTTGGTGAACCCTTCCACTCATAAATTACTTTTTCAATTAACTCAAACAATTGACCTATGCCTTCTCCATCCCCCTTATAGAAGGAGTACAAATAGCTTACATACTCTCGATAGGCCTCATCATAATCTTTTCTATATAACAAGGCAAACTGTCTTACAAACAGTCGTGCAAATTCTGTTTGATTACCCTCTTGATACATGCTGTTTACCTGCTTCCAGGCGCCAATACTCGTTTTTTCCCCTAACTCTTCCTTAACATAGTGGAAGGGATCAGATTTAAGCATTAAATTAGAAACTAACCGATCAGTTGCTTCAAGCCTTCTTTTTACAGGATCGACCTCATGCAATGCAGCAAGTAATGGGGAACGATCAGGGTGACCATACATTAAATTCGGTAGCATATCATTTACTTTTATTTCTGCCTCGGTAGAGATTAATTCTTGATTAATTGGTACGATGATATCAAACAGTAAATTATAAAACGCCCTTGTCGAGATAAACACTTTTTTCTTGATCATCACTTCAATCAGCGACTGAACAATAGACTCTTTTACTTCCTGATGCTGTAGAAAATAATAGTTTGAATGTGCAGCACTTGTTATTCCTTTTTCCTTATCCTGGATCCAGGCTGAGAAAAATGGATTACTATTATCCTGGGCCGTCACCTTTTCAATGAGCTGCAAGAAAAATGGTGATTTTGGTCCTTCCTTTGTTAAAACATAAGGCTGTGTATCTGCAAAATTAAGCAAATAAAAATCACCGTCTTGATTGTTCCCTTGCTGCCCTTTATCAAAAACGCCACAACTCTCGATAAAATCACATAAAGCTTTGAATCTTCCTTCTTTTCGTTGTTTACTATAAAAATTATGTAAGACACCAAGATTTATGGCTATGATTACAGGACTACTAGGGGTTCCAGATTCATTAAATGGGGATAATACTTTTTCAAGCGTTTCCAACGAGTTTTTATCATAATCATACGACTCCGTGGAATCATTATGAATAAAGAATCCCTCTAAAAGGTCTGGGTGCTTTTCCTTCATGTAAGCTAGCAGGTGACTCTTACCGTCTCCAACACTACCACATAAAAGAAGTAAGCCTGGCTTTTCCTTCTGCTTTAAATCGTTCAAAATCTTTTCGAAATCCTTTTGAATGTCCCTCTTCACATGCATATAACTACGAAGTCCTCCAAAAGAATCTGCGTTTGCAACCGATTCCTTAGAAGAAGACTGCAATACTTCCAACATAGATACAAACTTACTCTCTTTAGTGGTACTGGCATTTTCAGTTGAAAACCTCTTTGATTCACCTTCAATTGTAACTGCTGTTTCTGTTTCGCTTAACCTGGTATCAGAAGGTAGCTCGACTCTATATTCATCAATTACTAGTTTTTCTGCAATGAAGAGTATTTGGGACAAACCCTGTTCTGCTTCTTCAGCTGATAAGTTACTTTTAAACTTCTTCCTGCTTAACGTACAATATTCCAGGGCACTAGCATATTCTGTTGCTGAAATCGCAAATTTATTTTTTAATAACTCCCATCCGGTTTCAATCGTGGATGCTTGAAAATAAGATTCAAACATCTCTTCAGTTTTTGCTGCGCTTGTCAACTGTTTCATTCGTTGAAGCGAAATAGCATAAAACACTGGATCCATATAAGCAACAGCAAGTGCTGGATTGTTGCTCAACATTCCTTGTAGTTCACTATAATGTATTAAACTATAATCAATCTCTATAAGACTCGCTAACTTTTGCCAGATTACCTCTTTCGTCACGGTTCTAATCTCCCTTTTTTGGTTCTCTTTGTATTAATTATATTATTTTTGTATATTATTTACAAATTGACTTATATCTATAAATCACTTAAATATATACCATTCTAGCCTTATTTTGGAGAGAATATGACCTTTCTTACCAAATTTTACTTTTACTTCAATTCAAAATTCCAACGGGTAAAAAAGCTCGGATTGACTTTTGGCAATCCTGGGTATAGCTTCGGGCTTAATATATTAATTCTAAAGATTAGTCAAGGGACAATAAAAAATAGCCACTCCTCACCTCTGTTTTAAATTTTTGTCTACCCTTGTCTTCATCTTGTTGAACCCAAATTTAGTGAAGCAAAAATTTATTAATAAGCCATAAATGTTTAAATCTCCTTAAACTAGGTAGAATTTAATTACATACTTTTATAAAGGAGTACGGTCATGTCTACTGAATCTACAACCAGAAGCAATATAATGTCGTCAATAAAAGCAGTATCCAAATTGGAGTCAATGGTCACTCATGAACTTTGGAATAGGGGCTTCAGGTTCAGACGAAACGTAAAAGGAATGGTCGGTACCCCAGACATAGCAATAAAAAAATATAAAATCGTTATCTTCATAGATTCATGTTTCTGGCATTTTTGTCCAATCCATGGAAGAATGCCAAAAAGCAATATAGATTTTTGGAAAAAAAAGCTCGAGCGTAATCAGGAACGTGACAAGGAACACAATCAATATTACATTCAAAGAGGGTGGCACATACTTAGGATCTGGGAGCATGAAATCAGAAAGGAATTCGATATTACAATCGAAAAAATCGCCTCTTTCATAGAAGAAGCAAAAACCACAGAAGCCTCACACAAACCAAAAAGGTCTTGACCCTAGTCAAGACCATTCTTTTATTTTTTTTAAATTGAATTAATTGCTGAAGATGATTCACTAATTTATTGAACTTCTGTTTTAATTTCGAAAATGGCTACAATGTAGCTAATACTCAGTAAGTAAGATTGAACCAAGCTTTTTTACAATATATTATTTAATACTTATTTAAATAGGCTCTAAAATCCTCATCAGAGGTGTAGCACTCTTCATCAATAAGCCTTTCTACAATTTCTCTCAGGCATATTACTTTAATTTTTTTTAACCTATTCGTATGAAATAGATAACCCTTATCTTTTGAAAGTTTATACTTTACATCTATCGCATTAAATTCATTAATGTCATTATTAAAGTCCCAGCATATTACATGGGATACAAGAGCCAAAGAATGCCCTAAATCCTCTCTTTCACCAAGCAAATATTTTAATTCAACATAGGAAAAGGCGCCTTCTTTATTTTCAAGGTATTCCTCCCACTCAAATTCCCACTGATTTTCAAATCGCTCTTTTAAATTTAGGTCATTATATATTTTAGATTCCCTTATCTTTGCGACACAATCGAGACTCTTAGCTTCACTATAGTCTAATAAGACAAATTCAAATTCACTTGGGGAAATGGTGTAACATTTGATACAGCACTCGTACGTTTCTATTTCATTTAAGGGTTCTATTAAATATCCTTCAAAATCATTACTCTCGGGTCTACTTGCCATAACCAACCTTCGATTACTACTAGCCTTTTCTATACGTTTTTTTAATAATTTAGCAGGTATTACTAATTGTTATTCTCTTATTGAGATAGCGTTATTAAGTATCTCTAATACTTGATCAAAATCATCAAGATTATTATTGACACTTTTAATAAATTCTTTAATCATGTTCAAAGTAATCTTGCTCGTATATGTAAATCTTTACACATTTAGTCGCTCCTCCATCTTCCGGCGAAAGCGATGCATCAAAGGAATCATCAGCAGCTTCCATTATCGCCTCAGAAACTCTAAACCCAATATTACGTTTACCGTTATCAAAATCAAATTTTTTTCTTCCTTGAGCTGTATCGTAAATGGCATTTACCATTTTATCCCCTTCTTCCTATGACTTTGTAATCTTGGAACCTCTGTTCTTGTGATGCGTTCGGGACATTGAAGTACAGTTCATTAATTATTTTTGTGTTTTATCGAGAAATTTCAATTCTCTTCTTTTCACCAAAAAATAACTATCGACTGCACCACTTGCTAATAGCTCTGCTTTTTCCATTACGATATTAATGGGTTGTTCAGGTAAAAGGTTAGAGTAATGGTAACGAGAATTGGACGTGTCGCTTAACCTATCTAATCTTCCCACACTATTTCCTTGTAAGATATCTGTTACTTTTTCCTGAGCAGTTATAGCTGTTATTCCGTACGTGATTTTCAAATATTCTAAAAATTTACGGCGAGAAACTAACATAGCTAAAACATAATGAAAATCATTGGACTTAACTTCCCCAATACCAATATCTTCATCTCTCTTATTCCAACACAATAAATAATAGGTAGTATACTTATGGTCATCATACAACCACCCTTGCTGTCTCTTACCGATAGGATTTATATAACTTAACTCAAAGGCAAAAGTATTGCGTGGTTCAGATGACGTTAAATAACCCTTTTCATCAATTAAGATGTGTTCCCCATCCAAATCAGCCTCAACATCCACACCTTCGAATTGAAATCTTTTTTCTACTACCCGATGAACATTATTTAAACGATTGAATCGCGGATAGTAGTATTGATCTAAATAAGACCCTAATTCGTGTTCGGCATTTAAATCTCTTGAGAAATTATTTGTCATATACAACCTCCATTCCATATCTTTATTATATAATACCACAGAAAAGACCAATATTTGGAAAAATATTGTGTTTTAATACGATAATATGCCTAGTTGGTTTTTTTGTATTATATTTAATATAAACCAATTAAAAATGAGGTGATTTCAATGGTTGTTTTTAGCAAATTACGAGATTCCGATTTAATACCTGGCGAAATCTATGAAGCTAGTTCTTCAGGCAGCTTTTTAGCAGGGGAAGTAATTAGCAATTTATTTAAATTTGATAACCTAAGAGGTATTGGCAATCAAGGTGGGATTCGGCGAACGATGGTTCAAAATAATCCTTCCATGATTGGTGAGGAAGCTTTTGTCATTTTATTGGATACGAAAAGTAATTCAGAATGGCCAAATATATACGATCATTCAAACAATTTACTAGTTTACTATGGTGATAACCAAAATCCGCAGAAGCATTACTCGGAAACAAAACAAAAGGGTAATACATGTTTAGAAAAATACTATCGCCGTTCCTATTCTAACGCGAATGAACATATCGCTCCCTTCTTTTATTTTGAACGCGTAAATGAAAGCCATGCACGGTTTATAGGAATTGCAGTACCATTTGTTCAGGGGATGCCACTAGATGAAGCGCTAGTCTTGAAGAAGTTTACGAAAGAAGGTCAAGGCATTTACGAAAATTATGTAGCTCATTTTACTGTATTCGAAGTTACTGTCCCCCGTCAGTGGCTATACGATTTGAAGTCTGGTAAAAGCGAAAGCGATTATATACCAACCGTGTGGTACAACTATCTAAAAACAAGAGAGCTACCCTCCAAAGATAAAAATTCCGTGGTAGTTCTAAATTCACTAAGCACTAATCCTACCTCAAATACCGGGTATCGAATGACTACATATCGTAGAACACAATCAAAATTTCGTAGTCGTCTATTAGATCGTGAAACCGGGTGCCAATTATGCAATCTATCTATTCGGTCATTATTAGTGGCAAGCCATATCGTACCTTGGGCCATTGCTGATGAATCCCAAAAAATGGATCTCAATAACGGTTTATTGCTCTGCGTCTCTCATGATGCCTTATTCGATAAAGGTTTTATAAGCTTTGATGAAACCGGAAAGATTCTTATATCCAAACGATTACCATCATCAGAATTTGAGCGACTACAAATTAATAACCATATGGCAATTAATATGCTTCCTGAACAAGAGAGATATATGCGCATTCACCGGGCCGCAATGGAGATTAAATGAAAAATGGAAACTAATATGGTTATGTTTGACTCAATTGAGGATTTACTTAACGCAACGATAGGGATAGTAGACAAAAATTTTTGACAACTTGATAAATTGGGACTCTTCGAAAAACCCTCAATCCGAAATAATTAAGGGCTTCTAGGTAAAATCATGAACCGGTTACTAGGATACCCTAAGATTTTAATAAAATTGGAGTCGAATTAAAGGTATCTGGTTTAAAGCGAGGGCGATACGATACATGTCCCAAAAGGATTTGATTTCCCTTGGCCAGGAACAATAAGATGCACTCACTGGAGGTTATATTTTACAACATCATTAAGCAATGCTTAAATAAGTGCTCTTAATATTTCCTTTTCAGATTTTGTTAGTTCTTAGGAAACTGAGATAGGATTTCGTTTAAAGGAGATTTATACTTCTAATTATTTACATGGAGCTATTTACTACGAATTATGACTTATTGTTAATAATGATAAAGCTGTAAACTATTGCGAACATTGCGGGAAACCCTTTACTAAAATCCGGGAGAAAAAAATATTGTACTGATTTAGTTGTTCGCTAATGTATTTTTAAGCTACCTTGTTTATTTTGAATCCTTTTTTCCTCTTCTGTTTCCTTTTTCCTGTTATTGGGGCTTCCATAAATCGAGTACCACGTACCAGGAGGTACCGTTTTTTTAATGGAACCCCTCATTTATTCCGGGTGAACCCTATTTAATCCCTCTCTATAAACCTCAAAAATCCTTTTATATAAGGGTTGGCGGGACACCAGGTAATAGAACCCTTCTGATCTGGCATGCAGGTCAGAAGCCGTTTCGAAGACAGTGGGTATATTACATTTTAGAGGCCTGATGATGTATTTTTATAAAATGTTAAATATTATTGGATTTGTTGCATTAAATCTAAAATAGCACTTCTAATCGCAACTTCTTTTAAGCTAGTGTGACTTCCATATCCTAATAAGTCATATTCAAAGGTAGTACTACTTGATTGGTATGATGCAAATACATGGATGTAATCTTCAAGATAAAAAATTTCTAAAGCGTAAATTTTATTCCCTATAATATAATTGTTTACAAGTTCAGCTGACAATATATTCAAAAACATTCCACTCTCTCCTCTAGACCAATTAAAAATTTTTTAAATCTATACTTCAAAAAACCTTACAAAATAAAGATTACTAATCTTAGATTTATAAAAAAGTGAGAAAAAACACTCTTCAACAAATTCCTTGCATTAGTAGCATTTTCTCCTAAAATAAACATGGCACCCAATCAGCACCATGCTTATAATAAGGAATTGAAACTTAACCCTAATTTATTAATAATCCCGCCTTTTTGCTTTCACTGTGAACCTTACCCCACTAATAATCGGATAGAATGGTGGGAAGCGTCGTGAATAGCTCCCAAATCCATCCCATGATAAAATACTAAATAAGTATATACTCTAGTAAAGGAATGAATGTCCATTAACCTCCCTGACAAAGTAAAGAACCTGCCCTTAACTCCAGGCATATATTTGATGAAGGATTCGCAGAATCAAATTCTGTATGTGGGGAAGGCGAAAAATCTTAAGAATCGGGTTCAGTCTTATTTCCGGAACTCTAAACATCATTCTCCAAAGATAAAAAAGCTGGTCAAACACTTAAGGGATTTTGACTATATCCTGACAGATACCGAATTCGAGGCTTTTATGCTTGAATGCCAATTAATTCAAAACATGAAGCCGCTATATAATCGAATGATGAAGAGTCCGCAGTCATTCATTTATATCTCGATCAACCTTACCGGCAAGTACCGTAAAATTGATATAGCCTTTAATCCCATTGAGAAAGACGGTAAGGTTTATTTTGGTCCTTTTACAAGCCGAAGCAATGTGGAAGGAGCTCTCCGGGGGTTAAAGGAATGCTTTAAGTTGAATTGCAGCAATCCCAATGGGACGAACTCTGCCTGCCTGAATTATTCCTTAGGCTCATGCCTAGGCCGGTGCCTAGGGGGACCTGCGGAACAACAGTATAATGACATCCTGGACAGGTTTATCGGTTTTCTGAAAGGCACTGATAGGAGTATCTTAGAGGACATGAATCAAATGATGTTGAATGCCTCTGAAGCATTCGATTTTGAAACGGCATCCGCCTATCGGGATCAGATACAGACAGTAAGCTCACTGTTAAATAAAGAAAAAGTGATCGAATTCACCGAAGAAAGTCATAATATCGTCGCTATCGAAAGATTAACAGATTCAACGATTAAACTTTTCCTTATTAAAAGGACGGAGATTCTGTTCAGCCACAGCTATGCAGCAGCAGGCAACATAGAGGAAAAAATAAAAACGAACATTTTAGCTTATTTTAAACAAGATGAAGCAAATACTGACGGTGACGTTAGCAGACATGAAATCGATGCAGCGCATATTATTTACCGTTATTTACACAGCGGCAGCTGCTCTTATCTCATCATTTCAGACAACTGGCTGGATCCTGAGAATCATTCCACCCTGGATCTGGCACTAAAGAATTTATTAAATAACCCTCAACACTTCCAGCCCCCTATTTATCATGAATAAGGGGCTGTTCTTATTGCACTTCTTCAGATAAGACTGGTCCTGTGACAGAAATCCCATGCAAAAGAGCCTAATCGGCAGTTTATAAAAACTGTTAATTAGGCTCCTCATTCGTGCATTTTCAGTTCACATACTCATTAGCAAAAGCCTCATCCACCCTAAACAAAACAGTAAAAGGAACCGACTCATTAAAATAATAAGCAGTCTCCCCCCTATACTGAGTAACATCAATAATTGCAGGTATATCTATCGATTTTAAAGTTACTCTCAGTCTTTCAATAGATTTTATAAAGGTGTTCTTCTTCACCTCTCCATCACTGGCAGGCCTTCCAAAAAAATAACGCATGTTAATTCTCGTGCATGGATTCTCCTTGCTGGAGGACAGCAGGAAGTGTCTGATCATATTGGCCTGGGTTGGGGTGATAATGACTTCCTCCCCATTAAATAAGAGAATATTTTCGCGGTCATTAAAGTACAGGACTAGTTCATTGGCTTCACTGTTTTCATAGAGGTCTTCACATGCTTCCTTTGAACATGTTTCGGTATTATTTTTCGTTATTTTATAGAACGCGTGGTTATGTAAGTATTTTTCATTCGATGACAATGTCTCAAATAATGGTGACAGCTCTGGACTCGGCAGCTGCTCCTCCGGCAAATATGGGAGTTTTTCCATCGTTTCATAGGTCTGGCTGGCAACGTATAAAGCACTGTTGGCCAGATACATATGGGCATGGAATTCCTGCTGCTGATTAAGGGCGTATCTTGGGTCATTCAGAAGCTGCTTATTCAGGGCTTGCTGAAAATAGCGGACGGCTGAGCCATACTTGCCATGTTTATAAGCCAGAAAACCAAGACGATAATAGGCAATGGGAAGTTTTTGCTCTAAACCGATTGCCTTAATCAGCGACTCTACAGCATCACCGTCATCCTTGAAGTGATTCATTTTTATGTAGGGACCGAATTTAATAAGATGGGATACAAAAACATTTTTAGTATGCTGAAGGGAATGATCATAGTGTGGTCCATTATTTCTCGCTAGACTTTTTAGCTTTTTATACATGGTTTCATAGACGATCACCAGCTGCTGGTAATAGCCGTAATCGCTTTTTTCCCCGTTTTCGTGAAGATCCTGTTCAAGCAGCTCCAGCTCGTCCAGGGTTAGGTCTTTTATCTTTAAAGTCCTCATCCCTACACCTCATTTCTATTAAAAGGTATCAGTATTGACACCAACATCTACTATGTATGAAGAACACTTTCAACTATATAGAATTCACTCCTCCGTTTCGCGCGAATATTGTCGAATGAAATATGAATTTTTTGTAGCAAATCTCATACATTATAGGTGGCTTAGATCTTTTAATTTCTCCCGTATTTACTTGAGCTTGAAAAATACGAACAAATGTTTTATCATTTATCTATAATATCAAACGAACGGAGGAACGATTAATGTACATAACCATTACAGACTTTATTAATGAATGGAACAGAGAGGCAATGCTGACGCAAAAGGTGTTGGACGGATTAACAGATGACTCTTTAAGGCAGCAGGTTTACCCAGAAGGACGCACATTAGGGAGAATTGCGTGGCATTTAACAGCAAGTATTCCAGATTATTTAGCTCATTTCGGGTTAAAAATAGAAAAGGCTGTAAATGAAGAAAATGTCCCCGCTTCTGCAAAAGAAATTGCGGATACATTTAAAAAGCTGAGTGAGGAAGCAGCTCTGGCGATTGAGCAGCAGTGGTCAGATGACTCATTGAGCCAAACACAGAATGCATTTGGAAGAGAAGAAACCAATGCTCAAATTTTGATGGGATTGATCAAACATATTGTGCATCATCGGGGGCAATTGACCATTCTCATCCGTCAGGCAGGATTAAAGCCATTTGGGGTGTATGGTCCGCCAAAAGAAGATTGGGTTAATTTAGGTGTCACTAATCCACCGCTTTAAAAGGGAATGAGGAAAACGCTCGGAGATTGCCGGGCGTTTTTCTCATTTTCTAGATAAAGGGCTGTCCTAAGCAGCCCTCTCTATTTCCCTTTTCTTCCTCTCCTTCCTCCCCTTTTTTCAAATGACCTTAATAAATTCTGTTAAACCAGAAGAAAATCCAAGCAGCGCAACAATATATAAGAAACCGAGATAATGGTCCATCTTACAAAATGGTATAAGTCCTTTAGGGCAGCTGCCATCAATAGGAACAAAAAAAGAGCCTAGCCTCCACAGTACGCTAATACTTCAACGAACCGAAGGACAGGCCCACATGTTTATAAAAAGATTAAACTTAAAGCTATCTCCTTCAAATGCGGTTGATCTGCCCATAAGATGAAGTAATTGTAAGTTTCTCCTTGGATTGTAATCGGAGTTGGATACCTTACGATTAAAGCGGATTGATTCAGCATTTCTGCTGGCTGGTCCGCAGAGGGAAAAATGTAGCAGGCTTCCTGGTTTTGAATTCGGGTCTTCAAGATGCTTGGCATGGATCCATAGGGCATTAATGGATGGAAAGCTTCTCCATGGCACACCTCATCTAAGTTTTCACCTGCTGAAATCGCTGATATTTGAAAAAAGCCGTCAGAACCTTCGTATCTTTCCTCGTTCACTTTTCGCCAGTTTGACGGATATTGGAAACTAACCTTGTAGGTCGTGTTCGTATAGGTCTTTTGGGTACCATCCCCTATGGCAGTTGGAGACCATTGAAGTGACTGAATGTTAACTCCTGCAATTAGCCGTATCGGGACGGGGTGACGGAGGTCGATAGCCCACATTTCACTTGCAAATTCCTGTTCCTTGCATCCACTAAGATAGGCTATTTTTGTTCCGTCTGTTGACCATGTGACAGGTGATGCAAAACAATTGGAAATAGCCCAAATTCGATCCTCTTCTCCTCGCCTCCCCACCGTTCGAACTTGTGAAAAATACCCGCGATCTTCATAGGCGGTAGCGCTATAGGCAATGTTCAAAGAATCAGGTGACCATGTCGGATAATAATTTTTTGCAAGGGGCCCGCCTTTTACTTCAAACACATTGCCTGTTGAAAGCTCAACGGTGTGAATGATGGAGATGCTGACACCTGGTGTTGTATAAAGAACAAAGCTTCCGTTGGGTGATAGCTGGGCATTATTAAGCCGCCCTCCTGTGTTACGTGTAATTTGCTGTTTCCCGGATCCATCGGTTTGAATTCGGAAAAGCTGGCTAATTCCTGATTCATCCGGTGCCTGAAAAAGCAGTTCCCTGCCGCTCGGAAACCATTGAATATCTGTTGAGTCAGACTGTTGAATGCTTTGCGGTTGATGAGACAGAACGTTGTACATAATAATGCGACCTTGCTTCGTATAAGCAATTTGGCTGCTGTCAGGCGACCAATCCAATTTGAATTCAGCACCTTCTTCCATCTGATCGATTTGAGCGATCGCACCAGATGCCACATCCACAACATATATAATTCTGTTCTTTCCAATAAACGCAATTCTCCTGCTATTAGGTGACCATTCTGGACTTGAAAAAGAGTCACCCAATCCAATGGTGAGCTGCACGTTCTCTCCTGTCCGGGGATTATATAACCAAATATCATATTGCCCTCCCGGATCAGCAGTATAGGCAATCAGGCCTTGGCCACCAGGAGGGGCGTATGGAATCCTTAATTTCATTCCAGGAAATAGTTGTGAGGATGATAGCTGGTTTACAAACCGAATAAGCTCAGTATTTGGCTCCCCATTCGTAATGACATTAAAACGAATGGCAAGCCGATAAAGTGTATCCCCTGGCTGGACGGTATAATATGGAACACCTGGCGGAACCTTTAATAATTGACCGGGCTGAATGACATAGGGTGGCTGAAGCTGATTCGCCTCTATGATAACTGAAGGCGGAACTTTGTAAAATTGTGAAATTCGATACACTGAATCTCCTTGCCTAACACGCACAGCATCAACCCCAGGTGGAACGGACAGCTGCTGACCGATATAAATCGTGTAAGGGGGCTTCAAATTATTTGCCGCAATAAGGGAATCGGCCGGAATTTCCCATCTCCTTGATATCCCGTACAGCGTATCACCTGAACGTACTGTATAAAAAATTTGCATGATCTTCACTTCCCAAAGAATAAATTTCCATTGAGGAATTAAATGCGCACACACTATCTGCCCATATACTATTCAATAGGAAGTGCGAGGTTCAGTGCGAATGAGGAGGAATTAGATAAAAAAGAAATTTAATTCCTATATAGATAGCTCTTTTACAAATCTGTATAGCATGATTCGATTCAGGAAACGCCTGAAGGAATCATTATTAGCGAAAAAATTGTGGTAAAAAGATAAAAAACCTTCAAATGGGAAGGTTTTTTACTAAGCAGCCTCTTCACTTCGTCATCGCAAACTCTGAAACATAATTTCTTTAGGATTCGATGATCCCGCTCCTGCAAAGGCACCATCCAGGGTTTCGAATCCTCCGATTTTCGTCATTAAGATGGCATCCACTGTGACTTCATTTGAGAAAACAATATGTATTCTATATTTCGATGAAAATCGAATTATTTAGCTCTTATAATAGATATGAAGCAAAAAGAAACTTTAATCCAAATCACGAATAGGAGCTTAATTTATGAGTAGCAAAGAACAATCATTAAAGGCAAAAACCTTTCACCGCTTACATCAGCAATCGTCCACCTTTGTTCTGCCAAATGCATGGGATGTAATCAGTGCAAAAATGTTTGAAGAATGCGGCTTTAAAGCGATTGGAACAACAAGTGCTGGCATCGCTGCTTCTTTGGGGTACTTGGATGGGCAAAGTATACTTCTTAACAAAATGGTTGAAACGATAGAAAATATCGCCAAATCAGTGAATGTTCCTGTGAGCGCAGACATTGAGGCAGGTTATGGACAGACGGTTGAAGAGGTTTTAGAGACCGTAAAAGCAGTAGCTGCTGCTGGTGCTATCGGGATAAATCTGGAGGACGGTACAGGTGATCCTAACCGGCCTATCTTTGATATTACATCCCAAGTGGAAAAGATAACAGCTATCAAAGAACTTTCAGAATCCAGAAATATGCCTTTATTTATCAATGCACGAACAGATCTATATTGGTTAAAAATTGGGGATTCTTCAACGCGATTACAAGAAGCAATAAAGCGGGCAAAAGCCTATCAAGATGCAGGGGCAGATTGCATTTTCATTCCTGGCTTAACTGATAGGAAGATTATTAAAAGGATTAGAGAGGAAGTTTCTTGTCCGATCAACTTATTGGTTGACCCAGAGATGCCTTCTTTAACGGAGTTATCTGAGATCGGAATCGAAAGGCTTAGCTGTGGATCCGTCCCATTCAGAGCCACCCTAACATTCTTACGGACTATCAGTGAAGAGATTGTAAACCGCCAGACCTTTCATCAAATGACAAATGGGGAAGTTCTTTCTTATAAAAGGTTAACTGAATTCATTCAATAAAATTAATCCAAAAACAAATTATTAAAGTTTTAAGAAGCCGATTTTTTATAATCAAGAAATCGGCTTTTGTTCTTATGATTTCCGGGAATCTAATTATTAACTATCAATTGACCTATTGGTTACCGGCGGCTCATTAAACCAGTCTTTCCTTACCAATAACTTAAACCCTTTCTCTGAATAATCTTCCACTTGATCAATTAATTCCTTTAGAGCTTTCACGTGACTTTTTTTATAACTGGAAACGACAGCAGTCTGCAGATTGCCGATTGCGATAGGATTTAAGAACATGATTAAGTTAGCCATTAGTTTATCTGAAAATGGGGATTTATTCACCTTTTGAACATGAGCCTCTAATCCGGTCGTTGTTGGGACTCCGTTTTCTCTATATATTTCGGATAAAACATCCACTTGATGATAGGATAATTTGATCCCATCCTGCAAAAAACTCTTTGTATCTTCATCCTTCGCCACATCCGAAAAAGCAGTACATAGAGCTACCCCAACATTATTACATTGAAAAGAACCAAACATACTTGCTAATTCAACAGCATTAAGCGGCCTCTGCTGGGTTGATGCCACTTTAAATAATTTGTTTTCTCTGTCTTCAGCATTTGTGTATGAAAAGGACCTGTTTTGCAGCAACCCTTTATGCTCCAGCAAATTTAATATAGAAATGTCAATTTGAATTAACTTATTGAGTATTTCTTTAAAAAAATTCTTAACCTTTGGGATTGTCAAGTCTGTATATTGAAAAGAAAGTACACCCAATCCGTTGCTTGTTATATGCTTAAGAATTTCTATCATTAATTGATCAGAAAATAACTTTTCTGAGGGGTTATGTAAATCATTTTCACTAAAAAACGGTGTAACATGTAATCCATTATCAGCTAAGAATTGCAAAGCCTCTTGTTCCTGGAATGAAGAAAGTGTTTTAATCTCAGTTAATACATCCTTCAAATCAGTATCTTCAGCAGTCTCCATCAGATTTCCCAAAAAAATATTGACCATATTGGAACTTGAATGCAAGAACCAAAGAAAGCCTAATTCGTTTAAATTCATCTAAAAGGCCCCTCCACAATTTATTTTCTTATCTTAGTTTGTAAATTGAAAATAGTAATTATTCATTAAATAGTCTCTAAACATCTTACATTGCCTATTATTAAGCTGCTTAACCATAAAACGTCTGCCCTGTTTAAATTGGCTCGATGTGTTTCTTACTTATTATCTTCATTAAAATAACACCCACACTTACACCTGGTATTACGCACAATATCGGAAGCCAAACAGGCCCTAATAATACCCCAAAAAGCTTAAAGGTAGAGGAATATATACACCCCACTGTAACGAAGTAAGCTGAAGACACAAACGGAAGAAAAGAATAACTGTTTTTCCCTCCTCCTGCATCTTTAAAGGAATCCCACATCGCAAAGAAATACAAACAAGGATAAAACATCAGCCACAAATAATCGGTTTCTGCTATTGCCTTCTCAATATCTCCATGAAAACTTGAAATAATGACCCCGTTGAAATTCGCTTGTACATTGATAAGGAACTCTAAAAATACAATTACCAATCCCTTTATCAGTTTTCCATTTAAAAATTGCCCAAAACCAGGAAGTGCAATACTCCATAATAGCCTTTCTATAGATGTCGCCATTCTATTCAAGCCCCTTACCATGTTTCTTATAGGTGTTCTCTTCCTGTAATCCCCTTTTAATGAGCAGCAAACTAATTGCCATCTGCCTGAAGATATCAATTAATATTACTCAGCATCACACTTATTATTATGTAAGCACTCTTCTCAAACTAATCTCCTTTTTATAGAAGAAAAAAGCTGCCGAACCGGCAGCTGGATTTTAATGCATTCTTGATTAGGTTCGAAGAGCTTAGTAATAGATTAGGGATTTATCATGTCCGAATAAGTGCGATTATATCTGACGGAATACAGCAGCACATATATAACAATAAATGCAGCAAACAGGTTCAGCACAATCAGCGAATGGTTCAAACTGAAAAATTGAGTAAGCGCTCCGACACCAATCACGGGAACGATAAATCCTGAGTACGCGCATAAATAGAAAACCGAAATGACTCGTGGCCGTTCTTTTGGTTCCGGTAACTGTCCGGCAAACCGCAGGGCGATTTGAAAGGTCCATCCGCCCCCGATAGACTGGATGAAAATGCCTGTCCAGAGCAGCGGCAAGCTTGAGGTTAACCCGGAAGAAACAATAACCCATGACCCTATCGCAAGAAGCAGGATTCCGAATCTCATACGTGTAATGGGGTGACCCGGCCAAGGAATGAACTGAGCCACAGCTGCTCCACTGAGAAGCACGAAAATGATTAACCCGGAAACAGCAAGGTTAGACGTATGAATGACATTCTTTACGAAATTAGGAATAAGAGCAAACGCGATTCCTTGAATTGTGAAAACTGTGAAGATAGGCAATCCGGCCATTGAGAAAAATGGAGAACGAATATTATCTGGCACACCAAGCGATATCTTCCTTTTTACGCGTTTTTGTTCAATGGAAACAGAATCTTTAGGAATTGTTTCCATCACGAATAGTGAGATGATGAGCAGCACGAGCAAAATCCAAAATGGCAAATGGAGTGGCAGGTAATGTATATATTGCAGAATCAAACCCGCGATAGCTGGTCCCAGACCGAAACCAATGAGAATCGTAACACCTGATAATTTGAGAGCTGCACTCATTTGGCTGGGAGAAGTTTGCTTCATAAGAAAAGCAGCAGCTGTACCTGTAAAGGCTCCGTATGCGATTCCTTCCAATGATCTGGCGAGATAGAGCATCCAGGAATGATTGCCTGCCAAGAAGAACAAGGTAGATGCGATGGATATCCATATACTGATGCGAACAACCCTTTTTAATCCCCACGTGCTGCCTTTTTCTCCCGTAATAAACAAAGCAGGCAATAGGAATGCAGCATAAATGGCAAACAAGATCGTGATTTGCAGACTGTTCAGCCGGTAAGCCTCACTATATAGAGGGAATAACGGAGTAATAAAGGTAGCCCCACATGACATCAATAGAGAAACCAATAGCATTCTTTTCACTGCGGAATTCCCCACTTTCTATAATAAATTCTCCAAGAAAAAGTTACTTACTAGAAGGTAAGTGTTTGATGTTAAAAAAACCGTTACTACGGTTTTTTTAAGAAACGATCCAACTGATTTAGTACTTCGGCTAATACATCATTACCCAGAACACGTCTATATAATAATGCTCCTTTAACACTTGATAATATCGTAACCGCTACTTGATGGACATCTTGAGAGCTATTTATGATATTTTCAGTTTGTGCCTCTGCAACTAATTCTTTCATTACCCTGATCTCCAGTCTGCTGACTTCCCCAATCTTTTCTTGAACGGCAGATGGCAAAGATTCATAATCCGTCTGCAGTGAAGAAATAGGACAAATTTCAGTACACTCAAATCTTTGAGCCTGCTGCTGGATGAACTGCTTCAGCTTCTCTTCAGCAGAAGCCTGCGAATTTTTAATTGACATTAAAGACTCCTGCAGTCTCAATAAAATGCGTTCTGCAACCGCGACTCCTAAATCCTCCTTCTTCTCAAAGTGATAGTGAATGCTTGCTTTGGTCACCCCAAGCTGTTTAGAAATGTCATCATAGCTGAAGGCTACATACCCTTTTTGCTGGATCAATTTAATGGCTAAGTCTACAATTTGTTTTTTTCTGTTTTCCATGCCTCAATAGTAACTTACTAATAGGTAAGTGTCAAATTGGAAAAATTCTGAGCCAAAATGTTAATTTCATAAATTTAAATATTTCCTCTATCTGCTTGTCTTTCAGCAATAATAAAAATGATAAAGTGCATACAATTTTTGTTAGTAATAATAATAATAAGTATTAACACATCTTAGGGAGTACATTTTTTTATGATAAAGGAAAAAAATAATCTGAATCCTGCAGAAAATCAAACACCTGCAGAGATAGTGAAAAGAGCCAAAAAGTCATCTGATTTTAAAGAGATTAAAAAAAATTTTTCTGGAATTCAGATATTCATTTTATACTTTACTTCACTAATCGATCACAAGACGATGGAACATGTATTTCTTCCATATATTAATGAGTGCGAAAAAAAGACTGACCAGGCTTTTGATCTTAATCAATTTAAAAACAGCCTTCCGCTTGAAGACGTTATCAGAACAAAGGAAGCAAAAGAAATCGAAGAAAAAATTCATCAGGGATATGTCCTAATTCAATTTAAAAATAACTTAGATGATTTTCTTTTGGTAAATGTAAATAATTTATCTAAAGGGATAAGAGAATCTAATGAAACAGAAAATGAATTTAATGTTATCGGTCCAAAATTAGGATTTGTTGAGAGTCTTGATACGAATATTCTTCTACTTCGAACTAAGTTAAAATCTCCTTTATTAACGACTGAAGAGATCGTGCTGGGCACGCTGTCAAAAACAAGGGTGGTCATTGTTTATTTAGATGGTATTACAAATGAAGACCACATAAAATTTGTAAAGAAAAGGCTCTCTGAAATAGATTTTGATATTATTTGGGATACTTCTGCTTTAATCCAGCTCATTAAAGAGAATTCTTATACTCCCTTTCCACTTTACTTTTCTTCAGAGAGGCTTGATCGAATCTCATATACACTCACTTCCGGCCAAGTCGTGATCTTTAGTGATGGTTCACCCTACGCAGTATCCGGACCTACTACCATATTCGATTTTTTTCTCTCATCTGAAGATTATTATTATAACTGGATTATTGGGTCTTTCTTTCGTTTTACCCGAATACTTGCGATCATCTTTTCCATCTTTTCTTCATCCATTTATGTTGCGGTTGTAACGTTTCATTATGAGGTGGTGCCCGCGGATTTACTGGGTCCGCTAATCGAGTCCAGAGCAAACGTTCCATTTCCGCCGCTGCTGGAAGTTCTTTTTTTAGAATTGACCATTGAATTATTAAGAGAGGCAGGAGCCCGTTTGCCTACTAAAGTAGGACAGACATTGGGCATTGTTGGCGGTATTGTCATTGGACAGGCAGCTGTAATGGCAGCACTGACAAGTAATATTTTATTAATCATTGTCGCTTTATCAGCATTAGCTTCATTTACTACACCCACTAACGTTATGTCCAACACCATTAGAATATTAAGATTTCCATTTATCATCATGTCATCATTCCTGGGCGGGCTGGGTATCATGATAGGCTTTGCTGTGCTGCTAAGTCATTTGTTTACATTAAAATCATTTAATACTCCTTACATGGTCCCATTACATCCGTTCCGAAGCAATAGTCTTGCGGATAGTATCATTAGGCCGCCTTATACTAAATTAAACAAAAGGCCGGATTATTTGAGACCTAAAGATAAAATTAAATATTCACCTAAAGAGAGTAACAAAAAGAAGGAAGATCTTAATGACGAATAACACATTTCTTAAAGTGAGTATTGTTGTTCTTGCTCTAACTCTGGCTGGATGTGTACCACCCAGTATTATTAATGAAGTTTCTTTGATGCATAATGTCGGATATGACAAAGAAGAAGAGATGTTAAAAGCAAGTGTTGTTTATCCAAATTATGCCGAGAGTGATAAACCTGCTTTGATCACAGCTGCCGCTAAAAATCCATCCAGCCTGCAGGAAGAGCTTAGTCATAAATCTCAATTCCCCTTTGAAATTGGTCAGGTGAGGCTCATGATATTTGGGGATCAATTAAGCAGAGAGGGGTTGGCACCTATACTAGACACCATCTGCAAGGATCCAAAAATCGGCATAATTAGGATTGTCATTACAGATGGAACTCCAGAACTTCTGCTTAGTAAAACCATGAAGGAAAGTCCCCTATATCTAATGGATATGATTGAAAAAAGTATTGAAAATGAGGGAATTCCTGAATCTGATCTTCATGTGATGTATGACCAGTATTTTGGAACCGGAATTGATATGTCCTTTCCAAATCTCACTGTTGATTCTAAAGATCATGTTAAAGTCGATGGAATGGGGATTTTTAAAGATGACAAATTAGCACTCAGGATTTCGGAAGAAGAAACCTTCCTATTAAAATTAATGACGGACACAAATAAAAGAGGGGTTTACAGTTTTAACCTCGACATGAATGGACACAAAGCAAATATTGGGGCCAGAACGATCAATGGAAAACATAAGATCAAAATCACCAGGGAAAACCTCAGGGACCAGGTAAATGTGAGTCTGAATTTGGATGTAGAGCTTGATGCATTACCTGAGTGGATTAATTTAGAAAATGAAAAAGACCTTGAACTGTTTAAAAACGCCTTACAGAAATCCATTTCAAAAGAGGCTGAATCACTCCTTAAGAAATTTCAAACAAATGGGGTAGATCCTTTAGGTATAGGAAGAAGGTATAAAGCCAATCACAGAAATTATTCTGAACTGAGTTTTTACGATCGGATTTATCCCAGTATGACACGTGATGTAACTACCAAAATTACAGTTAGGCAAACCGGGGTGGGAAAATAGGTGAACGTAAAAGTAGAAAAACAATTTCAGGTTTCAGCTTTTTTCACATTTTTTCTCATTCACTCTTCTCAAACGGGAATTGGTATCCTAAATTTTCAAAGCCAGGTGATCAAAGATGCTGAACAGGATGCGTGGATTTCTTTAATTATTACTTGGGTCACAACCCAAATCATACTCTACATGATCTTTAAGCTGCTAGGCGGGGAAACCAATGATTTAGTAGCTGTTCATCAGTATTGCTTTGGAAAAGCACTTGGTAGCATTATGTCTATTCTGGCATTGGTTTATTTCTGGCTGGCTTCTTTTACGGTCCTTCGTGCTTATATTGAGGTCATCCAAATTTGGGTGTATCCTACCATAAAAACATGGCAGCTATGTTTCATTTTCGGACTGACATTTTATTATATTATCTCAAGCGGCTTCCGCAGTCTTGCCGGCTTTAGTTTCTGGGGAGTGATTCTGCCTTCTTTTCTGTTCTTTTTAATCTATTTCCCATTGAAGCATACGAATTTTATTTATCTGCTCCCGGCCTTCAGTCATTCCCTCAAAGAGCTATTTGTCTCTTCTAAAGCGTATGCCCTGCTTTTTCTTGGCTTCGAGTGGATACTGATGTATTATCCCTTCATTAGGAGTTCGAATAACAAAGATATTTCTAAATGGGCCTATTATGGCAATACATATACTTTCATTGTGTACCTGGTTATCACGTTAATATCCTTCTCATACTTTAATCAGGATGTATTGAAACATTTACCCTGGCCCACTTTAATGATGGTTAAAATCGTTAAATTCTCTTTCATAGAAAGATTTGAATATGTATTCATTTTTATATGGCTGTTAGTGATTATATCCCCTATATGTATTTCATTGTGGGCATGTACAAGAATCGTAAAAAGGACCTTTTCAATTCCACCTAAAGCGACTTTACTATTCCTGCTTATTGCAGAGATGATAGCTTCTGTATACCTTCAGGAATTTAGGAGTATCGATTATCTTGTCCAAATTACTTCTAATGCGGGAATTGGTTTTGTATACGTGTATCTGCCGCTCCTTCTTATTATAAAATGGATAAAGAGCCATTTTATGAAACATAAGTTAAACAAAATCTAATTCCTACTGCATAAAGAGTGCCTATCTAGTTAAAAGATAGGCACCCTTTAGGTGATCCATGAAGCTGTTTAACCAACAACTTTTGATATTACTTCGATATTACCTTGAGTTGCTTTGGCATAAGGACAAACCTTATGAGCTTCTGCAACGACTTCTTCTGCCACGCTTGTTTCAACGCCCTTAACAGTGATATCCATTGTAATAGCCAGCACATAGCCATCGTTCGCATCCTTGCCAAGCGTAACTTGTGAAGCAATATTTATACCGTCTGTTTTAATGTTCCTTTTCCTAAGGACAGTGCCCATCGCTCCCTGGAAACATGCGGCAAACCCTGCAGCGAACAGCTGCTCCGGATTGGTTCCAGCTCCGTCCCCGCCTAATTCCTTTGGATATCTCAAGTCTACATTCAGATTGTTATCGTCAGATACGGCTTTCCCATCTCTTCCGCCTTGAACATTTACAGTAGCCGTGTACAATTTCTTTTCTATTTTCATCATTTTAAAAACTCCCCTTTTTATAATGGATTAGTATATTTTTGGCTTCAATATTTCCACAAGTAGCTTTTGCATTCAGGGTAACCTTTATGAGCTCGACAATGACTTTTTCTATACCGCTGGTCTTTGCCCTTATCTTTGGTGCACCGTGAATTTACTTACTAGAAGGTAAGTTTAAAAAAACGATCTTGTGCTACAACGACAAGCAAGGGAAAAATGGACAAATTATGAACTCACGGAACTGTTGGAGAATTATTATTCAGTTGCGACATTCCCCATTGCAATTGAAATTCTATTCCAGCTGTTGATTTGATTGATGATTAGAACAAGGTCAATATATTGCTTCTCATCATAATGTTCACGTACCCGCTGATAAAGCTCATCTGGCACACGTTTTGCCGGGATTAAAGTTATGTGCTCTGTTAATTCAAGAGCTGCTTTTTCTGCTTCGGTGTAAAATGTGCACTCTCTCCATGCACTGATGCAATATAAACGCTGTTCTGTTTCTCCCATTTTTCTCGCATCAGCTGTATGCATGTTAATGCAATAGCCACAGCCATTTATTTGTGAAGCCCTGATTTTTATAAGTTCACGCAGCTTACGGTCTAAACCTGTCGTTTTCGTATACTTCTCCATTTCCATCATTATTTTCATTGCCTCTGGTGCTAAATTGTAATAATCAATTCGTTGTTCCAATATCAATTCCTCCTTATAAGCTGATTCAACAAATAATTGAACCGCATTTTGAAATTTCAATTATAGATAATATCAATCAGCGATTGATATTATCTATAATAAATTGTACACTTTATTATGTCAAACAACTTTTCATGTTAATTGATTCCAATTGACCCTGTTTGACAAAGAAATAAAAAATTCTTAAGATAAATGAATCTCATTTATAAAGAGGTGTTTGTAATGCAGTATAGTATTGGGGTTGAATATGCACTTCACTGCCTCGTATATTTAATTGATCATACAGAGGATTCCTCCATTGGAATAAAGGAACTCTCCACCTTCCAAGGGGTTTCCGAAACATATCTTTCAAAGATTTTCAGTAAATTATCAAAGAACGGTATTGTCAGTTCCGTTCCTGGAGTAAAGGGTGGCTATAAACTCGCTAAATCTCCAGAAGAAATATCTTTTTGGGATGTAATTGAAGCAGTGGAAGGTCCCAAGCCGATTTTTCAATGCAAAAACATTAAAGATAATGGTTATTTGTATAGAGATAATACCTGTTCTTCGGCTCCCTCCTCTTGTACCATCAATTTAGTTATGCTCTCAGCCGAAGAAAAAATGCGTGATTTCCTGCGAAGTAAAACACTTTCATGGTTAAATGAAGAGCTTGATCGTGTCTTGCCAAATCAAATACGTGAAGAAACCCGGAAATATTTCTCCAAGAGCAGCCTATAAAACAAACCTCTCTTGTAATTCCTTAAAGAGGAATATGGAGAGGTTTGTTGTACCATTGGATTGTTTATTGTAACTGCAACCACCCTCAATAACATGCCCCATTGCCGAACCGCCAGGTAGGCTCACGGCCTTTTGGGGTGTATGGGCCACTTTAAAGAAGACTCGGTCAAATTAGGGGCAGATAACCCACCACTAATCAGTGACAAAGGTAAAAAGAAAAAACGCTTGGATTACCAAGCGTTCAGACTGTCGACAAACTCGATGAAAATCGTGCTTGTCTGCAGTCTTTTTTATTTTAAAATAGAAGTAATACAATG
>NZ_JALJRC010000059.1:0-14548 GCF_024519925.1 Cytobacillus sp. Bac17 | reverse complement strand
GGTTTTTCGATTTCTCTGTCCGAAGTTGTACCGGGTTCGGACTCTCACTCCGGGTTTTTCGATTTCTCTGTCCGAAGTTGGCCCAGGTTCGGACTCTCACTACGGGTTTTTCGATTTCTCTGTCCCAAGTTGGCCCAGGTTCGGACTCTCTCTCCGGCTTTTTCGATTTCTCTGTCCGAAGTTGGCCCAGGTTTGGACTCCCACAACAGGTTTTTCGATTTCTCTGTCCGAAGTTAGTCCGGGTTCGGACTCTCACACTAGCTGCACGAACAAAAAAACCTGCTATAATGCTTTCACCATCCCGCCATCGACCAAAATGGAGCTTCCCGTCACATAGCTGCTTGCGTCGGAAGCCAGGAAAGTTACGACGTTCGCAAACTCTGCCGGGGTTCCATATCTGCGCAGCGGGATATTGCTTTTGGCTCTTTCTGTAACTTCTTCTTTGGAGATGTTTTGCCGGTCCGCGTTATGCTGATCCAGGTAATCAACCCTGTCTGTCGCAATCCTTCCCGGAGCTACTGTATTGATTAAGATATTATAAGCTGCCAATTCCTCAGAGAGTGTTTTGGTCATTCCGACAATGCCCAAACGGAATGTATTCGAAAGCAGAAGGCCTGGTATCGGCTGTTTAATGCTTGAAGAAGCAATATTAATAATCCTGCCGCCATTTTTCTTTAATTCGGGAAGCGCCTCCCGGATCAGCCTTACATGGCTTAATAGATTTAATTGAAACGCTTTTTCCCAATCTTCATCTGTCAGGGATTCAAACGTTCCCCCGGGAGGTCCCCCGGCATTATTGATCAAAATATCGATTCCGCCAAGTGTTTCAGCTGTATATTTGACTAACTGTTTGATATCTTCCGGATTGGTAACATCTGCACGGTGATACTCAACATCAACATTATATTGGTCACGGAATTCCTTTTGAACAGCTTGCAGTTTTGCTTCATCCCTGCTTGTAATCATCACATTGGCGCCTTCCTGTGCAAGCTGTGCCGCAATTGCTTTACCTAGTCCCTGGCTTGAAGCCACTACTAGCGCTTTTTTATTTTTCAGGTTTAAATCCATCACCATTTCCTCCTATTGTTTCACGCAAAGTGCCATCCATTCATCCACTTTAAAGGATTGCACCCTGCCATCATGAAATTTGATTTGAAAGTAATCTGCAGCAGTTCGATCAGCCTGCAAAATATAATCTTCGACTGACTTAATCTGTTCGTCACTTTCGGCTGTCCGCCTTACCCAGGACGGGAATTCAAATATTTTCTTTCTGCTCTTCGAGTTCGTTTCATGCAGCCCTGAAGCAGCAAATAGCTTTCTCCACTCTCCTGTCGACAAACACCGGCAATGACTGTCATCCCGCAATTTCTCAACAGTGTTCATAAAGCCAGCCAGCTCTTTTTCTTCAGGTGATACGTTATCGATCAACAGGAAATGACCGCCTGGTTTTAATACCCTCCCGGCTTCCGAAATGAACTTTTCCGGATTGGGAAAATGATGGGGGGCTATCCGGCAGGTTACGGCATCAAAGTACTTATCCAGAAATGGCAAATCTTCAGCATCCGCGAGGACATACCAGATATTTTTAAAGCTTTCCAGATGGCGTGCAGTATTGGCCAGCATTTCTTTTGTCAAATCAGCAGCGAAGACCTGGGAAACAAAAGGTGCCAGACTTTTGGCCACATGCCCTCCTCCTGTGGCGATATCCAGCACCACCCAATCTTTCTGCGGATTCAGAGTTTGAACGAGCTGATTAAGCTCAGCCGCATCTCCATGAATTTTGCTTGTCACATATTTTTCTGCATTTTTACCGAAAGTATTTTGTACCTTTTTCTTTACCTCGTCCTTTTCCATATAAATCACCCTCATCAAAAATAGGATCAGCTCTACTATTTATGTTCTATATAAATCCCTATATTCCTGTCAGTTTAATAGAAAAAGAGCCTGCCACATGGTAAATGGCAGGCTTCCGATTATCTTGCAGGTACAAGAATAAGCTTTCCTTTTGTTTGCCTCGACTGCATCCGCTCATGTACCTTGGCAGCATCCTCCAGAGGATGGATTTCCCCAATTGTCAGCTTCAGCTTTCCTGCAGCTGCATATGTCAATAATTCCTTCATACTCGGCTGCAGCAGTTCGGGTTTTCTCATAATCTGCGGAAGGAAAAATCCGATGACTGATTGGTTCCGACCCATTAGGGATGACGGATAAAACCGGCTTTGCTCCCCGCTTGCCACACCATATATGACAAGGCGGCCAAAGGTGGCAAGGCATTTCAGAGTTTTATTAAAAATTTCCCCGCCTGCCATTTCGAGTGCAACATTCACACCTTTTCCGCCTGTTGCTTCCAGCACTTCATTTTCCCAGCCTTCTTTTGTGTAGTTTACGAGAACATCCGCACCCATTTCTTTCGCAAGCTGAAGTTTTTCATCGGTGCTGGCAGTGGCGATGACGGTACCTGCACCGAATAATTTTGCGAGCTGAACAGCAAGTGTTCCTACACCGCCTGCCGCTGCATGGACAAGGACGCTTTCACCCGCTTCAAGTCTGCCCATCGTTTTTAGTATATGATAGGCACTCAAGCCCTGCAGAGGCAGAGCAGCAGCCAGGTTGAAATCCAATCCTTCCGGCAGGGGAATCAGCCCTCTTTCATCAGCTAATAAATACTCCGAGTAGCCGCCTGATTCAATTAACGTAACCACTCTTGTGCCAACAGGAATTTTCGCATCTTCACCTGCTGCAGCGACAACACCTGCCACTTCAGCACCAGGAATGAACGGCAGAGGTGTCGGCACGACGTATTGCCCTTCTCTTCTTGCGGTATCTGCATAGTTCACCCCAATGGCATGAACCTCAATTAATACTTCACGTCCTGTCGGCTGAGGCCGGTCAACCTCGATTAAGTTAAGGACTTCAGGTCCTCCATACTCTTTGAATTGGATGGCTTTCATTTTAAAACACTCCTTCTCTATATATCTAGCAGCAATACTCGCCTTTATCATATACAAGCTCAGCGATCCTTCTGTTTCTCGCACTTTCCTTCCCAAAGGAACTGAACCTGCCGCATTCTCGGATGACTAATCCGATCAACTGATCTCTTTTCCCTTCAGAAGCCAATTCTGACACAAGCTGACGGGATAGTCTTTCTGCATCCCATATCGCACCTTCGATAAACGTTCTTGTCTGAAGAATCTTCAATTCTTCTTTTTCTTCACCATTTTCCTGAATAGCTTTATAAGTACGATAGACAGCCGATTCTGAAGCATAAAGGGCAATGGCCAGATCGGCGAGCTTCATAAGTGCTTCCTGTTCATGAGCAAGTGAGCTGCCAAATGCTTCGTAAGCGAGTCCGGCGTTTAACAGGAATAGGTTTCTCATCGTATCAACCGCTGCTCTTTCTTTCTCAAAAATGCCCTGGCCGATTGGTTCAGGTTTGCTCAACTGAACAACAGCCTCCTCCACTCTTGCGGCTAAATCGATATCACCCTTCAATGCTTTACGGAAAAGGTGTGTAGGAATCAGCAGTCTATTAATCTCATTTGTTCCCTCAAAAATACGGTTAATGCGGGAATCACGATACATTTGTTCCACTCCGTATTCCTTGATGAATCCTGCTCCGCCATGAAGCTGCAGTACTTCATCTGCCGCATAGTCGAGCGTTTCCGATCCAAACACCTTGCAGATCGCACATTCTGTGGCATATTCGCTCATTCTTTTTCCAATAAGTTTTAAATCAGATGAATCGTATAAGTCTGCTAATGATTCTTCCAGCAGGTTTGCAGTACGATACTGCAGTGATTCAGCAGCGTAAATTCTACCTGCCATTTTTGCGATTTTTTCCTTGGTAGCTGGAAAATCACCAATGGATTTTCCAAATTGCTTTCTTTCCCCTGTGAATTGTATAGCTTTCTTCAATCCGGTTTTGGATGCCCCCATGCAGGCAGAACCTAAATTGAAGCGGCCCAGATTCAGGACGTTCAGAGCAATAATATGGCCTTTGCCCACTTCGCCAAGCAACTGATTGGCTGGCACAGGACAATCTTCAAAAATGACCGATCTTGTTGAAGATCCTTTGATGCCCATCTTATTTTCTTCCGGACCAAGGGAAAGCCCTGGTGTATCGCGCTCAACGATAAACGCGGTAAAATGCTGGCCATCCACTTTAGCGTAAACAATAAACGTATCTGAAAATACAGCGTTAGTAATATAAATTTTGGTGCCATTTAAGATATAATGTGTTCCTTCCTGATTCAGAACAGCTGTTGTCTGGGAGGAAAGTGCATCTGAACCTGCGTTCGGTTCTGTCAGGCAGTAAGCCCCAATGTACTCCCCAGAAGCAAGCTTCGGCAAATATTTTTCTTTCTGCTCCGGTGTCCCAAAGTAAGTAATAGGGAGGGTCGCAATACAGGTATGGTTGGAGTGGGCTACCCCATAACCGCCTGTTGAGGCAATGCTTTCACCGACAATCCCCTTACTGATTTTATCCAGGCCCAGACCGCCGTATTTTTCAGGGATGCTATGTGCAAGCAAGCCAAGTCCCCCCGCCTTCCTCAGCAAATCCGTAACCAGCTCAAAGTCCTGGTTTTCAATCCGGTCCTTTTCAGGCTGTACCATTTTTTCAGCAAATTGTTTAGCGGTTCTGCCAATCAAGATATGCTCATCTGTAAAATCTTCTGGTGTGTATAGTGTTTCAGGAATAAGCTTTGTGAACAAAAAACCCGCACCGCGATTAGCTGTTTTTACTTCTTCCATTTACGGATTCACTCTCCTTCTAAAGCGGTCTGATGGAACCGCTCTGCCATTTTTCAGAATGGGAACAATCGCTTCCATGTCAATCTGTGATGCGAACTCTAAATCTTCTGCCAGCCCGTGCCGGGCAAAAAGCCTGCCTACCCTGGATGATGACAGAATGTCAAATGCGCTTCCTGATGCACCCCGGTAAAAATGCAAAGCAGCTTTTGCAGAATCAGTCATATTCCATTGATCATGATCGGTTAAGCAATCGATAAAGTGCCCTGCACCGTAAAAGTCCTCCAAACTGAGTTCCCCCGAATTTCCTGAGCATACAACGATGACTGTCTCAGCTTCTCCCTTTACGGATTCTGCAACTGCCCGATTGTTTAATAGCGAGCTGATATAGACTTTTGAGGCACAGGCTGATTTTCTTAAAGCTACCGTTCCATTTGTTGTTGTCAGGATCAGTTTCCTGCCATCTATCACTTCACGGATGCGGCTCGGAATGGGATACACGCATCCTTCAATCGGCTTCCCATGAATCTCGCCGGCAAGGACAAATGTCTCCGGCTTCATGCCTGCTGTAACAGTCATCCCTTCCGTAACATCCAATACAGGGATGACTTCTGCAGCTCCTTCTGAAAGAGCTGCAGTAATCGTCGTGGTCGCGAGAAGAATATCCAAAACGACAGCCACTTTACTGCTTTCTCTTAATTTCTCTTCTGAAATATCCTCTTTCTTTAAAATCACATGAACTTTTTTCATCTCAGTTTTTCTCGTTTGCAGCCTTTACAGCATGTTTCAGGAGCACTTTAACAAATGTATGGAATTGTGAAAAACGAGCATCGCCTGTTTGGCCTTTCTTGTAGCGATAATAGATTTGCTGGCAAATGACGGCGAGCTTGAAGTAAGCAAATGTTAAATAAAAATTCATGCTGCTGAGATCTCGGCCAGTCTTTTTAGCATATGCCTTCATAAATTCTCTGCGCGAGTAAAAGCCGTTTAGAACAGTTACTGGCGGTTTGCCTAAGCCAAACTTCAGCAGATCTGGATCATCCCCCTGAATCCAATAGCTCATCGCTGCACCAAGGTCTGCCAGCGGATCGCCAACAGTTGCCATCTCCCAGTCAAACAGGCCTGCCATTTCTGTCAAATTTTCATTAAACATTGCATTGTTCAGTTTGTAATCATAATGGATGATGGAAGGTTCCGGACTTACTGGGATATGATTGGTCAGCCACTTTTTCAATGTATCCGCCTCAGAAACTTCCTCCGTCTTGGCCCGTTCATACCGGCCAATCCAGCCATGCACCTGCCTTTCCATAAATCCATCAGGATTGCTGATTTCAGCTAAACCTGTCCTTTTATAGTTAATGGAATGAAGTTCGGCAAGTTTATCAACCATAATTTGAGACAGCCCTCTGCAAACTCCCTCGTCTGGTGCAACTCCTTCAGGGAATGAGGTATCTAAAACAATTCCATGCCTTCTTTCCATAATGAAAAAAGCTGCACCGGCAATTTCTTTATTATATGTGAAAAGAAGCGGCTTCGGAGCTTCCTTGAAAAAGGGGCTGATCTCAGAAATCACTCTGAATTCCCTCTCCATGTCGTGAGCTTTCGGTGCAACAGGTCCAAGCGGAGGCCTGCGGAGCACAGCTTTCCATTCTCCCATTTTCAGCTGATATGTCAGGTTGGAGTGGCCAGTGGAAAACTGCAGAATCTCGAGTGGTTCATTTGGAAGGTTCCCAATCTCGCTCCGCAGGAATTTTTCCAGTGCAGCTGTATTTAATTGTTCCCCTTTTCTCACAGGAATGGTATCCTGGCTCATTTGCTGGGGCATGTAACTCCTCCTTTTTAAACGAAAATTCAGTTTCTTTAAGTTTAAGTTCCGAATTTTGGTTAAGACCTTCGCGAAGAAGATCAGGTATGACAGCACTCTCCTGTTTGCTGAAATCAAAATAGACGATGATGGCGCTCCCTTTGGCAATGAGACCGCCCGTCTGGCTACAGACAATTTCATGGTTCAGCTGAAAGCTTTTCCTGCCGATTCTTGATACCCACGTTTTTACCGTAAGGATTTGGTTAAAATACCCCTGGCTTAGAAAGTCGCACTTAGTGGAGGCCAGGCTAAAGCTCCAATTTTTCACATCCATGCTGTAGCCGAGTGTCTCGAAATACTTTACACGCGCTTCTTCAAGATATATAAAATAACTGGTATTGTTGATATGGCCAAGTGCATCAGTCTCGCAAAACCTCACTGTTACCTGCATTTCGTGCATGGTGCCACCCCTTAACTCTTAATCTTACTCGAATGATATTCGTACCACCCCTTGCCTGTCTTTCTGCCTAATTCTCCCTTTTCCACTTTTTCAGCAACACAGGCAAACGGTTTATCGGCAGGATCTCCCGTCTCCCGATAACGCTGATCCATTACATAATAGGCGACATCGAGTCCGGATAAATCCATAAGCTCAAAAGGGCCAATTGGGTGATTCAATGCTTTCCGGCAGATGACATCAATATCTTTATAGTCTGCAATTCCCTGTTCAAACAGAGCCACTGCCTCTTTTTGGAGCGCACCGAGAATGCGGTTTGCTACGAATCCGGAAATTTCCTTTTTCAAAAGGACGGCTGTCCTATTGATTTTTTTACAGACTTCCATAGCTATTTGGGCGGTTTCTTCAGATGTCTGTTCACTCATTACTACTTCCACACAATCCATAACGAGAGGCGGGAAGAAGAAATGCATATTAACAACTTTTTCTGGCCGCTCCGTTTTACCAGCTATTAGACTATTCACGATTGTTGAACTATTGGTCGCAAAAATGGCATGTGGATCAGCATACTGCTCCAGCTTGCTGAAGACCTCCTTTTTTACATCAAGTTTTTCGGTTACTGCTTCAATAATCAAGCCGGAATTCCTTACACTTTCTTCAAGGCTGGTGGAAAAGCGCAGCTTATTAAATGCAGAAGCTTTAGCATCTTCGGCAAGTTTCCCCTTGGAGACCCATTTAGACATAATCGTTTGAAGCTTTGCCTCAGCATCCTGCAATGCGTTTTCGTTCAAATCCTGGATAATTGTTTCAAATCCTCCAAGCGCACAAAGCATTCCGATCTGGTGGCCCATCTGCCCGGCACCGATAACCGTAATTTGCTTAATATCATTTACATTCATCTTTTCTCCTCCTCATACTGACCAGTAGGTATGTTGACAGTAAGAGAGGCTGTAAGACTGCCTCTCTTACGATGAAAAATGGAATTCGCGGATATCTATATCTCAATTCCTTTTAAAATCATTTCCGTAAATATCTCCGCCACTTCCCGGTCAGAAATAGATCCATCCGGATTGAACCACTGATAGCTCCAGTTAGTGACGCCCAGGATGCCAAAGGCAATAATCGGAGAGTTGAGATTCGCACGGAACTCTCCGTTCTGTTTGCCTTCTTCTATTAATTTTTCGATATTCAGCCTGAACTGATCTCTTTTCGGAATGATTTCCGATAAACTTTCGTCACTGAGGTTGCGCATTTCTCTAAAAAAGACTTTCGCGCTGGCTCCCTGTGTTTTGATATTGCTGAGCAGCATTTGGACAATCGCAAAGAGTTTTTCTTTGCTGGATTTTGAATCATCCCCGAGGATTTCGTGCTGATTGTCCAGCATGTCATCAATGTAGCGAAGATGGATGTCCATCAAAAGTTCTTCTTTGCTGGAAAAATAGTAATAAAACGTCCCTTTCGTCACACCAATACTGTCGACAATATCCTGTATTGATGTCTCGCTGAAGCCTTTCTGATCAAATAGCCGGATGCTCTTTTCAGTAATTTTTTCTTTCAATGTTAGTCCCCGCTTCTGTTAGAAAATATCGACAGAATTATATCATAAAAATCAGTGGCTCCGGACCTCATCCCGCAAAGCCCGGCGAAGGATTTTTCCGACATTTGTCTTTGGAAGCTCCTGGCGGAATTCTACGGCCGATGGAATTTTATAGGCAGCCAGGTTCTGCTTGCAATATGAAATGATATCTTTTTCGCTTGACGATTTGCCAGCTTTCAGTACGATGAAAGCTTTTACTGTTTCACCCCGGTACGCATCCGGGACACCAATGACTACTGCCTCCTGAACTGCAGGATGCTCATAGAGCACTTCTTCGATATCGCGAGGATATATATTATATCCGCTTGCAATAATCAGGTCTTTTTTACGGTCGACAATATAAAGGAAACCGTCATCATCCATTCTTGCAATATCACCTGTGTAGAGCCATCCATCCCGTAATGTGACGGCCGTCTCCTCAGGCATATTCCAATATCCTCTCATGATCTGCGGTCCCTTGATGATGACCTCTCCGAGTTCTCCATTCGGAACTTCTTCTGTTCCTGTGGCCAAATCGACTACTTTATAATCAGTTGAAGGAAAACCAATTCCGACACTTCCAGGCTTTCGTTCTGAAAAAGGAGGATTGCAGTGGGTTACTGGGGAAGCTTCGGATAAACCATAGCCTTCGAGTATTTTGGCTCCTGTCTTTTGTTCAAAATCGCGAAGCAGTTCGACAGGCATTGGCGCGCTTCCGCTATTGCAGGTTTCAATGCTGTCAATGCCATATTCCTCTGCACGCGGATGATTGGTGATAGCCACATACATGGTTGGAACACCCGGAAATACAGAAGGCTGCTCATTTTTAATCGTATTAAGCACTTCCTCCAAATCAAAGCGAGGCAATAAAATAGATTCATTGGCGGTATAAATGGCAAAGTTCATGCAGGCAGTCATTCCAAAAACGTGGAACAGCGGAATGACGGTTAAGAATTTTTCCCCGCCTATTTTGGTTCTTTCTTTAAAAAATTCATAGGACTGAACCACATTTGCGAGAACATTGTAATGTGTCAGCATGGCTCCTTTAGATCGGCCGGTTGTACCGCCCGTATATTGAAGGACGGCTATTTCCTGTTCAGGCTCAATGTTTACCGGGGTGAATTGTCCTTTGCCTTCATGTAAAAAACCATCAAAGGTTTTATCAGGAGAAAAATCTGCATTTGATTGCTGGAGACTGACAACAATTATATTACTTAATTTCGTTTTGCTCTGTACTCCTTTTACGCGTGGATATAACGCATCAAAGACGATAAGTGTCTCAGCACCCGAATCATTCATAATATACTCTATCTCGCGCTCAACCAGCATCGGGTTTACTTGAGTAACGATCGCTCCCGCTGCAAGGGTGCCATAATACGCAATTACATATTGCGGGCAATTGGGCAGCATGATGGCAACACGGCCGCCTTTTTGGACACCATTTTTCTGCAGTGATGCAGCAAATCCATAGACGGCTTTTTGAAGTTCCGCATAAATCATTTTTCGGCCATAAAAAGATAAAGCTGTATTCTGCGGATACATCGCTGTCACTTCCTGCAGCATCTCAGGCATCGACTTGCTGGGAATGCTAACATCGGCTGCAATTGATTCAGGATAGTGGGCATGCCAGGTTTTCTTCTTTCTCATTATTAATCCCTCCAAAATTTGCCGTTTTTACATTGCATGTGTTCCGCCATCGACAATTAATACGTCTCCCGTCACATAATTTGAAGCATTGGAAGCCAGGAACAAAGCGGCGCCTTTCAAATCGTCAGCAGAACCAAAGCGTCTGAGAGGTGTCGCCTCCAGAATTGGATTTTTCCCATGCTCAATAATCGCTGCTGACATTTTAGTAGGGAAAAACCCTGGGGCTATGGCATTCACATTGATGCCATACCTGCCCCATTTTACAGCCAGATCCTTTGTCATCGTAATAACAGCGCCTTTGCTTGTGTTATATCCGATCGTATCCATCACCCGGGGATCAGTACCGCCGAGTCCGGCAACAGAGGCAATATTAATGATTTTTCCGGACTTTTGCTCAATCATGATCTTACCTGCAGCCTGGCTCATTAAAAACGTCCCTGTCACATTCACATTGATAACTTTATGCCAGGCTTCAAGCGGCATTTCTTCGGCAGGTGCTCCCCAGGTGGCACCGCTGTTATTGACAAGAATATCAATGCTTCCAAATTCCTTAACCGTTCCTTCGACCACTTTATGGACGTCCTCGGGTTTGCTTATGTCGCAGGATAGAGCTAAAGTTTTCACGCCAAGTTTGGCGAGACGATCAGCTGTTTCCTGACATGCCTCCACCTTTCTTGAACAAAGAACGATATTCGCCCCTGCCTCGGCAAAGCCTTCCGCAATCTGGGCACCGAGCCCTCGGCCTCCTCCAGTAATCAGTGCCGTTTTCCCGGTTAGGTCAAATAAATCCATTACGTTCATATGGCTCCCCGCTTTCCCTATTGGTATTTTTTCAACTCAAGCTTAGCAATCTGTGCCCGATGGACCTCATCTGGCCCGTCTGCCAGCCTCAACGTCCTGGCATTTGCCCACAAGGCCGCAAGCGGAACATCGTCAGAGACTCCTGCTGCGCCAAAAGCCTGAATCGCCCGGTCAATTACCTTAAGTGCCATGGATGGAGCCACGACTTTGATCATAGCAATCTCTGTTTTCGCCGCTTTATTTCCGGCTGTATCCATCATATGGGCCGCTTTAAGCGTTAATAGTCTTGCCTGCTCAATTTCAATTCGGGAATCCGCAATCCATTCCTGGATGACTCCCTGATTAGAGAGCGGTTTTCCAAAGGCGACGCGATTTTGTACACGCTTACATAGTTCTTCAAGAGCACGCTCTGCTGCCCCTATTAGCCTCATGCAATGATGGATGCGTCCTGGGCCAAGCCTTCCCTGCGCAATGGCAAATCCTTTCCCTTCACCCCAAATCATATTTTCAGCGGGAACTCTGACATTGTCGTATGTAATTTCAGCATGACCATGGGGAGCGTGATCATAGCCAAACACCGGAAGCATCCTCTCTATTTTTACTCCTGGCGTATCAAGTGGAACAAGAATCATAGATTGCTGTTCATGTCGGCTGGCTGCTGGATCGGTTTTTCCCATGACGATCGCTATCCTGCATCTCGGATCTCCCGCCCCTGAGGACCACCACTTCCGACCATTAATGACATACTCCGTACCTTGCCTTTCAATCCGTGCTTCAATATTTGTAGCATCAGAAGAGGCAACATCCGGCTCTGTCATTGAAAAACAAGATCGTATTTCCCCTTCTAAAAGAGGCTGCAGCCAATCACTCTTTTGCTGATCGGTGCCATATCTTGCGAGCACTTCCATGTTTCCGGTATCAGGTGCATTGCAATTGAAAATCTCCGGTGCAATCATGGAACGCCCCATAATTTCGCAAAGTGGAGCATAGTCCACGTTCGTGAGACCAGCCCCATACTCGCTTTCCGGTAAAAATAGGTTCCATAGCCCAGCATCTTTCGCCTTGCGTTTCAACTCTTCCATAATGGGCGGAATAGCATTCCAGCGGCTTTTCTGTTCATTCAATTGCTGTTCATACAGAGTTTCGTTCGGATAAACGTTTTCTTCCATAAACACATTTAATTTCCTTATGAGCTCCTGTACTTTTGATGAGTAAGAAAAATCCAAATTCCATCCCTCCTTCACTTACTGACCGGTCGGTATGTTACAAATTTAGTATAAACAATCTCGGAAAAAATTCAACTTATTTTCAGAAAATTTATAATTTTATTGTTTTCCACTCCCAGCCAAAGCACTGTTTTTATCGAGTAAAAGCTAGGGAATTTTCGCTAGTTACCTGCCATTCTATTTCGTTTTCCGAATAATATTAGAACTAAGCACCTACAATTCCTTCTTTTTAAACAATTCATCCATTAAACTCCTCAATTTATACTATTCAAAATTTTTTGACACTTAAACATTCTTCATCTATTATTGATTTGAAATTAGAAGAGGAGGAAATTAGCCGATGAAAAAACTAGTAAAAAAACGCACTATTCCTGTACTCCTGTCTGCTGCATTATTGGCTGCACCTGCAGTTCAGGCAGAAACTCCCTATTACGGGAAATCATACAGCCAGCCTGAACAAGTAAGACACCTCTTTCCTGAAATTGAGGTGATAGACAACACTCCTGCCTTTTCAAGGGACGGTGATGCTTTTACTTCTCAAGAAGAAATGATGGCCTACATAAAACAGCTCAAAGCTAAAAGTCCTTACCTAACTGTTAAAACAATCGGAACCTCTCAAGAAGGCCGTGAAATACCTGCACTTTATTTCACAAAGGATAAGCATATTAGGTCGGGCTATTTATCAAAAAAGCCGATTGTATGGGTTCAGAGCCAGATCCATGGCAACGAGCCTGCCAGCGGTGAATCTATCCTGGCCTTGGCCAACAGACTTGCCGGTGAATTGGGCAAGGAGATTTTGGACGATATCAATGTGATCGTTATTCCAAGGGTAAATCCTGATGGCTCTTATGATTTTAAAAGACAGCTGGCCGATGGGCTGGATGGAAACCGTGATCATATAAAACTTGAATCTCCAGAAGTACAGGCCATTCATGAAGAATTCAATAAATATTCACCTGAAGTGGTGATTGATGCTCATGAATATTCTGTTTACAGCAGTGCTTTTAATCAAGTTGGTGAACAGGGCGCTTTGAAGTACCACGATATTCTGATCCAGTCTGGCCGGAACCTCAATATCCCTGAAAAAATCCGTCAAGCATCTGACAGTTTATTTGTCGAGCCTGCCATGGAAGAGCTTGAGAATAATGGTATTTCCGCAGAAATTTACTATACAGCAGGCCTGGATGACCAAGGTGAAATTGAAATTATCGAGGGTTCCACTGAGCCAAGAATTGGCCGGAATTCATTCGGACTTCAGCCAGCATTCTCCTTCCTCGTAGAAAGCAGAGGCATTGGCATCGGCCGTGAAGATTTTGCGCGCAGAGTGAACGCCCAAATTGCCACTCATGAAAGCATTCTTAAGCAAACGGCCAATCATGCAAGACAAATTAAAAATCTAGTAGCATTAGAAAGACTTAATCTTATCAAAAAAGGCTTAATGCCAAATGACAATGATCCAATAATCATTGATAGCGAAAATAAAGAACTGGAGAATGAAACACTGGAAATGGTAGACATAGCAACGGGCACTGTTCAGGATATCCCAGTTAAATACTTAAGTGCTACTGATGCAGAACCAACATTGGTAAGGGATAGACCTACCGCCTATTTAATAAAGCCAGGTCATGAGGAAATCGCTGAAAAATTAATGGATCAAGGTTTAAAGGGCTTTAGACTTCCGAAAAATGTCAGCCTTCCAGCTGAAGCCTTTACAGTAACTTCTAAGGAACCGGCAGGGAATTATGAACACAGGGAGCTTGTTGAGGTTGAGACTGAGGTGACTAAGAAGGACATCACCTTCCCGAAAGGAACTTATGTATTTCTGACCGCACAGCCTCAAACAAATCTGCTTTCCCTGTCGCTTGAGCCTGAATCAGTAGACAGTTATACGACCTTCGGCTACGTCCTTTCTGAAGTTGGGCAGGAATTGCCGATTTACCGCTTCACCATTGATCCGAAGAAATCAAACATGAAACCGTTTATGAAATAAAAGAAAAATGACTGACGCATCATGATAATTAGTTCTGTTTGTGTGAAGAAACTTTGTAAATAGTATATAAATTAGCATATCAATTTGTAATTGATATGCTTCAGTTTGTAGACAAAAAGAGTTCGGAATAGTCTCATTCCGAACTCTTTTTTTCATTTTTTGTAGGACTTCAAGTAATTACAGAGAATTGCAGACCTCTCCGAGGTTATCATTTAGGCCATTTCTGGACCTTGCCAAGTCCAGTTGGCCATTTTCTTCAAATTCATGGCAGCGAAAGTAAGCATCGCCTGCATCGACA
>NZ_JALJRC010000058.1:0-15524 GCF_024519925.1 Cytobacillus sp. Bac17 | reverse complement strand
GGAATATAACCAGCATCGTTATCAATGGGGCTTAAATAAAATGACCCCGGAGCAATACCGGGGCCATTTACTAGCCGCATAGGCGCTTTTTAAACCGTCCGTAAATCGGGGCACAGTTCAGTTTCCGCTACAGAGGCCTTTTTGTAAAAAATTTTCGTGCTCTAAGCCCAAAAACTTTTTAAGGAGTATTAAAAAATTACCATGAATCTATGGGACTGTCAATTTCGTAAAAGAATTTTAAGAGTAATGGAGAAGGAAATAATCATCTCTTTTGCAATTGGAAAGTGGTGATATTCCGTTCTTAGGTGATTTCCTCAACAGTAATGCCATAAAACTCTGCAAGCTTTTCTAAATTTTTTCTTCTAGGAAAACTTTTATTTAGCTCCCAACCCCCAAGAGTACTGCTAGCAATCCCAATCGCATTTGCTACTTCTTGCTGTGTTAAGTTCCTTGTTATCCTCAGTGACCTTAGTTTAGTCCCGATGTTTTCAGGAATTTTATTTCCAATAAAGATTTTTTGGATACGGTCAAATGGTACGTTATACTCATCGGCAAGTATTTTTATTATCAGATTATCGTTATCTTTATATTTTGGATTTAAGCTTGCCATTTTGTATGCTAATTTGATTTCCTTAATTTCATATTGCTTTAATCCTGTCATCTTGATCACCATCTCATTATTTTGGTAATTCAGAGGCAAGTTTCCGCTTTTTAAGACTCGCCGTATTTTATGTATTACTATTATGAACAAATATTCTAAATTAAAAATACAGAACCATTCTTACAAAACACTTAAATTCGGGTAGACTTTTAGCATTTAAGGGCAGGTTGTTCAACAAGAATAATAAATTTTTAATCTCTCTTTATGATAGAATGATATAAAAATGTAAAATTTAGGGATTTAAGTGAGGTATATTAATGGAAGCTGAACAAAAAAGTGGTAAAGGAATACTCCTAACTATTGGGTGGTTATCAGTGATCTTATTAACTTTTAACTTAATACCGCCTATGCTTTTGTTTTTCCCTATATGCATAGGAGTTGTAATAAGGCGAGATTACCAGGAGGATAAGCTAGGATCAGCAATGATTATCTTAGGTATAATAAGTGGAATCACTGGTTGGCTTTTAGGTATATTTGTTAGTAATAATTTTTATTAAACAAACGGTGCAGTTTAATTGAGGATAGGGGGACTAAAATGAAAAAGAAAATGAACAAATTATTCTTACTTTTAACAATAACCTTTATGGTTGGTTGTACTAACGTAGAAGATACATCCAATACGGTTGAAGAAACAGAGTTACATAAAGTAGTAGCAGCCGAAGGAAATAAAAATAATGCAAAAGAAGAAACTCTCACCACGGTTCCGGAAGAAATGGCAACCCAACCAAATAATGAACTGTTCTCAGGCTACAAACTTATTGAAGTTGATGGCGGTGATCTGTCTGGACATCGTGAACCAAATGTTGTAGTAGACATTGGCTATGGGGACCGTGAATATTGGGCATTTACTAATGAATACGGGCAACTAGTACGTGTCTTTGCTGACGAAATCATCCTACAAGATGACAGTAGCGAACCTGTATTATCGTCTGGCAGATACTATCCTGATGAGGCAAAGGTTCCGGGTGTTGAAAGTGAAACATTAGATGAAGGACATATCATTGCTGATTCTCTTGGAGGGGTAGCAAATGCTTATAATATCACTCCACAAGATAGCATACTCAATCGACACGGCGATCAAGCTTATATGGAAGATTCAATCAGTAGAGCGGGTGGTGCTACAGACTTTGAAGCAATTATCACTTATCCGAATACACAGACTCAGATACCTTCGAGTTATCAATATACTTACACGATAATGGGCAACAAGATTGTTGATTCATTTGACAACGGGAACCCAGACGAAGTAAACGCATCACTCGGTTTAACAAACAGTGATTTAGTTGAATCAACCGAACCCGTTGAATCAACAGGAACAAACACAAACGTTGATATTTCCAGCGTAGATACAAACAGCAATGGACAGGTGACGATAAAAGAAGCAAAGGAAGCAGGTTTTAGAATGCCAATAACGAGCGATCATTGGTTAAATATAGGTAATAATTCATAGGATAGTTAGTCTAATATGAGGACTGACTATCCTTTTTTATTTACATAATGCATTAATTAAATAATGGTAGAAAATATAGTTTAGAAGGTTTAATATGGATATATAGACAACGAACGTTTGTTTGTTTTTTGGAGGACGTAGCCTCGGTGCGAGGACAGCACTCCGCAGAAACGATAGTTTCGAGGACCTTAAAGAAACAACAATAACAGTAAACATTACAAGTAGCAGCATTATCGTAAATTACAATTGGTTGGAGATGCTTTTATGAAGGTAGAACAAATATTGATTGGGAATAGAAAAGCATATCTGCTTATTGATTCAAAAGGATCGCCCGTTGAACCCGTTGCGAAGTATATGAAATTTCACTATAACAAGGAGAGTAGTAGCAATACTTTACAGACTTACTGTACAGCTTTGAAATATTACTTTACATACTTAGAACAAAAAGGAATTGATTATCAGCAAGTTAGCTTTCAAATAATATCTGATTTCGTTGCTTGGCTCAGAAATCCATATGAAAGCAATAAAGTAGTACCTCAAAAAGAAGCTAAGGCTAAACGTAGTGAAAGAACAGTAAACACTTACCTTACGGTAGTGACATCATTTTATGATTATCTATACAGAGAAGAATTAGTTGGATCAAATGTTGTTGAAAAGTTGATGAAGAAGATGTTTCAAGGTGCAGGTGGAAATGGATATAAGGATTTTTTATATCATGTAAATAAAGACAAACCACGTTTCAAAAATGTGCTTAAATTAGACGAACCTAGAGTAAGAGTAAAGATATTTACAAAGGAGCAAGTTAATGAAATCTATAAATCTACTACTAACATTAGGGATAGATTTTTAGTAAGGTTACTTTTTGAAAGTGGCTTTCGTATAGGTGAAGTTCTCTCCTTGTTTCTTGAAGACTTTCAATTTGACGCAATACAAAGGAAACACAAAATACAACTAACAGATAGAGGGGAGTTACTAAACGGGGGGAAGTTGAAGACTGGAGAACGAAAGATTGACATCTCTCAAGGACTAATGGACTTGTATGATGATTATTTGTACGAAGTGCTAGATCAATATAATCCTAACCATAACTTTGTATTTGTGAAGATTTGGGGTAAGAACGCTGGAGAACCTCTCACGTATTCTGATGTTTATGCAACTCTTAAAGAGATAGAAAGGAAAACAGGCATATATATTACTCCACATTTATTCAGACATACTCATGGAACTATATTTTATCTCCAAACAAAGAACATAAAGGCTGTACAAGAACGTCTAGGTCATGCACATATGCAAACAACCATTGACCTATATGTTCACCCTTCCGAAGATGATATTCGCAAGGATTGGGAGAAAGCCTCTCATGCCTTTGAAATTGGGCATGGCATAGAGAAAAAAGAGGAAACTTTTTCATTTCATTCAAGTATTCCTGACGAAAAATTACCTTTTTAGAGCTATATTAGTATTTTAGGAGGACAAACATTGAATAAAATTATATCAAATAAATCAATCCCAAAAAGTGAATATGGGGACTACATAAATTCCACCCTATCCTCTTACGAGGTTAAAGAGATTTCCAACGATGGAAAAGTAACAAGAAGAGTTGTGAATGATGATTACTTTTTAGTCAATGATGTTTGGAATATAAATGATATTGGTAAAATCCCTAACTTTGAAGAGGAATATAAAAAGAGAAAAGGTATAGTACAGAACATTTACTTTCAGTGCAAAAATCCAACCGTCAACATGGAGATCAAGTTTGTTGTTTATAGTCAACTTTTTTCAGACCTTTGGGGATTAAGGACTGTATTTAAAAGTTTTACAGGATCGCTAAAAAAACTGGCTGAATATTTAAACGAAAAGCACCCAAATCTCACTTCCCTTCTTGATTTAGACATCGAAAAAGAGGAAAAGCCTTGGATATTTTGGCTGAATGGTAAAGGAGTAAAGACGAGGTACATTAAGGATAACAGAGGGGAAGAATACGAAGCCAATACACCTTTAACCCTCTTTCTAGCACTGATTCATAATACACTCTTCCAACTAACGGATACCCGTGAAGAATGGGAGAAGGACCGATGGGATATACGGGTGCTGTATAAAAAATACGAGATAGGATTCAATGAATCAACTTCTGGTTATTACATTGATTTTTCAAATATAGAGAATAATAATTTTCGTAAAGCATTTAAAGAATATATAAAAGGTCGTCTAATAAGCGGCAAAAACTTCACCTGGAGTACAGCTCGAAGTTATGGAACATACACTATTCCATTTTTAAACTCAATTTCAAAACAAAATCCTAAATGGAACGATTTTAAGGAACTTGAAAGAAAACATATAGAAAAGTACATAGAAGAGTTAAATGAACATACAAAGACCACATTAAATAAGAAAAATTCCAATCCTAAAAAATATGTTCGACAAGCATTAAAGTGTGTTCGTGCGTTTATAAGAAATCTTCAAATTTTAGAGAAGTTCGAAGATTTTGCACCTGAAGAAATGGTGTTTCGTCTAATATATCCTGAAGACTTTCCTACTGTCCCTAAAAAATCATTGGATGAAATTGATTACATACCTGACTATGTATTGGAACAACTGTTTAATAATCTAAATGACCTTCATCCAGATGTACAGCCAATTATCTGGATTGCTTTCAAAACAGGGCTTCGCTTAAGCGATACATTGGGATTAACTCAGGATTGTTTAGGTAGAATAAATGGAAAACCAAATCTTACAACAGATATTGAAAAAACATATGTAATAGGTCATAAAATACCCATTGATGATCATCTAGCAGATATAATTGCAGTTTTAATTGACCGTTCTAAGCAATACAGCAATGATGATAATAATCCTGAAAGATACCTATTTGTTCGCTACCGAGGTTCCCGTAAGGGAAGACCATTTAGTCAGAATTTTGTTCGAGAAGAACTAAACAAATTAGCATTAAAAAGGAAGATAACAGATGAAACAGGCAATTTGTTTCGCTTCAAACCTCACCAGTTCAGACATACTTATGGAGTAAAATTGTTAAATGGTGGAGCTGATATTTTAACGGTACAGGAGTTATTAGCCCACGCATCACCCGAAATGACCTTGCGATATGCTCGTCTATTAGACGATACGAAACGTAAAGAGTTCGAGAAGGTTGTGAAACAAGGTGTATTTACCTTTGACATAAACGGGGAAATTTATCAGGTCTCAGAAAAGGAAGATATCCCTAAAGACATTCTTGATATGTTGTGGAAAGACGAGAAGTTAAATGCCTTAGATAACCCTTATGGGACCTGTCGTGCAAGGGTCAATGGGAATTGCCCATTGGCAGCAGAACCTCCTTGTCTCACAGCGAACGATGGAAAGCCTTGTTTTGATTTAGCAGTTGGTATGACAAGTTTTGATGTTAAAAAGTACGAGCTTCTCATAGAAACTACTACAAAGTGGATTAAAGCGTCGAAAGAATACGGTCGAGATGATATGGTCAAAGCAAATGAAAAAAATTTGGAGAGATATCAAAACATATACGAAACAATCAAGAATGGAAATGTCATTTTTGGACGTTTTAACCGAATGAAGAGACAATTAGTTCGAAAGAAAAAGAAAGGTGTTTCACATGGCTAATTTCGATCGTGAAGAGCAATTAAAGACGTTACATAAGGACCGAAAGAAGGCAACCAAGAAAAAGGTTGACGAGGCTATTAAACGCCTTACAAAGAATTCTAAGGCAATAAACTTTAATAGTGTAGCAGAAGAAGCTGGAGTGAGCAAAGCTACGCTGTATAATCATCCAGACCTTAAAGAGCGTATCAATTTCTTACGAAATCAACAAGAAGAAAAGTTTATAGATTCAAGGATAAAACGGGATGAAAACAATCAAAACGCTATTATAGCTTCACTGAAAAGAAGGATTGAAAAGTTAGAAAAAAAGAATAAAGAACTTGAACAAGAAAATAAGCGATTAAGTGAAAAAGAAAAGGAAAAACTTACAGACTACTTTAAGAAGATATAATCCTTATTCAACTAACGGGGCAGGTTTGTTAAACAAAGAATAATAATTTTTTAAGATCTCTTTATGATAGAATGAGGTATAAATGTAAAATTTAGGGTAGCGGTCTCATTTGTTCTTATAAAAAATACCAATTGTAAAAAATATTCAATAGGAGAGTTATTTAAATGAGTAAATTAAAAGTAGTTATTATTCTAATAGCGAGCTTGCTATTACTAAGTTCTTGTATTAGCAATGAAGTAATCCCCGAACAAGAAAGTAACGGGCAAAAAATACCTACTCCAGTTACACAGGGAAAAGAAATGTATAAAGTTAAAACTCCTGTAAAGTTCAATGTTGCACGAGGAAGTATAATTAATAATATTGATAACCCTTTAGATATAAATGAAATAGAACTTGGTCTAATGCTCCTTTCGATGGAACACTTTTCACCTGAGAACTTTTATTTTCAAGAAGGTCAATATTTAAATACAGAGACGATTAATAAATGGCTTAAAAGAGAATCTAGCGAGCAGACAGAAGGGTTTAATCCACCTATAAAAGGCTCTGAAAATGTTGAGCAGGCTTTAAAGCAAGAAGAAGAAAACCCTAAGATAGTCTCTCATATCTTAGAGCAAAATTACGTAGATAAAGATGGAAAAACAAAAGGGATTTCATTGGCTATATCGTTAAATTCTTTTTATTATTTTCAAGTAAGTGATAATAATGGACTGATCCATAGTGGTAACGTAAAGGTAGATAATAATAATAACGGAACAAATGATGTTAAAATATATGGTGAAAATATCGCTGAAAATGTAGTGAAAAGGATTAGAAATAATAAAAAAATCCCAAATGTACCAATTTTGTTAACTCTATATCAAGAAGAAAGTAGAGGAAGTGTTGTTCCAGGAAGATTTTTATCTAGTACATTTATTCCTGAAGGTAAAAGTGGAATAAATGATTGGGATAATATTGATAAAAAATATATGGAACTTCCATCAGGGGATGCTGAGAAAATTGACAGGTACTCCTCAGAAAGCTTTAAAAACTTTAATGTTGATATAGAAAAGAACTTTACGAATCTTAATATTAAAGTCTTAGGAAAAGGACTTTATATAGATAAAACATTATCTGAATTAAGCGTTGATATTGAAACAGCTGGGCTATCTCACCCTCAATTGATCGCCCTTATTCAATACGTTGGAGCAGAAATACAATCTCAAGTAATACCAAATACTGTTCCGATAAAAGTGAATATTTCAAGTGTAAAAGAAGCAGAGGCTGTTCTTACTTGGGATCCGGCTAGTCAAGAAATAAAAACACATATATATAATAAATAAAATATAGAGGAATATTCTCCCTAAAGGTGGAGTTATATGTCTACTAAAGTTATTTTCAATTTGGCTTGAAAAAAGGGTTGCTGCGGTAGCCCTTTTTTCTTGTTCCACTAACGGGGCAGCATTCCTGTAATGAATGAAAATGGAGTTTGAACAAAAAAATAACCTCTTGGTAGAATGAGAGAGTCCTGAAGCCGGCAAGCAAAAAGGACAAAAATCTCAAACACCAGGAGGCTTTACAATGAATTATAACCAGAATAAGAAGATTGCTCAAATCACTTCTCAAACTCTTATTATAGGAGTCGATATTGCGAAATTCAAACATGTGGCTCGTGCCCAGGATTTCAGGGGAATGGAGTTTGGATCCCCGTGTCAATTTGAAAATACAAAAGAAGGATTTGAAAACTTTCTTAAATGGATTTCGGAAATCAAAAAAGAACAGTGTATGAGTAAAGTGATGGTTGGCATGGAGCCAACAGGCCACTATTGGTTTAATCTGGCCCATATCTTAAAAGAAAATGGGATAAAGTTTGTCGCAGTAAACCCGTTGCACGTCAAGAAAAGCAAAGAGTTGGATGATAACTCACCCACCAAAAATGATGTGAAAGATGCCAAGGTCATAGCCCAGCTGGTCAAGGATGGAAGATACGCCGAACCAACAATACCGCAAGGTGTTTATGCAGAACTCCGTGTGGCAAAGAAAATACGCGATCTTTTAACTGAAGACCTACAAACGGTCCAAGGACAGGTGCACAACTGGATTGACCGGTATTTTCCGGAATTCCTCAAGGTTTTTAAGAAATGGGAAGGTAAGGCTTCTTTACAATTCTTAAAGCTCTATGCCTTGCCACATGAAATAGCTGTATTCACCGAAGAAGAACTACTCGTCCATTTGAGAAAGTCCGTATCTCGGAGTGTTGGATTAAACAAGATCCGCGAATTAAAACAGGCAGCTAGCCAGTCCATCGGACTTCGACAAGGTGCTGAAATGGCCAGGCTGGAGCTAAAAACCATTCTGGCTAAGTATGAATTAATTCAGTTACAATTCGAAGAATTGGACGCCAAAATAGACAGCCAGCTTGATGAAATACCAGGTGTACAACAAATGTTAGCGATAAAAGGTGTAGGCAGGGATACAATTGCCGGCTTCTTTGCGGAAGTAGGAGATTTAGGTGAATACAATCATCCAAGGCAGATTATCAAGCTGGCCGGCTTAAGCTTAAAAGAAAATACATCCGGCAAGCACAAAGGAAAAACGACCATCACAAAAAGAGGCCGAAAGAAACTCAGGGCACTGTTATTCAGGGTCTGTATGATTCTCGTCGCCAAAAATTCTGCATTTAAAGCATTACATGCTTACTATACTCAACGTCCGGATAATCCTTTAAAGAAGATGCAGTCCCTGATTGCTTTGTGTAATAAACTAATTCGGATTTTCTTCAGTATAGGAAAAAAGCAATTTGATTTTAATGAGGAAAAGATGCTAAAGGACATCCCTCATTTGGCAGTAACAAAGAAGACGGAAATGGCAGCTTAACTTTGGTTTAGATTAGATAAGTAGTAGTTCTTGCTTTTATAGTTTTTGAGACATTTGAAGCACGGATTAGTCGGCAAAGCAACTAAATTACGGGCTTGGACCCTGTGGGGCAGCATGGCTGACATCCACCTCATGGAAAGGTTGGACGAAGGAATTTGAGAGCGAAGACTCTGTGAGACATGGGAGGGTTGACCTCCATGAGTAAATGTGGACATCCACCAGTGCGGTTATATTTTTACTCATCCACCATTTTCTGTAAGGGACTGGTTAGTGGGTTCTAACTCTTTTTTCTCACTCTGTCCAAAAATATCCTTTCAAGTGAAGATCCTCCATTTATAAAGTGAGTTACCGAAAGGTAAATAACTATGAAATTCTAAGAAAACAAGAGTAAATAAGTGTTTTCGCTTCTTTTATTGAGGGAGGTTAGTTGAACAAGAAATTGGTTAATTTATGTTTTATTTGAACACGATACAGCTTGATTTGGCGATGTGGATTGGGTGTAGTGGATAAATATTAATTGAAGATGCGAATACTAACTGTAAAAAATTTAAAGGAGTGAGCATCTTGAAGAAAATGATTGTTCTCTTTACTTTTTTATTAATGTTCGCCACATATAACTTGGTTAATGCTAAACCTACAGAGCCAAAGGAAATTAAACCATATGCAGAAGATTGGTATGTTACACCAGAGGATATTATTCGTGATATTATATTTCCAGCCATTGATAAAAGGGTAATAAAAGAGTATGGAGGAAAAGAGGCTTCTGGTTTTGGCTGGCAGCAACAGAGAATTGTTAATATTGTTTATAACAACAATCATTCTTATGATATTTCCTTAAGAATTCAAGTTCCTGATAGTAATAATAATCCATTTGAATACGCAGATGACTTGGTCAAAGTAAGAGTATCTCCATCTTGTGATAGTCCTAAAATTGGATGTAGTCACGGCTTTAAGGTAGAAGTATTAGATTACGAACATAAGTAACGATAATAAAAGATACTTTCGGTAGAACCTAATTTGAAATGACCTTATTCAACCAACCAGTGCTTATATTCAAGATCAGCTGCCAAACCAGGCGGCTTTTTTGTTTAACAAACGGGGCAGGTTTGTTGAATAACGATATAGAATAAATAATAAAGTAGTTATAGGGGAGGGATGTTTTGGATAAGAATTTGGTTGTTCACATACCTACTTATACAAAAGTCAATTCTGCATTCCCAAAACCAAGGAATGATAATTACGATTATTGGGTGCCATTAATTAATTACTATTTACCAAAGTCAGACACGATTGAAATTCATTGTTGGAATGAAGAAATTGAAATTATTAGAGAAATTAAATGTCTTAACATAAATAAGCTAGAAATGCAGGATGAAAAAATAACAATATTCAAGGAGAAGAAAATCTGTACCCTTTCAGATTTTTTATTGAATAAAAATTTGGATGAAAACGATAATTTCAAGTGGTTTACAGTTAATTTAATATACGATGGAGTGACTATGTTTCATTCAGGTCATTGGGGAACAGAATTCTTTGTACCAAATGCAAAGGAAAGGGACATTTTAATTATCAAAAATGCAATTCCGCCGGAAACAAAATTGCATAAATACTAATATAGTTAGCTGCCAAATGACGGCTTTTTTGTTCAGCAAACGGGGCAGGTTTGTTGAAGAAGGTACTGCATCAAAAACCACTCTTTAAGAGCCTATCAGGAGCTTCTATAGAAAGCAAAAACCCCGTTTCTTCTTCGATGTTTATTTGTTTAGGCAATAAAAATAATCCAAGCCCTAACATCAACAGGGTTGGATTTTTATTTTAAAATTTATTCACCTAAATCCACTTATTACTCTTTTTCATTTTGTTTCTGCTCATTAAGGGAGTTGGCAGCATCTATTAATTCTTTTTTTAGCTTTAATATATCTACCTTTTCCTCACTACAACATTCAAAAATAATATTGGAAGATACTACATCATCTTCTTGAAAACCACAATACTTTTTTAAGTTCTTTTCAAAAAATATGTAATTATCTTGGTTTCTGAATTCATCTATAATTTCCAAGCCTATACTTCTTAAGAAATTATTGATATCTTCCCTCTGAGTCGTGTACTTGTTTATAACTATTTTTACAACTAAACTTATGTTCAGAAAGCTTTCAATTGCTTTAATTAAGATTATAGTTTTTTCGTTTTTATCAATCTCATTAATACGCCTGATTTGTTCCTTTAAAGTAAACTCCATATAAATCCCCCTTTATATTCGATAATAACCAGTAAAAATGAGAATTGTATTAAAATTGAATTAGAAATTAATGATATCAATCTGGTTTAGCTAAGAAACGGAATATTTATTTACAAAATGAAAAGGCATTATACGTTAGGGAAGTGTTTTTAGAAACTTATGGGTTCTGATCCTGTTTCTTATTTTACAAAAGGGCAGGTTTGTTGAATAAGAAAGTATGCTCTATAAATTAAAAGGTTAGTGATTCTAAGACTAAATAGATACGCAGCATTTATTGTTAAGATGAAACAAGGGATACAAATGTCATCCCTTAATGCTTAGATCCAATCCACCGGTGGCTTTTTTAACTGTGCTTTTACTCCAAGCTCTTTAGCAGCAGCCAAAATAAATTCTTTTCTAAAGAAATAACTTTTATGATTTACTATTTTTCCATTTTCAATCTCTTGTACTTGAATATCGTGAATTTCTGGTCCTTGAGCGCCATCAGCAAACACAATGATAACTGGTTTATCCCAAAGTATAATTTCTTTAGCTCTATGACCGGGTAGCCCAAACCGCAGAGAGCCATTAATCATCTCATCTTTAGAAAATTCTTGGAAACCCAAATAGGCTTCATTCTGTGCTTGAACACTAAATAGTGCTAACATACCGTCCAAATCTCCATTATTAAATGCTTTTAAGTATGATTGAATCGTTACATTTTTTTCATGGCTATTCAAACCAGATTTTGATTGAGTAAAATCAAAAGAAGCTATTTTTCTTCTCGCACGCTGTACCGAAGAATAGACCCCTCCCGGAGTACTTTGTACGATACCGGCTACTTCTTCAGCACTAAATTGAAAAATATTTAATAAAAGAAATGCCGCAAGTTGTTTAGGTGTCAATATAGACTCCAAAGATATTAGGACCTCTTCCAATAATAGAGGACTAGAGAAATTTTCGTTTGGTTCAGATACTTCATCTAATAAACCTACTTCCCGCTTTAGCTTTCTACATAGGTCAATCCAAGTGTTAGTTGCAACCCTAAATAAGTAATGTTTTTTATCAGTTATTTCACTCCACCGTTGAGGGAGAAGCCCAAACGCTTTTATAATCGATTCTTGATATAGATCTTCACCATCCCATGGTGAACCGGTGATATATTTACAATAATTCCATAAATCGGTTGAATAATCGGAGATTATTTCAAAAAATTCACTTCTTACCTTCCTGGTTTCATCTACAATATCCTTGTTAATGTGATCAATTGGTTTCATAAAAAATTCCTCCTACTGTCTATATACTATATAGACGATTGTTATTGAAAAATTATACGGCTTTGGAGAAAATATTTTAGAAACTCAATTATAAAATTATCCTTACTTTTTCGGGGATGCTTGTTGAACAAAAGGGACAGCATTCCTGTAAAAAAGCAAGTTTGTGAGGTAATGTACTTAAAGAAACGGGTGCTTTAGTTGAATAAGAAATCAAAATTAGATCACACATTTTAGATATATCTATTATGTGTGGTTCTTTTAATATCAAGCAATGTATTCCAATAACCTTAATATAACATTGGTTATACCCATATATGGATGATCGTGATAATGACGGTATGGTAGGGGAATAAACCGATAGAGGTATTGCCCAAGCTTCAGTTTTATCAGATTAAAAATAGACTGTATTATTACAGTCCATATTTCAGATGAAGAGGGCAATACTCTAAGATTCAGCTGCCGAAGGGTAGCTTTTTCTTATTAAACAAACGTGGCAGGTTTGTTGAAGAAGGATTCCCTGTATGATGGGCGAATATTAAATATTAGTTTATTATAAAAAAACTATTTAACGGAGATATTTATGAGTTATAAAATTGTTTTTTTTGATGTTGATGGAACTATTACAAATCACAAAGATGGAAGCATTCCTATATCTGCAATTGAAGCAATAAAGACTTTGAAAAGCAAAGGGCTAAAGGTTGTGGCTGCAACAGGAAGGCCGCTTTCAATGTGTCGGGATCTGAAAGAATTTGGTATAGAAACATTTATAACTGCAAATGGTGGATACGTGAAGCACATTAAGGAAGTTATACATAAAGTACCAATGAATAAAAGTATTATTCAAGAAGTCATAGAATTTGCCAAAATAGAGAATAACGGTTTGTCGTTCTATACAGAAGAATTCAGTATGAATGGCGTAACGGAGGAGGAAATTATAAAAGCTTTAAAGGAAACACTGTCTCTAAATGAGTATCCTGAAACTCATCCCCTAATTCACAATGAAGATATATTCTTATTGTGTTTGTTTGCAAATGATGAAACAGTTGAAAAGTATAAGCTAAAGTTCCCGCATCTAACATTTAAAAGATGGCATCCTTATGTGTTAAATGTTTTGCAGGAGGATGTTTCAAAGTCTTTAGCTATTATAAAAACTTTAGATTTCTTTGGAATCGATAAATCGGAAGCTATCGCTTTTGGTGACGGTGAAAATGATATTGATATGTTGGAATTAGTAGGGTTAGGTATAGCAATGGGGAATGGTAACGAGAAATTGAAAAAGGTCGCCGATTTTGTCACTAAGAAATCAAGTGAAGATGGAATTGAATATGCATTAAAAAAGTATGGAATTATTTAATTATTTATCCTTGGTGCGGACAGCGATCATTCAATCGAGAATATCGCTATTTTTCTTATTAAACAAAAGGAGCAGTATTGTTTAAGTTCGATAAGAATATTCTTTATATGGGGAGGATATTTTGAAAACTAGAAAAGGTCGCCTTATTTGGTTGTGTATATATTTTTTGATGTTTCTAACATTAACTCTACTTTATTTTTCTAATCAATTTTTTTCATCTGAACAAGATGCAGAAATGATTCCATTAATAGTTATGTATTTTTATCCTTAATTATCGCTTTATTAGCGGAGTGGTTCGGTGCTTTTAATAAGGAAAGCCCTCGATATATAAAATACATTTTTCAAGGAATAGCAGCACTTTGGTTTTTATTTTTATGGATATTTTTTAAAGATATGCTATTTTTGATGTTTTTTAGCTAATAGGGCATTAGCTCAATAAAGATACTCAATAATATAGAGCGTTGCCGTACAACACAATGCCAGAATAGGGCCAGCTTACGAGAGAATGTCTTGGGGAGAAAGGAATTATACGCTTGATCATTTTTGTGGAAATTTTACGAGCCATAGCTAGTGTTTTGCTTATTATAAGTGCTGGTTTCTATCTAAGACATTTAGAAAAGAGTAAAAGGCAAAGGAAACTTGTCTCACTTGAGTTAATTATGTATTTCACGATACAGTTTGCATTTATTCTCTTTGCTATCAGTTTTATAATTGCAGTATTTTCTTAGATAAAAATTGTTTATCAATCGGGCGCATTACTTTAAGATCAAGCTGCCATCTCAGGTGGCTTTTATTATTGTACAAACGGGGCAGGTTTGTTGAAGAAGAGTTTTAATACTGTTAAATTTTAACTAAGGATAGTTGGCAAAACGAGAGGAATGAACCAATGGATAAGGAAATGTTTATACATATAAGTAAATGTAAACTATATGCTAAATTGGTGGGAGAAAATAAAGGAAAGCCAACAGTCATAATGGATGCTGGATACGGAGACTTTTCTAAGGCCTGGAATTCAGTATTAAAAGAGATTTCAATGCTCTCTAGTGTACTAATATATGATAGAGCTGGACTTGGGAGAAGTGAACCAAGTTCTAATCCCAGAACCAGCCGTGAAATGGTAAAAGAATTAAAGGAACTACTTAGTGAAGCCAAGATTAAACCTCCCTACATATTAGTAGGTCATTCATTTGGTGGAGTAAATATGCGGATTTTTGCTACAGAATATCCAAATGAAGTTTGTGGACTAGTCTTAATTGACTCTACTCCCGAAGATTACAAAGAACGATTTCTCCCTACTATGTCACAAGATTTTCAGCAAGCATATAACAAGCAATTCGTTTACGAAGGAAATTATGACGAATTTATGGAAAGTCTAAAGCAGTTAAAAGACACTAAACAAAAATTAAATGTACCATTAATTGTTCTTTCAGCGGGTAAGAAAGCTCATTATTCTATGGGATCACAAAAGTTATGGAATGAAATGCAGAGAGAAATACTTGACATATCCTCTGATGGAGAATTGGTAATTGCTGAAAACAGTGCTCACTATATCCAAAATGATGAACCGGAAGTGGTAGTCTCTGCGATAAAAAAGTTAGTTGAGAATACTTAGTTCAGCTGCTAATCAGGCAGCTTTTTTCTTTTCAAACAAAACCAGCTAATAGTTTGTCAATATTTTTCAATAAAAACTTAAAATATCTCATGC
>NZ_JALJRC010000057.1:0-15660 GCF_024519925.1 Cytobacillus sp. Bac17 | reverse complement strand
CCAATATAAAGATTCAAATTTGAAGCCAGGTGACTATGTTTATAAAGTCACTGCTATGTATTCAGATGGAAAAGAAACGCTAGGGGCAACCAAAAGTATAACAATAGAAGCGCCTCCAGAACCTGCCGGGGAAGTTGCTAATTTAGAGATTAGACCTAGTTATAAGAGTGCTAATTTGTCCTGGACACTCCCTAAAACAGAAGCTTTGCAGCATGTAAACATTTATCGTGAAACACTAACCCAAGAAACAAGCTTTATGGACAAGCTCATAAATGGAAAAACGGTATATGCAGCAAGTGAAAAAATCTTTGAAACGAACGGAACCTATTTTAATGATTATACAGTAGAGCCTGAAACAGAATATGAATACAAGGTTACAACAACATCGGTCGATGGAATAGAAAGTGAAGGGGTAACAGCTAGAACAAAAACGCCTGGAAAACCCCTAATTGCCTTTGAAGAATTAAGTGTTCCTTTCTCCGTAAAAGACTTACTGCTTTCTGGTAACGGCTTGCTGTGGATTCTTGGACCTTTCATATTACTTGCTCTGGCGTTCTTACTTGTTCCAAAACTAAGAAACTTAATTATTGGATCCTTCCGAAAGGGTTCGAAAGGTAGTTCCGAAGCCGCCGAGAGAAGAACGAAAGCAGAAGCCATTCAGAGGATGGAGAGACAGGAAGCAAATGAAATTAGAACGGCAAGGGAACCAAAAAGCGAACGGGTAGAAGTAGCAGCAAAGCTGATTAGAGAACCTAAGGAGATAAAACAGCCAAGAATAAGAGAGCCCAAAGAGCGCATAAGAACGGCTAAATTGAACCGAGAAAGAATAAGGGAGCCAAGAGCCCCGAGGGATTCCAGAGAGCCGAGAGCACCAAGAGAACGAACGAGAAAGCCGAGGGATAGAAGGGGGATTAGTTAAAGGTGAATGCTGAACTATTGCAGGGGATGTTAGATATAGTTTTCAAAGGGAATTTGGTTTATCTTTCCCCCTTCCTCTTTTTATTAATGGTTATCTTATTTTCTGATCGTTTAATTGAACTGATATATAGCGCAATGAGAGACAAACCAACAAGACGCAGCAGGTATTAAGATATGGGAATTATCGGAGATGCCTTTAAAAAGCTGTTTGATTTCTTATACTCATTATTTGCCGGATTGTTCGGGGTTATATGGGACGGATTAAAATGGGTCGGGAATCTATTAAAAAAGTTATTTCAAAACCTTGTAGACATACTAATTGGCTTTTTTAAAGTCGTATACGCCTTAATTGAAGGCTTGCTTTATCTCCTGTATATGATCGGGGTTTTAGCTGTCAAGTTGTTCCTGGTGATCTTTGAAGCAGCAAAAGTTTTATGGTCATTAATAGAGGGATTTGTCCGAACGCTTGCCAGCTTAAAATACTCCCCGAGATCAGGGGGAGGGCATGGCTACTCTGAGATCATGGGGAAGCTGTTTAGTAATTTAAAAGTTTTGCAGATTGATTCAATCGCCTATATTTTGCTTTTTATGCTTTGGTTCATAACAGCTATAGCAGCCATTAAGCTAATTTCTTCAATCAGGGTTGGGGGTGATTAATTGGACGTTTTTGGAGTTATCAAGGGGTTTATAGATAAGATTTTCAAACCGCCAATAACCTTTCTTGACCTGGCTATTGAGAAATTACAAGATGCGCAGCTGGTGACAGCCCAGGGACTAAATATAGGACAATATTTCGCAGTATTTGGAGATTTGCCGACTGCCTGGCAGTTGGTTATCTCCTCCATTTTACTTTCAACTGTGCTGTTAGGTTCACTGTTAATTTTTAGATCGGTTATGAGAATGTACTATTCAGTAAAAGAGGGCGTGAAGTGGTGGTGATTTCAGTTGTGATTGGATTAGTTGTTGCGGCTGCATTGATCTTTGTAACGGATTACGAAAGCGAAAAGAGTTTAAGAGAGTGGAGGAAACATTAATGGCTGAAGCTATGATCTATATGTTTTTTGTTGGTTTTGGAGTAACTGCCGGAGCCGGATGCGCTGCATTAATTGGGTTTAAGATTTGGCAGCGTATGAATAATAGGACACCGAAGAAAAGGAAGGGAGCTGCATTCTAATGTTTTTCAAAAGAAAAGAAGAGGACGAATTTCATTTTGAAACCACAGATATTTTAATCGTTTTCGATAATGACAATAAAACATCAGATATTAAAACAATCACTGACTTTACCGAGGATTCAGTAATAGTAGCAGGGCATTACAAAGTTCCCATTTTAGATTGTGAGATCACAACAGGAAAGGAAGGGCGCAATTTTTTCTATAGAGCGCCTTCCAGATCAATAGAAGAAACAGGCAGACTTGCCCAGCTGGAAATGAATATGGTTTTAGAGCAGATCACTGCATACAAGCCACCTGCCCTTCCGTCATCTATAGATTGGATGAAAGGTCTTTTGATCGGATTACTATTCGTTGCAATGATTGTAATAGCAGTCTCATAAAAGGAGTGGGGAAAATGGATTTGAAATTATGCTGCATGATTTATGAACTTAAAGGGATGGTTGATACCATGTCCGAGCTGGCGGAAAGTGATGGAAATTACGAAAATCCGGTCATTGACCGGATGGCAAAGAAAATGAATGAAATAACGAATTTGATAGAAGAAAAGAGTGCTTGAGAATCGCTTTACAGCGCAATTAACTTTCTCAAGCAAGACAATTACCCACTAAATGCAAAATTAAGGAGCTGAATTATCAATGCAACCAGCACCAGCTGAAAATGCCCAAAAGCTTCAAAGTGTTATATCTGATGATCTGTTTCCCCAGGTTCAGCATATATCCGATGTTAAACAAGTAATTGAAGAAATGACAGGGCTCTCCCAAAACCTAAGAGAGCCTCAAATTAAAGCCTTGCTGCTTCTTAAAAGGATGGGAGAGAACAAATACCTTCATCCGGATGGAAACCCGTACAAAGGCATTTATGATTACATAACGGGCAAAGGGAAAACTCATGTTGCTAACCCTGATTATTACTTAGATACCATTGAGGCACTAATTCCAAAACCCCCTAAGCCGGTGATCCTGGCTGAGAAAGGAATGAAGAAGTAATGGCACACCATTTCTTTGTACAAGGCCCATTAGGAGCCGGGAAAACTTTTTTAATGTCTTTACTAGCTCACCATTGGAAAGAGAAAACGGAACAAAGAGGAGGGCATGTACAGCTATTCTCAAACTATGGTCTGGCAGATTCCTTCCCGATGACACATTATACAGATTGGTATAAGGTAGCCGAAGCCCAGGGCAGTATCATTTGTTGGGATGAAGCTCAAATGGCATTCAGTAACCGTAAATGGAGCAGATACGGTCAAACTATGGCTACAGAGGTTTTAATGTTTACCAGGAAGATGCAAAGCGTCCAGATATATTGCAGCCCTTCTATTAGGAATGTCGATTCTAGGATAAGAGATATTGTTGAGGTATTAATAAATGTCCGTAAGATTGGGGACAAGGGATTTTCTCTTCACTTTACAGATTACCAAACGGGATTCCCGATGAACCAAGCTTCCCAATTCATACCGATGAGCAAGGCTAAAAAGATATTTAAGCTAAACCTTTATGATTCTTTTAATATGGTGCAGGGCTTCCCATTGCCAGCCACAGAACAGCAGGGGAATGAGTTCTTTGCAAAGTTAGAGGAAATACACGACAAAGCCAGGGGGAAAATCGCTGTATGAACTTAGAACAGATTTCATTAATTCCAAAAGGCTACAAAAACAAAGACCCACGCAGCCTTTTATACTTATATCCCAATTCAGTAAATATTGTTGCTTATGCTAAAAAGATGCAGCAGTTTTCCTTCTATCAATCCCTGGAGATTGCAGAGGATTTAGCTAAGCGCCAGGGCTTTATCCTCCTGCCATGGGAATGTATTCATTGGCAGCGAGCAAAGGCTTTCGGGGTAGATCGGAAAGTAAAGATCGGCAGGAAGTCTTTCTTCTTAATGAAAGTGAATGAATTGACTAAAAATGAAAGATTAAAACTTGAAAACTATTTAAACGAGATTAACCAGGCAGTATAATCCGAACAATTTGAACCAGGTAACAGCAGCAGAGAACTTTTAAATCCGAACATTTATTTACCCTGGTTTGGATCCTATCGGGATAAAACACGAAAGATAAGGAGTATATATATGGACCCGACCACATTTGCAGCTAAGCTTCACGATGATAACAAAAGGATAGAGTACTATTCTAATCAACTTCTGGAGCTTATCAAAAAAGAATTTAGAACCAGGGCAATAGATAAGTACGATTATGAACGGTTTATCAATATTCTTACATGTTTGAAGCTACAGACAGAGGAAAGCCGAAAAGATGTAGAGGATTTTATCAGAAGAACAAAACTACATAAAGTTTCCCTTGATTTAAGGGCATAGGAGGGCTACAGGATGATTCTAAACATTAGTAAAGTTGAAATGGCTATATTAGTTGTTCATATGTCAGCGATTCGTCAGAACATGAGGAAGGTCTTAAAAAGCAATTACGGCAAGAAAGAAGGCAAAGAGTTACTTGCTAGTTATGACGAAGTAAAATCAGCCTTTCAGCAAGCTATAGAAGGGCTAGAAGAAGATCGGCAAGCAGTTGACCTTCATTTCAATATTAAAGAAGTGAATATGCTGCATTCTTTCGTTACCTGGTATGCAGCTGAATTGGAATTGACTTTTGAAGCATCCGGAAAGAAAGTCGGAGAAGAAGACCAGGTGCAAATTGATACTTTTAACGAGATTAAAAGGCGAATTGATAAGGTGCTAGAAGATTATGCAGCATAAAGGATTATTGATTCTGCTTCTGCCATTATTTCTTTTCTTTGGTAGTCCGGTTAATGCAGATATAGGGGAATGGCAACTGGAGAAACAAAAAGTTGAAGCGCAGCGTGCAGAGATCAGAGCCAAAATGCTAACAGCTGAAGGAAATGAAAAAATAAAGCTAGGCATGGAAGATAATAAGTTGGCAGCCTATCAAAAAGCATATGAGCAAGCTATATCATATGTGCAGCCGGATCAGATGGATTCAGCTGCCTTCTATGATCTTTCTATCCCTGCTGCCATTCTTCCAGGCCAAGTAGTTCCAGAAGAATATAAAAGCATATATAAAACAGCTGGTGAACGATTCGGGGTTGATTGGTATGTATTAGCTGCCATTCATGATATTGAGACAGACTTCTCCAGGATCAAACTCATGGTTTCTTCTGCCGGGGCTATCGGTCATATGCAGTTTATGCCTTCAACTTTTTCAGCCTATGGAGTAGACGGGAATGGGGACGGAAGAAAAGACCCTTGGAACCTGGAGGATGCTATCCATTCAGCTGCTAATTACCTTGCAGCAAGTGGATATAAGAAGGATATAAGGAAATCCATTTGGCATTATAACCATGCCGATTGGTATGTAAATGATGTTATTGAAACAGCAGCAAGGATCAGGCTGTCATTATGATGTTTGTTATTCTATTTGTCCTTGCTGTTTTTAGTTTATGGCTACTACCAGAAAAGCTATACAAATTTTCGATAAGGTTTGGAAAGAGATTCATTAAAAAGCAAATAAAGCATGAGTTAAGGAGGTTCAAGCCATGAAAGATATGCGGATCACACCGAAAAAGAAAGCAACGTTTTATTTCGGGTTGGTTGCTGTTCTTTTGTTCCAGCACACATTTATTTTAAGAACGGACATAACAGCCTGGTTCCTCTTTAATTTCTATATTGCCGGATTGGTTGCAACTGTTTGTATTGTAAAAGGAATAAAACTATTGAAAATAAAATCTTATCAAAACTTGACATAACAACCGTTTTTGATAAGATTAAATCATCAAATAAAAAGGTGGTTTAATCATGAAAAAAACATTATTAAAAGCTTTAATATGGATGGCTGTTGGGGTCACTGGAGGAATGGCAATTCTTATTTTCACGGGTGTTACAGATTTAGCTCAGCTGAATGCTCCTTCCTTGCTGTTCGGTGGTTTTATAGGGGTTATGGGCTGTTACATAAAAGAAGTCCTCCCAGAATGACGGAGGGCTATAAAAAGAAATTAAAATGGAGGTTTTTTCAATGAGTGAAAAAAAAGCAAGTTTACTAGCAGCTATATTTTTTTATGTGATTGCATTAATTGCGGGAGTAGTATTTAGGGATTCATTGCAAAATATCAGTTTGTTTATCGGCTGTTTTATAGGTGTTGCAGTTATGCACTTTTTAAATTATAGAAAGATACCTAAGATTTCTTAAAAACGGTCGTTTTTGAAAAGAATATAGAGCAAGTCAGAAACGGGCGAAAACCCGTTTATTTTTTTATCAAAAATATTAACAAAATCAAATTATCATTATTTACAAACATACCCGTTTTCGATAAGATTAAAACAGGTTAAAGAACAGTCTATCAAAAGACTCTGCCGAATGGACTAGAAATAAGGTAGCAAGGTTTTTTAATCGGTAACAAAAGAGTAAGTAAGTAAATTAGGGGGTTGCAGCATGAAGGGTGGCAATTTTTATTTAACAGCCAAAGAAAAAGATATGCTAAAAGAATTAATCGAAGCCTACTATACTTGCATGCCTGTGTCAGATGCAGATAGGGAGATACTAAGTAAGTTGAGTATCAAATTAGAAAACTAAATAAGCATTGTGTTTCCTTAAAAACGGAGTACGTTTTAATAAAGAAAATGGAGTACGAATTATGTATATGTTAAAGAAATGTACATACTGCATGAAAGATCATCCTCCAGAAGAGTTAAAACCAATCAAGGGGGATGATTCCCCGCATTTGAATAGAAAATATTGCCCTAAATGCCTGCCGGTTGTGCAGCAGGCTCACAATAATCTGCCCTGGAATAGAAAGTTTTAGGAGGAACTCATGAAATCCTATAGGGTACAAGCTAAATTATCAAAAGAACAAAAAGCCAGGTTTGAAGAAATCCGGAGTATTTTAGAATTTGAGAAGCAGCAGGGCGTTAATTTAACACCTTCTCACGTTTATTCTAAAGAGGACAAAATAACAGATTCAGACGTTATAAGATTCTTAATCACAAACTATAAATTCATTGATTAGAAGGAGATAGCAGCATGAAAACATATTATTTAGTTTCTATCACTTTGATTGAAGGAAAAAGAAAGATTGCTGAAACTTTGTATGATTTTTATTCAACTGATGTAGAGAACCTAAAAAAAGATGTAGCATGTTATATGAGAGTTGTTTATCCTTCTCTATCCTGTGAATATGAAATTATAGAAAGTAGGGCTTGTTAATGAAGTTTGGCTATGCCAGGGTATCAACACAAGATCAGAACTTAGACATGCAGCTGGATGCCCTAAAGGACTTCGGCTGTGATCAGATTTTCCAGGAGAAGATCACAACCAGGAAAGCAGATCGTCCCCAACTAGAAGAAATGATAAAAGTTTTGCGCCCTGGTGATACCGTTGTGATATTTAAGCTTGACCGGATCAGCAGGAGTACAAAGCATCTAATAGAATTGAGTGAGCTTTTCGAGAACAAGGGCGTTCAATTCGTTTCCCTTCAAGATAGCATTGATACATCAACACCTATGGGACGTTTTTTCTTTCGAGTAATGGCAAGTATAGCCGAATTAGAACGGGATATAGTGAGCGAAAGAACGAGGGCAGGATTATCAGCAGCAAGAGCCAGGGGCAGGAAAGGCGGTCGTCCAAAGGCTGATGAAAAGAAAGTGGAGCTTGCTGTGAAAATGTATAAATCTAAAGACTACTCCATAAAAGAAATTGTGGAAGCTACAGGAGTAAGCCAGGCAACATTATATAGGAATCTGAAAGAATAAAAAGACAGCTCCCGAAAGAGCTGCCTTTTTTGTATTAACGTAACAATTGAAGAACGCCTTGCGGCTGCTGGTTAGCTTGTGCAAGCATTGCTTGAGAAGCTTGAGCCAGGATAGAGTTCTTTGTTTGTTCCATCATTTCACGAGCCATGTCAACGTCTCTGATACGAGATTCAGAAGCTGTTAGGTTCTCGGAAGAAGTGTTTAGGTTGTTAATAGTGTGCTCTAAACGGTTCTGGTAAGCCCCAAGTTTAGAACGCTCTGCTGAAACAGTTTCAATTGCGTTATTGATCGTTGTGATAGCAGCATCTGCACCTGCTTGAGTAGAAATGTTTACATTGTTAATTGCAAGAGCTTCAGAAGACATGTCAGAAATAGCAAGCTTGACGCTCTGTCCTGCATTAGCGCCAATATGGAACGTCAAAGAATTATCAGCAACTGTCAAAGTATCGTCACCTGAAGTTGTTCCAGCACCGTTACCTAATGATGATGAAAGAGTAGATGCATCTTTTACACTAACAGAAAAAGTTGAGCCATTTACTGTTACTTCTTTAGAAGTCGTTCCAGCATCTAAATCTGCTTTAGTGAAAGATACTGTTTGAGTGTTTCCGCCACCTAAATCTATTTCATAAGAAATGTTGTCGAAAGCACCATCATCAAGACCAGCTCCAGATTCAGCTGCATGAGTTATAGTTTGGTTGATTGTGAAAGTATCACCATTAGCCAATGATCCTGCATTAACAATTTTCACGCTTGAAGCATTTGCAGTGTTTGTTAGTGCGCCTGTTGCAGTAATTCCAAGATCACCGTTCATTAATGTTTTTGTGTTGAATTCTGTGTTGTCAGCAATACGTGTTACTTCTGTTTGAAGCTGAGTGATTTCTTTTTGAAACTCTTGACGATCTGCATCTGTGTTCGTGTCATTTGAAGACTGAACAGCAAGTTCACGCATACGCTGCAGAATGTCGTGAGTTTCATTTAATGCGCCTTCTGCTGTTTGGATCATGGAAATGCCGTCCTGGGCGTTCTTAGAAGCCATATCAAGCCCACGGATTTGTCCACGCATTTTTTCAGAGATTGCTAGTCCTGCTGCGTCATCTCCTGCACGATTGATCCGAAGACCAGAAGACAATTTTTCCATTGATTTAGACTGTGCGCCTGTTGCGCTGTTTAGCTGGCGGTACGTGTTAAGTGCCGCAATGTTGTGGTTAATTCTCATTTTTTGTTACCTCCATGTTTTAATTTTTTATGGACACGTCCTTGTGCTCATAAAGTTCGCTCCGTAGGATTTGAAAATCCTTTGGAGCATCTATGTTAAGCCGAAGCATATCGTCTTCAGTCTTAACAACACCTATAACTATTTTTTCATTGTTGGGACCAATCAAAATTACTTCCTGACCTGGTTTCCTACCTAAAACTAATCCCATTTTCTAATCCTCCCTGATGCTTATTGCCAGTCCTTTGTCATATGTAATATCGCCATTAAATCTATATTTTTAAGGGGTTTTGAAATAAAAAAAAGGACAGATTTTAAGTATCTGTCCTTTTGATTTTGAAATGAACGACTTGAAAATTAAAGAATGGGGGTCGTTCTCTCGTTCGTTTACCTATTCTATTCCGAAGATTCTTTTAAACCAAGGTGTCTTTTTTTTTTCTAATGCTGCCGCCTTTTCCTCCTGGCTCTCTCTAATAGTTTCAAGGAGTAGACGATCTCTTTTTTCTAATGATTCCTTGATAAATTTTTCTTGTTGATCTAACTTCTGCAACAAAGCTTTGTTGAATTCCTCCTGTTTTTTATTCTGTTCCAGGAGTTCTTTCACCATATTTTCTAGATTTTCATAAGAACGGGTATTTTCCATAGGAACGGGGGTCGTTCTCTCGTTCACTCCCTCCTTTGAAAATTTTTCCACAACTGCTTTTGCTGCTTGTTCTCTTGTGAACTTTTTCACCTTGTACAGTTGTTTGAAATGGTTTAAAGCTACTAAATCATCATCAGTAAACGCCCTGGAGTCCATCGCCCCTTTGATAAATCTATACCCGTTCTTTTCTAATTCTATACACCACTTTCGCAGGGTACTTTCGCCAATCTCTAAATACTTGGCGGCTTCATGTGTCCAATAAGCTTTTTCTATCTCTTCCAAGTCATAACACCACCAATAAAACCCGTTCTAAACCTGTTCATTTTATATTGACACAAAATTAACTAATCCTTAAACTAAAAATAAGTAAATTCGACAATATTTGGGTTTCCGTCCGCATGTATTGTCATTTACTCCAGGGGCGTATTTCAAATTTATCATAGTTTGATTTTTTTGAATATCACGCCCCCTAGTTATACTTGTTTATTAGGCATTTAGTTGCATTATATTTTAACTATTTTAAGGGATTGTTGAGACAGCTGTCTCATGTTACCATAAAAAACACAGAACTTATGTTCTTTTAAAATCAAAAAAGAGGTGTTGTTTTTGTTTATTTCTCACTCCACAGCAAAAGGGAAACAGTACATTTATCTTTATGAATATTGCAGTAGTGAAACAACGAATAAACAAAGTCTCTATGGATTTGGTAGAAAAGAGGAAGCTATTAAAAAAATGCGCAGGTGGAGAAGGAATTTTGATCTTTTTCCGCAGCAATTATTAGAGTTTGGCTGCACAAAAGAAGATTTAATCGACTGGATCAGGACAATGGAGACAGGAGTTACGAAAACGGGGAAAAAGTTTAAGGCTATCGTTTAATCACATCACAGGTTAAAACATAAATGGGGCAAAATCTTCTATTTTTATTGAAAGTTGTATGGACAAAGTGTACAATAAAAATAGAAAAAGGTTCCAGCCTCGCAAACTGAACCTTTTTCCAAATTACTTATTGCATATAGGTTTTTTAAAAGTGAAACATAATTTAATTATATTCATTTTTCCTCCTATATGCAAGGAACGGATTTTGCCTTTTTCTGTCCAATACTAGGAGGTTTTGGTATGTCAAACTATTATTCAAAGCATGATAAGTACAGAGAAAAATTTTATAGGGTTCCTAAGGTGTTTTTCACTAATCCCACATACATAACATTGAGTGATTCTGCTAAACTTGCATATTCACTATTGTTAGATCGGCAGGAGCTATCCATAAAAAATGAATGGTACGATTCAAAGGGACACATTTACTTTATCTATACGATCGAAGAATTAGCCAAGATTCTTATGAATTCTAGACAAAAAACATCGAATATTAAAAAAGAGCTTATTAAGGCGAAGCTTCTCGAAGTTAAGAAGAGAGGTCAAGGTCTTCCAGATATGCTTTATCTGTTAAGGCCAGAAGTAACAGATCAGGATATTTACTTAATTGATGAAGCTGAAACCCTTGGGGCAGTTGAGAAGTCTAAAAATGAGATGTCTAGAAATACGGAAATTAGACCTCTAGACATCTCAGAATTAGAACGTAATGATACTGATATAAATAAAACTGATAATATCAAGACTGAAAAAAACCTTAATCATAACCCAGAAAAAGATATAAACAGCTTAAAATTGCCAATGGAAGTAAAAAGGATCATATATCAAAAAAACCTTTTTGGTTATGGTTACGGTATTCCTAATAATGATTCATTGGATCCTTTAGAAATTGAAAAATTCTACAATACTTCTGTTTATATCAAAAACGATGTAGATAAATTTAATCCAGAGTTTATTAATGACTTTGAGTTCTATAACATTGTCCGAAGCATAATTGAAAAGGGACCGAAGAAAATTGAAAGAACTTATGGCATTCTGCATTCTTATGTATTAAGTGCTTTAAACTATAAAAAAGATAATGCTGATTACATAGAAATCGTGAATAGTAGCGATTCTACAGATGAAGATTTATTTCAAGCTATGTATGATATGATGCCTAAAATTTACAAACAAGCCTAAAGGGTGATTTAAATGAGCAAAACGGGCTTTCTCGTTAAAGTTTCTTCTAAGGGTAGGGAATACTTCTATTTGAGGAAATCAGAGCGTCTGAAGGAAAATAAGGCTGTTAAACGTGATAGGAATATTTATTCTTTTGGTACACGTTCAAAAGCAATAGAAAATCTACAAGATTGGCAGCGTGATATTGAAAAAATGCCAAATGATTTAAAAATATTGGGGTATGATCGGGAAGATGTTTTATCCTGGATCGAACAAATAGAGAATAAATAAAAAAGCATGCAGCTGCGAGCGCCTGGCTGCGTGCAATTTTTTTAGAAAAAACGTGCGGTTTTTAAATATAAATATATATTAAATTTTGCACGCCTTTTTGAATTTTCTTGGCAGAGAACGCAAGGTATTTTAATGGATTTTTGGAGTTGAACGACTTCAATTTTCGGAGATTTTTAAAATATTTGAGGATGAAAAATTTAATTTAATTTTTAAAAGTTTTGCCATATACAACCAGAAAAGGAAGTTGTATATTAGGTTATAGAAAAGCAAATAAAAAACGTTGCAGTCCTTTTAAGTGTTACCAGCACTTAAAAGAGATCACTAGGTAGGATAAGTACCGAGCGACCGATTTCTCACTACAACGCACCCTTATTATATCTTTTTAGGGATGCGTGTGTAAATAGAAAAGGGATAGGTATGTCTTTCACTAGTGGAAAGATTTACCTATCCCTTTTTTGCTTTTCTGGAAGAGGTGAAGAAATGGAAACAGAGCCACAGGTTGTTGTTCCTGTAGAAATACGAGAAATGACAAGGGTTGAAACTGAAAAAGGCAATATTCATGTTATCCATGAAATCACGCTCGGTGATCTGCTTGTCTCTATGTCATTAGTTGCCCTTTTGATCTTCCAGGTCTTAAGCCGGGTTATAAGGAGGTAGCTGCATGTATGAAATAGTTAGCCAGACACCGAAGGAGATTATCTTCACCTACATTATGTTTTTGGCAGCCTGTTTTGTAACCTTCCCCATTGTAAGTTTGATTACAACAGCAGCAAACAAACTAAACGGCAGCAGTAAAGGGGCTGAATAAATGGAGATAGGCGGGCTTATGGCATATGCCTTCAAAGTTTTTTTAGGTAACCCAGATATTATGGCTGCTTTAATAACATGGGGCATCATTGTAACCCTGGCATTAACGGTCATAGAGAGTTTTAAAGAAACAAAACTATGAAAGGGGTTAGGGTGAACAGTGAATTTATCAGGGGTTTGGGATTGGACGTTTTTTTGGAACACGTTTGGATTCATCCTTAAAACTGTAGCTTCCTTCCTGATGATCGTAGTTGCAATTATTGCGGTCGGAATGTTGCTGCAAGTCGTAATCAAAGCAGTTAGAAATAGTAGGGAGTAATTTCTATGCAATTTAATTTTTTCAATTCTACTAATTTAGCGTTGCTTTGGGATTATGTAGGAATACTACTCACCGGCGTATCTCCAGGGATAATGATAAGCTTCGCAATCGCTTGTGTTGGATTTTTGCTAGCAATCATAATCAAGGCCTGGAAGCAGTCAGCCAAAGAAGAAGAAGAAAAAGACTTTGAATACAAAGAATACTAACACCGTTAATAACTGGATTAACCCAGTATTATAAAAAAAACTAATTTTCCAAGGAGGAAAACACATTATGCCAACTTTAGGAGCTGCACTTGATTTTACTGGACTTACTTTACCATTCACTGTAAATGATTTGGTTGGGAGTGGTAACGCTCTACTAGGATTTATCGGAGCTTTCGTATTGTTAAGCCTAGCATTTGTAATTGTTCCAAAACTAATTGGGCTTATTCGCAATTCAATTTCAGCTGCAAGAGGTCGTTAATTAACCTCTAGAAAATAATACGAAATAGGAGGTTTAATCCATGACAACACCTTCAAATGCACTGGATTTTTCAGGACTGACTTTACCATTCTCAGTAACAGATTTAGTTGGGAGTGGTAACGCTCTACTAGGATTTATTGGAGCTTTCGTATTGTTAAGCCTAGCGTTTGTTATTGTTCCGAAATTAATTGGACTTATTCGCAATTCAATTTCAGCTGCAAGAGGTCGATAAGTCAGCCGAAAAGGGGAAGATAGGAGGGCTATCTTTCCCTTTTTAATACCTGGAAACGTGGGGTGTTTTATTGAATAGGAAACTGCAAATGTTTTTCCTAACATTCGTTTTTTTATTAGGTGGGGTTTCTGCTGCTCATGCAGGATATGCGACAGCGAGTTTTGATTCAACGGGAAATAGGATGCTTGTTACCTATAATCCAAGTGGACTAAGCGAAATGGCTATAACCTATTATACTGCCGAAGGTTGGTATATCGGCGCCCAGCTATTACAGGGTTCAGGATTAGTTGACGGTGACTATTATCTCTATTGCAATGGAACAGCCGATTTCAAGTTTACCGGATCGAGTGGAGTCATTACAGATTCTGTGGTCACATCGGAAATAGACCCAAGCAGACCGCCAGCAGGGTATTCTTCTCCGCCAGATTGTTCACCCAAAAAAGATATGCCAGCAAGACCAGGATCATATGCGGAACAACAGCAGCAGTCAGGAGAATCAGGTGGTTGCATCGGGTGCGACTTGTTTAATTGTCCAGGGTGGAGTCAATACATGGGAAAGCTAGAGGAAATTAAAAGTGCAATCCCCCCTGCTCCCAATTGGCAAGAGGTAGCAAATACATTTAGAGACACTATAGCCCCTCGGATTAAATCAGATATGGAAGACCTATTCGGATATGCTCCGATTCCCCCGAATGCGCCAAACCCTCCAGGAGCGCCAGCGCTTCCGGAAGACTTAGATAACAGGGGAATACAAGCGCCAACAGGACAAGAAGCTCCAGGATTAGAGGATTCAGTATTTTCTCCTGATGATATTAAGAACGGTGCGCCCAAGATACCGGAACGGGAAGATCCAACAGGGGGATTCGATATTATTGATCCGATTGGCAGTTTACCTTCTCAGGATGAGTTTATAGAAAATGCTCCGGTTGAAGGTGAAGCGCCACTTCCAGCAGACCCTAATGATCCGGATAATTTCGCGCCAAACCCTCCAGAAGGAGATAATGTAGCCCCTTCACCAAATGAAGGAGATAATTACACCCCTCCGAACCCTTCGGAACCGGAAAATATGGCGCCAACACCCGGAGACACAACGGGATCAGCCCCATTACCGAGCGAGAGTGGAACGGCTCCTATTCCTGGAGATACAAACGGCTCAGCGCCCATTCCTAGTGAAAGTGGGACAGCGCCACTTCCAGGCCAGCCTTAAGGAAAGGAGATAATTAAGAAATTGAAACAAAAAATAATATTCCTTCTTGCTTTGTTCCTTCTGCTTGCTCCCGTTAGTTCTAGTTTGGCAGCGTTTAAAGAACAAAGTCTAGCTACAGACGGAAACCTTTCAACCTATGAAAGAATGGGAGACGGGCAAGTATTGATATTTACGTTAGACGAAAAAGAACCCGTTGCATTATCTCAATTCCGAATCACATTTTATAGGCTTTCTAATCCGAGTGGGGCACGAGTTGAATTTTTAGACGGAAACGGAAATACGCTTTATGCATATAACTTTAATGTTCCTAGTGGTTCTCGAAATACTCAAGGATATACCAGCAATATAACAAATAAGGCGAGAGTATCAAGTATTAAAGTGACTTCAACAGCAACAGTTACTGAACTTGCAGAGGTTGCTTATACTGTAGCCCCGCCAGAAGCGATTATATATGATGATGTATCCAATTTCCAAATTACTAAAAATAATATGGATGTTTCCTTATCATGGATAATCCCGACAAACAATCCGAATTTCACAGGGTCTAAGATATATAGAGACAATGTTCTAATTGAAACAGTTGATAAAACTATATCCCAATATAAAGATTCAAATTTGAAGCCAGGTGACTATGTTTATAAAGTCACTGCT
>NZ_JALJRC010000056.1:0-16523 GCF_024519925.1 Cytobacillus sp. Bac17 | reverse complement strand
TGACACCTCACCAACGGGTCAAACCGTTGATAAATCAACATTTATAGAGGGAGGATTTTGTATATGTTGAAAAAAGATTTTAGAAAATCAATTTTATTTGCATTGCTTGCTTCTCTTTTATTACTTTTGGGAGCCTGTACAAATGCAAATGATGAAAACGCAGAAAACAATGAAGGCACCGAGAATACAGAAGAGAGCAAAGACAATGAAGATATGGAAGGCATGGATCATGATAATATGGATGAAGATACAGAAGGCATGGATCATGATAATATGGATATGTCCAGCTCGGGCGAAGTTCCTGAAGGTTTAGAAGAAGCAGCTTCACCAACTTATGAAGTTGGAAGTAAAGCCATTATTGAGTCAGATCACATGTCAGGAATGAAAGGGGCTGAAGCAACAATAGTTGGAGCATATGATACGACGGTTTATACAATATCTTATACCCCGACGACTGGCGGAGAGAGAGTGGAAGATCATAAATGGGTGATCCATGAAGAGTTAGAAGGAGTCGAAGAAGAACCGCTTGAACCTGGAACAGAAGTTACTGTAAATGCGGAACATATGGAAGGTATGGACGGAGCAACAGCTGTAATTGACTCCGCTGAACAAACTACTGTATATATGGTTGATTTTACTACAACAACCGGTGGTGAAGAAGTGAAAAATCACAAATGGGTAACAGAAAGCGAGCTATCTCCAGCTGAATAAATTTATAAAACTTTAACATAATAAATAAGAATAAAAAGTCGATTCCAAACCATGGAATCGACTTTTTAAATCCTTAATCACAAATAGGGGTCCTACCAACAAAACGCGGAAAACATACGCTAAGCAAATTTCGACATGGAGAAAGCCGATTTTTCCTACGTTAAGGAATCATCGGCTTTTAGTATTATTGAATAAGAGGGCGTAGTGAATGTAGACTTGCTACTCTTGCATCAAAGTTGTATTCACCAAGAAAATTAATGTGTTCCCATCCTAACGGAGAAATATGTTTAAGTAAATCTTCTCTCAAATTTCCCTTTTCCTTTAATAATTTTGTTGCTTCTGTAAGATAAACAGTGTTCCATACGCTAATAGCGTTTATTAGAATATTTAAAGCACTTGCACGTTGTAGTTGGTCTTGTATTCCTCGTTCTCGTAACTCACCTCGTTTTCCAAAGAATAAGGCTCTTGCTAACCCATTCATGGCTTCTCCCTTATTTAGTCCTCGTTGAATTCGACGGCGTAGTGTTTCGTTAGATATGTAATCCAAAATAAAAATGGTCTTTTCGATTCTCCCCATTTCTCGCAAAGCAAATGCAAGTTTATTTTGTCTCGCATATGACCCTAGTTTCCCCATAATAAGTGAACCAGACACTTTTCCTTCTCGAATAGAATGAGCTACACGTAATACGTCATCAAAATTATCTTGAATAATTTTCGTATTAATACGACCACGGAGTATATTTTCTAGTTTTGGGAATTCATTTGGCATTTGGATGGTGAATAGCTTAGAGTCAGCTAAATCACGTAGCCTTGGTGCAAAACGAAATCCTAATAAATGACTCAATCCAAATACTGAGTCGGCGTAGCCAGCTGTATCTGTAAAATGCTCTTCAATATTTAAATCTGTCTCATGATGAAGTAATCCATCGATAACGTGTACAGCATCACGAGCATTGGTATTAATGACTTTCGTATAAAAACTTGAAAATTGATCACTGGTAAATCGATAAATGGTTGCCCCTTTTCCAGACCCATAGTGTGGATTGGCATCGGCATGTAACGATGAAACACCAACCTGTACGCGCATTCCATCAGAGGAAGAGGTACTTCCATCTCCCCAATAGGAAGCTAGTTTAAGCTTATGTTGAAAATTTACTAATGTCGCTTGTGCACGACTTATAGCATCATCGAATAAACGCCATTGCGCTGCATTAGCCATTTGATGATAGGTAACTCCTGGTGTCGCTTCTGCCATTTTAGTAAGTCCTATGTTAGTGCCCATCGCCATGAGAGCAGCCATGAGAACTCCTTTTTCCTCTCCCTTTGGCGGGCGATTGGTTGAGGCATGTATCAACATTTCGTCAAATCCTGTCCAGTGTGCTACCTCCATTAAAAGATCAGTGAGCTTTATTCTCGGCAACATATTATATAAAGACAGGCTAAAAGCTCTCGCTTCTTCGGGTGTATTTTTCTCCAAACGGTCCACTCGGATCTTAGCTTTTTCGATATTTACTCCTTCTAGAGAATCAAGATTATTTGAAACCCATGTAAGGCGTTGCGCTAGTGACTTTCTTCTTTCCTCAAGATATTCATCTGCCGATGAACGAACAGCTAGTTTAGTTTCCGTAAGACGAGAAGTTGTCCAATCTTCTTTAGAAACAAGATACTCTTCAAAATCTTTATGAAGTCTACTACCGACTACGGATATGTCGCCTGAACGAATATGATTTTTCAACTCTGTTAGTGCAGCCATCTCATAATAGTGTCGGTTAATTATTCCATCATCACCATAAACATGCTTCCTCCAACGTTTAGGAATAAAATCTACCGGGGCATCATTTGGAATTTTTCTTTTACCAGATTCATTCATTTCATTTAGCGTCTTTAAGGCTTGCAATAATGGCTCTGTACCTTGTGTAGAACGAAATTCAAAAGATTTAAGAAAAGTAGGAGTATATTTTCTTAGATAAGAAAACCGATTTTCTAACAAATCTAGATAATCGTAATCCATCGGTCGGGCTAATTTTTGGGCTTCTTCGACGGAAGAAACAATTTTATCCCACGGCATAATCATTTCAATAGCATTAAATGGATCAAGTCCTTCATTTCGTGCTTGGATAAGTGCTGCACCGATATCTGCAAAATGTACGACTTTTTCATTCACTGCTTTTCCGTTTTCTTTTTGCATTTCTTCTTGTGTTTTACGTCCTTTTGATTGCAAGATCATCATTTGTCGATCATGAATTTCAATTGCTTGGTCAATTAAATCCTGACTATGAGTCACAAGATATGCCACGAGAATTGCATATTTCTTTTTTTCTTTAAACCTTCGAAATGAGTGTGGTTCGTACCTTGCTCCAATACGAGATAATTGAAGTAAACGATTGGGATGGATTTGTTCTGAATTTATTTCTAATTTTAAATCTCGAATATAGTCTAAGCGCTTTATTACTTTTAAAAAGGCTTCAGGTGAAGATTGGCCGGGAAGTTCTCTAAGCCATGCTAAGGGGGTTTTTCTATTATCTACAAAGGGATCTATAAGTTTATCTAACTTTTGTTTTTGCCATTTAGAAAGAGTACAAGTTAATGATTTAAAAATCCTTTCCTCTGCTCGTTGACGAGTTTCCCAAACAAGCCTTTCTATAGTAGTCATTCCAGGGAGAATAATTTTCTGATTCCGTAGCTCTTCTTGTGCTGTACGAAGAAGATACATTGAATTTCCATTTTGAAGGGCATGATTCAACAGAAACTGAGCTACCTTGCGATAGTTCCCTAGGGAAAAATTTTGATAACCATAAACTTGACGGATTTCTTCCATATGCTCATGCTTAGTTGGCTCTCGTTGGGCATATAAAGAAAATGAATTAGGATTAACATTTATTTGTCTAGCTATGTATTCGATTATGTAATCTGGAATAGGCCCAACATCTGAAAGGGACCATCCAGGATAGCGTAAAACACATAATTGAACAGCAAAGCCTAAACGATTATGATCTCTTCTGTGTCGTTTAATAATTTCAAGGTCATATTGGGAAAAAGTATAATAGGTTTCTAGTTCACTTTCGCTCATATCAGCTGGAATTCGTACAAATTCCGTTCTTTGATCTTCTGTTAGTAATTCTTTCCCTCTCATGCTATAACTCCTTGCTAGGTATCTTTTTCTTTTCTAGATAACGATATAATGTTGTCGCTCCAATCCCTGTTGCCGTCTTAATTTGAGATAACGAGTAATCTTTGCTTTCATACATTTTTATAGCAAGTTCTATTTTCTTTAAATCAACCTTCGGTCTACCTCCGTTTCTTCCCCTAGCTCTAGCAGCCGTCAATCCATCTTTCGTTCGTTCACTAATAATATCTCGTTCTAATTCTGCTATGCTGGCTAACATTCTGAAAAAGAAGCGTCCCATAGCAGTTGTAGTGTCAATCTTGTCTTGTATGGAGACAAAATGAATTCCGTTTGATTCAAAATGTTCCATAAGTTCAATTAAATGTTTGGTACTCCGACTGATTCGATCTAATTTATAGACAATCACCGTGTCGCCTTTACGCAAAATTTTAAGAAGCTCATCTAACTGTGGTCGGTTTTTTTTCTTACCTGATTCTTTTTCTTCAAAAGTCTGGTCCACTCCGTAGTGAGTCAATGCATCAAGTTGTAACGATAATGATTGATCTTGTGTACTGACACGTGCATACCCAAATTTCAACAAGAATCCCCCCTTTTTAATACCTTAACTATACCAAAAAGGGGTAATAGATAGATATATTGGTAGTTAGTTTTTGGTTATATTTTTGGTTATGAATTTAAGTGGTTTTCGAGGTTTTTAGAGAAGTTCTCTATTTTAACCAAAAACGGTCGTTTTCGGTATTGGAATCATTTAATTGAAGGGAGTAAAATATATTGACCCTGTACTATGGTACAGGGTTTATATTATATGTGAGGTGAAGTAAATTGCATTTTCGAGTCGGAGAAATCGCAGAGAAGTGTAACGTTAACAAAGAGACCATTCGATATTATGAGCGTTTAGGCTTAATTCCAGAGCCTGATCGTACCGAAAAAGGATACCGAATGTATTCACAACAAACGGTCGATCGGTTGAATTTCATAAAACGGATGCAGGAATTAGGATTTAGCTTAAATGAAATTGACAAATTGCTAGGGGTCGTCGATCGCGATGAAGCAAAGTGCCGTGATATGTATGATTTCACCGTTCTTAAGATAGAAGACATCCAGCATAAAATTCAAGATCTCAAAAGAATTGAACAAATGCTGATGGATCTTAAAGAAAGATGTCCCGAAAACAAAGATATTTACGAGTGTCCTATTATTGAAACATTGATGAAAAAATAAAGAGGTGAAACAGGATGATAAACACAATAAAAAGTTCAGGTTGGTTTCTTGTCGCACTAATTACATGCCCATGCCATCTGTTTTTACTGCTTCCGTTGATTGCAGGAACAGCACTGGGATCATATTTCGTGGAATATAAAAATGTTATCTTCATCATAATGGGTATATTGTTTGTTTTCTCCCTATTCAATGGCTGGAGAAAATTGAACCCAGAAATCAAAAATGAAACAACGAAAGAAACAACAACGCATGATTGTTGCAGTATGGAGAGGTTTAAATCATGAAGGAAAAAGTGTCACAGTTAGCCACAATATTTTCAGCTTTTGGTATGGCTGCATGCTGCTTGGGTCCACTGATTTTTATCCCTCTTGGTTTAACTGGATTTGCAGGAGCAATCGCCTTCTACTCATTGAAGTATCGGTTATTGTTCAGCATCGTTACCATCATCCTTCTTGCATACTCCTTTTACATGGTTTACGGGAGAAAAGGCAAAAGGAAGAGTTCTATCATCGGCTTATGGATCACGACGTTTTTCGTTTTCTGCATGTTTCTTTTTTTATTTCTAGTTGAAGGTGGACTATAAAAAATGAGGTGCTTTATATGAGCGTACAAATAATTAGGATTATGATGCTATTATCCCTTCTGTTAGTGGTTAGTGCGTGTAGCAACGAAAAAGAAGCACAAAATAATATAGATGCTAAGAAGGAAGTAAAAGCTACCATTGAAACAACTAAAACAGGGACATTCACGGTTTTGGGGATGGATTGTTGTCCACCGTCTGTTGTAGAAAGCGTCCTGGAACAGGTAGATGGCGTTAGCAAAACAGCCATTAAAGTCAGTGGAAGCAAGGGCGAAGTAACGGTTTCCTTTGATGATAAGAAAACGGATTTACAGGAAATTAAGACGGCAGTTTCGGATTTCGGGCTTGGAGTCGAATAAAAGGAGGGAGTTAACATGAAAAAATATCGAGTGAACGTTCAAGGAATGACTTGTACGGGTTGTGAAGAGCATGTAGCTGTTGCTCTTGAAAACATGGGTGCAAGAGGGATTGAAGTAGATTTTCGCGGTGGCGAAGCTGTATTTGAGCTACCAAATGGCTTAGAGGTTGAAACAGCGAAAAAAGCGATTGCTGAAGCGAAATATCAACCAGGCGAAGCAGAAGAAGTACAATCGCAAGAAATGATGCAGTTAGGTGATGAAGGTGATTATGACTACATCATCATCGGTTCTGGTGGGGCTGCCTTTTCATCTGCCATCGAAGCCGTGAAATACGGAGCAAAAGTGGCAATCATTGAACGTGGTACGGTTGGTGGAACATGCGTGAACATCGGCTGTGTTCCTTCAAAGACTTTGCTTCGGGCTGGCGAAATCAATCATCTGGCAAAAAATAATCCATTCATCGGATTGCACACGTCAGCTGGCGACGTTGATTTGGCACCATTGATCAAGCAGAAAAATGAACTGGTGACGGATCTTCGAAACTCAAAATATGTAGATTTGATTGATGACTACGGCTTTGAATTAATCAAAGGCGAAGCGAAATTCGTAGATGAAAAAACCGTTGAAGTCAATGGCATGCAGTTGTCAGCCAAACGATTCTTAATCGCGACAGGTGCTTCACCAGCAGTGCCAAACATTCCTGGACTGGATGAAGTCGATTATTTAACAAGCACAACGCTGCTTGAATTAAAGAAGGTGCCTAAGCGTCTTACGGTCATCGGTTCTGGCTATATCGGGATGGAATTGGGACAACTCTTCCATAATCTAGGCTCAGAAGTCACATTGATGCAAAGAAGCCCGCGTTTGTTAAAGGAATACGATCCTGAGGTTTCAGAAGCAATCACGCATGCCTTGACAGAACAAGGGGTCAACTTAGTGACGGGAGCATCTTTTGAACGAATCGAACAAGATGGAGACATTAAAAAGGTCCATGTTGAGGTAAATGGCAAGAAGCGAATCATTGAGGCAGATCAATTACTAGTTGCCACAGGAAGAACACCAAACACGGCAACCTTGAATTTACAGGATGCAGGCGTTGAAGTAGGCCCCCGTGGTGAAATCGTAATCGATGAGTATTCAAAAACAACGAATTCACGCATCTATGCAGCAGGAGATGTCACGCTTGGTCCTCAATTTGTATATGTAGCAGCTTATCAAGGTGGAGTTGCGGCAGGAAATGCTATCGGTGGACTGAACAAAAAGCTGAATTTAGAAGTGGTTCCGGGGGTTACATTTACAGCTCCAGCAATTGCAACGGTTGGTTTAACGGAGCAACAGGCAAAAGAGAAAGGATATGAAGTGAAAACATCCGTCTTGCCGTTAGATGCCGTTCCAAGAGCACTGGTTAATCGGGAAACAACAGGCGTGTTTAAACTGGTTGCGGACGCGAAAACGTTGAAAATATTAGGGGCTCATGTGGTGGCAGAAAACGCAGGAGACGTGATTTATGCAGCGACATTAGCAGTGAAATTTGATCTAACTGTAGAGGATCTTCGCGAAACCCTTGCACCATATTTGACAATGGCAGAAGGATTGAAGCTGGCTGCCCTAACGTTTGATAAAGATGTATCCAAACTATCTTGTTGTGCAGGTTAATCATCTTTTTATAATATCAAGCCGATATTCCTTAAATTAAGGAATATCGGCTTTTTTCATCCAGAAGTTGTCTTAACGTATATTATCCGCGTTGTGTCGGCAGGGCCCCTATTAGAACACGAGAATTCTAAGAAGTGAATATTTTCATTGGTTCATTCAAATGTTCACTTGAATAACTATTTAAAAAAGGGGTATACTATATTCAAGCAAATACTTGAATGATAATGGAGTGAGAAAATGAATAAGAAAGATACTTGTGAGATTTATTGTTATGACGAAGAAAAGGTAACTCGAATACAAGGCGAATTACAAACAGTTGATATTTCTAGTGCTGCCCAATTATTGAAAGCTGTTGCTGATGAAAACAGGGCAAAGATTACCTTTTCTTTGTGTAAGGATGAAGAGCTATGTGTTTGTGATATAGCAAATATTATAGGAGTTACAGTTGCAAATGCTTCCCATCACCTAAGAACACTTCATAAGCAAGGGGTTGTGAAGTTTAGAAAAGAAGGGAAACTGGCGTTTTATTCGTTAGATGATGAACATATTAAGCAATTAATGACTATTGCATTAGCACATAAGAGCGAGGTGAAAGTCAATGTCTGATCAGCAAGCGAAGCTGTCTGAACAGGAAATGAAAACCTACCGTGTTCAAGGATTTACTTGTACAAATTGTGCAAAGATCTTTGAAAATAACGTAAAAGAATTAAAAGGTGTTAAAGATGCAAAAGTAAACTTAGGTGCATCAAAAATTATGGTTCAAGGTACTACAACGATTGAAGAATTAGAAAAAGCAGGTGCTTTTGAAAATCTAAAGGTTCGGGATGAAAAGGAACAAAAGGTAGAGCGTGAACCTTTTTGGAAGCAAAAAGAAAACATCAAGGTGTATATTTCAGCGATATTACTTGTTATTAGTTGGTTTTTAGGGGAGCAATATGGAGAAGAGCATATACTTCCAACGATTGGTTATGCAGCATCCATTTTAATTGGTGGGTATTCGCTATTTATTAAGGGTCTTAAAAATTTAAGTAGATTAAATTTCGATATGAATACGCTAATGACCGTTGCCATTTTAGGAGCTGCGGTGATTGGTGAATGGGGAGAAGGAGCAACAGTTGTTATCCTATTTGCTCTTAGTGAAGCATTAGAGCGTTATTCAATGGATAAAGCTCGTCAATCTATAGAATCGTTGATGGATATTGCTCCAAAAGAAGCTTTAATTCGTCGTGGAAATGAAGAAATGATGGTTAACGTTGAAGATATTCAAGTCGGCGATATTATGATTGTAAAACCTGGACAGAAATTAGCGATGGATGGAACAGTTATCAAGGGTATATCTACGTTAAATCAGGCTGCGATTACAGGGGAAAGTGTTCCCGTAACCAAGACAATTGATGATGAAGTCTTTGCTGGAACTTTGAACGAAGAGGGATTACTAGAAGTTAAAGTAACAAAAAGGGTGGAAGATACCACTATATCCAAAATCATTCATTTAGTGGAAGAAGCTCAAGCAGAACGAGCCCCTTCTCAAGCGTTTGTGGACCGTTTTGCGAAATACTATACACCAGCTATTATCGTCTTGGCTCTTTTAATTGCTGTAGTTCCTCCATTACTATTTGGCAGTGATTGGAGCGAGTGGATCTATCAAGGTTTAGCTGTGTTAGTGGTTGGTTGCCCTTGTGCTCTGGTTGTTTCGACACCTGTTGCCGTAGTAACTGCAATAGGAAATGCTGCAAGGAACGGTGTGTTAATTAAAGGTGGAATCCATTTAGAAGAAGCAGGAGCTTTAAAAGTGATTGCCTTTGATAAAACTGGAACCTTAACAAAAGGTGTTCCTGCCGTTACAGATGTAGTGACATATGCTGGCAATGAACAAGAATTAATGATAATAACAGCAGCCATTGAAAAAGGGTCACAACATCCATTAGCTTCAGCAATCGTTAGAAAAGCAGAAGAAGACGGATTAAACATTCAAAATATTGTAGTGGAAGATTTTCAGTCCATTACGGGTAAAGGCGTAAAAGCCAATATAAACAATGAAATGTATTATGTTGGAAGTCCGAATTTATTTGTAGAAATCCTAACAAATGGCATAGAAACATCAATCAAAGAAGAAATCACTCGTATGCAAACACAAGGAAAAACGGTGATGGTAATAGGAACAGAAAAACAAATCCTTTCGTTAATTGCCGTAGCAGATGAAATGAGAGAATCATCAAAAGAAGTCATTAGTAAACTGAACCAAATTAGGATCGGAACGGTCATGCTTACGGGGGATAACCAACGAACAGCAGAAGCAATTGGTAAAGAAGTTGGGGTTTCTAACATCAAAGCCGAATTGCTTCCAGAAGATAAATTGAATTTTATTAAAGAACTTCGAGAAAAACATCACAGTGTCGCGATGGTTGGCGATGGTGTGAATGATGCACCTGCTCTTGCAGCTTCCACTGTTGGTGTGGCAATGGGTGGTGCTGGAACCGATACAGCACTTGAAACAGCCGATATTGCTTTAATGTCGGATGATCTAAGCAAATTGCCGTATACCATTAAGTTAAGCCGGAAGGCTTTGGCGATTATTAAGCAAAATATTACCTTCTCTTTAGCAATTAAATTAGTGGCATTACTGTTAGTCATGCCTGGTTGGTTAACGCTATGGATTGCGATATTTGCTGATATGGGGGCAACATTAATAGTTACTCTAAATAGTTTACGACTATTGAAGGTTAAAGAATAAAATTTTCTTGAAAGTCAATGGGATAACTAAGTGTTGTCCCTTTTTTATTAAAATAAACAGAATGACTATTCTGAAAATTAAAGTTTTTAGGGGGGAGAAAATGTCTCAAAAACCTAATGAATATATACCTGCACTAAAATATCATTGGATGACTCGATTTTATGATCCGTTAATTCAATGGGGAATGCAAGAAAAAAAGTTTAAAATGCATTTAGTTAAGCAAGCAACCATCCAACCAAAGGAAACGATAATGGATTTAGCTTGCGGAACAGGTACACTGGCACTTTTAATACAGCAATCACAACCTGGTGTGCAAGTAATTGGGGTTGATGCTGATCCTGAAATATTATCAATTGCTAAGGAGAAAATTAAAGAAACTCAAGTTAATAATATCACCTTTGAGGAAGGGTTTTCTGATAAACTTCCCTTTTCCAATAATCTATTTCATCATATATTTACAAGTTTATTTATTCATCATTTAACTCTAGAGATGAAAAAGAAAACATTTGAAGAAGTTCATCGGACACTCAGATCTGGTGGCCAATTTCATATTATTGATTTTGAGAAGCCGCAAAATTGGTTGATGCGTGTCGCATTTTTCCCTATACAATTTTTAGATGGGTTTGAAACAACTTCAAATCATGTTAAAGGGATTATTCCTAAGCTATTAAAAGAAACTGGATTTGTCTCAATTGAAGAAACTGGGCAATTTTCAACTATCACAGGCACACTAAGGGCGTATAAAGCTTTCAAACCATAACACGACCAGAATAGTGACTAAAAAGCCGATGATTCCTTAGCGTAGGAGAAATCGGCTTTCTTCATGTCGAAATTTGCTTAGCGTATGTTTTCCGCGTTTTGTTGGTAGGACCCCAAATAGAGTTTTATTCCTTGCCAGTCCATTTATATCCAACACCCCAAACGGTTAGTAAAAACTCATCCGCGGGAAATCCTGCCCTTCTCAACTTTTCCCTAATATTTCTAACATGCGAATCAATCGTGCGGTCTTCAATTGATACGCCATATCCCCAAACCGATTCAATTAAGTGATCTCTGGAGAAAACCTTGTTTCTGTTACTTATAAATAACTGGACCATCGCAAACTCCTTAGGTGTGAGAAAGATCTCTTTATCTTCAAAATAAAGTTCATAAGAAGCTGGTTTAAGTAATAGGCCTTTAAATGAGAGGAATTCTTCTTCTGTTGTAGTTCTTCTAAGTACGGCTTCTATCCTTGCTACAAGTACTTCTTCATCAAATGGTTTCAAAATATAATCATCTGCGCCTATTTTTAACCCTTTAACGATATCAGGCTTCTCACTTCTGGCCGTGAGCATGATAATCGGGATATCCCTAATTTTCTTAAATTCTTTGCATGCTGTCCAACCATCCATTTCAGGCATCATCACATCTAACAATATTAAATCGGCATGATTTGTTTCTATATACGTTATTGCATCTACCGCAGATGACTTTTTAACACATTTATAACCTAATGGGGTTAAATAAAGCGCAAGTAGATCTAACATTCTGGATTCATCATCAACTAATAGTATCGTTTTCAATGCTATCTGCTCCTTTAAAGACTAATTCAAATTCAGTTCCGATGCCTTCCTTGCTTTTTACTGAGATTGTCCCACCATGAGCAAGGACCAGCTCTTTTACTATGGCAAGCCCCAAACCTGTTCCTCCTAAAGATCTGGTTCTGGACTTATCTACTCGATAAAAGCGGTTTAAAATATAAGGCAGGTCTTCTTCAGGTATTCCTTTTCCATTATCTCGAACCTTAATACTGACATCCTTCTTTTTGCTGCTGACAGCAAGGATTGTTTTGCCTCCAGATGGAGAGTATTTAATAGCGTTATCCAGCAAGTTAAAGATGATTTGCTCAAGTCTGATAGGATCAGCCATAATATATACTCCTTCTGGACAAACTACTTCAAAATCCATTTCTTTTTCGTGGAATGCAGGAGAAAACTTTTGCTCAATTTTCGTAATAAAGTCAGTTAAGTCTATTGCTTTTTTTTGTATTATAAATGAATTTTTGTCCATTTTCGCTAGGTCGAAAAGGTCCTTAATTAAATCAGAAAGGCGATTCGCCTCCTCATGAATTATATTTAAATATTTGTCACGGTCCTCATTGGATAAATTGCGTTTATGAATAATATCTGCATAGCCCTTAATATAGGTGAGGGGGGTCCTTAGTTCATGAGAAATGCTCGCTAAAAAATCGTTTCGTTCTAGTTTTAAATAATTCAAGTCGCTTGCAAGCTGAGAAATAGAATCTGCTAAATCCCCGAGTTCGTCATTCCTGTTCTTTGGGAGTGAAATTGTAAAATCTCCCTTGCTAATTTTGGAAGTAGCTTCCTTCATTTTTATTAAAGGTTTTGCAAGTCCTTTAGAAAGAAAAATGATAACAATCAAGGTTAAAAAAACCGCTATTATTCCTGTTAATATAAAATGTTTATTAATTCTTTCAATTAAAGAATGTATTGATTCTGTTTCTTGAAACATAAAAACCTTGCCAGATGTTTTGCCATCTAAATCTATTGGACTAACTGTTGAGATAAACTTTCCCTCTTTCCAGTTATTATCAACAACCTCTCCACCTCGAGGGATATCTGAGTCTGACCTGTTAATATGGTCTTGAACCTCATAGCTCTTTACTGATGAACCAAGAATCTTACCATTCATATCAGTGATAACGACATCGGTATTTGCCTCCGATTCCATTAAAGTTACATGAGAGATTGTATCTGTATCAAAGTGTTTTTCCAGTATATCCCTGTGAGCGTTGCCTCTTGTCTGCAAAGATAGAAACTCTTCTTCTATCCTTGAATCCACAAGGGCTGAATGTAAAAAGAAAAACATGAAAATCTCAAGGCTAAAGATAATTAGAAAGAATACTATTCCAAGCTTAATCGAAATTTTTGTCAATTAATTCACCCGTTTCTCAAGAAACTGCTAATTTAAATTATATTTCTTAAATTTGAAGAATTTATGCAGAATGAGACATATTTTAATACTGAGAACTTTTATATTTTTAGTGTTTAATTAAAGTCTATTCAAAATCTCGAGAATCGAACTATTGACAACTTAAGAAAATTTACTTAATATTATGATTAGTTAATTTATTTTGAATATTTAAAATTATATTTATCAATTCATATATAGTCTACAGTTATTAGTTGAATTAAGGGGGCTATATCGAATTTCTTTATGCATTATGCATAGGTTATTCGATATGCCTCCTTTTTTATTATTAAATTAGGTATTGGAGGTGATACTGTTAGAAGTTTCATAATAACAAGAGTTTCCGCTGTTTAAAAAGAAGATAGGGGGATATGTGATGATTAAATTAAGAAGTCGAATTGTATTTCTAACCTTCTTTTTTGTAATTACCTTACTTATAAGTGCATGCAGTAATAATAGTCAGGTGAATAACCAGACAGATAATGAAAACAAGGATGCGAAAACAGATTCCACCAAAGAACAGGTGATTACAGTAAATGCCTTATCTGAACCACCCAGTCTCGAACCTGCTTTAATTGATAACCAGGTTGCTGGGGATATATCAAACCAATTATTTGAGGGCCTCGTTCGTTTGGATAAAGAAGGAAAAATTGTTCCAGGTGTGGCTGAAAGATGGGAAACTTCAGATGATGGGACAATTTACACGTTCTACTTAAATAAAGATGCGAAATGGTCAAATGGTGATCCAGTGACTGCTCAAGATTTTGTCTATTCCTGGGAAAAGGTATTAAGGCCTGAAGTAGCCTCTCCGCTAGGAAGTAATTTATTTTTTATCAAAAATGGAGCAGCATATAATGAAGGCTCGTTAAAGGATCCTGCTGAGCTTGGTGTTAAAGCTGTAGATGAATATACCCTTGAAGTTACTCTAGAAAAACCAACTTCCTTCTTCTTGGGACTAACAGCCTTTTTCACCTTATTACCAATCAATGAAGAAGTTGATAAAGCAAATTCGAAATGGGCATCAGAAGCTGACACCTTTGTTTCAAACGGCCCCTTTACAATTGAGAGTTGGAAGCACGGACAAGAAATAGTAATGGTACCTAATGAAAACTATTGGGGGAAAGATGTTGTTAAACTGGATAAGCTAAAGTGGGTAATGGTGAATGAACAAAATACTGAATATGCAATGTACCAATCAAATGAGCTTGACTTTTCTACAAACCTACCAAATTCGATAAGAAATAAATTAATTTCTTCTGGAGAGGCATATACTGCACCAAGTGCAAGTTTAGCTTACTTACGTTTTAATCATAAAAATGACGTTTTCGCGAACGAAAAAATACGCCAAGCATTAGGTCTAGCGTTGGATAGAAATCTTTTAGTTGAAAAAGTAACACAAGGAGGAGAAATTCCAGCCTTAGGTTTAATTCCAATTGGATTGAGCAGCGGTGCAGGAGAATTTAGGGATTTAGCGGGAGAATCCTTGTTTAAGGATAATGATGTGGAAACAGCAAAACAAAAGCTACAGGAAGGGCTAGATGAATTAGGCCTCTCCTCGTTACCGAAAATCAATCTACTATTCTATACCGATGATACGTACAATAAGCTTTCACAAGCAATGCAAGAAATGTGGAAGAAAAACTTAGGGATAGAAGTTGAACTCCAAACAATGGAGCGTAAAGTATTTGTTCAAAATATTCAAGCAGGGGATTATCAACTAGCAATTTACAGTACAGGTGCGGACTATGATGATGCAAGTAATTTAATGGGACAATTCATGACAGGAGATGTTTATAACTATAGTAATATCTCTATTCCCGAGTACGATCAATTAATGAAAAAAGCAGAAGCAGAATTGAATTTGGAAGAGCGTGCTCAGTATTTGGTGGATGCAGAAAAAGTCCTGATAGACCAAATGGCCATTTCACCTCTTTATTACAGGACGAAGGTATATCTGCAAAAGGATAATATTGATGGAATCTTTCAATATACTATCCAAGCCATTGATTTCCGGGAGGCGTATGTGAAGTAAAGAAAAAAACATTCAATCGCTGAAAGAGTGTACTAAAAGTACACTTTTTCAGTTGTTATCAGACAGGTCCTGCTACAGGAAAATAGGAGGGGAATTATGCGACAATTTCTGGTTAGGAGGATTATTAGTGTTTTTGTGACACTATTCGTTATTATTTCACTAACCTTTTTATTAATGTATGCCATACCAGGAGATCCTTTTACAAGTGAAAATCGCATACCTGAACAGGTAGTCGAAAACTTAAAGGAGCATTATGGGCTTAATGATCCAATGTTAATTCAATATATAAAATACCTAAAAGGAGCCCTATTATTCGACTTCGGTCCTTCAATCAAATGGGATAATCAAACAGTAAATGAACTAATTGCAAGTGGTTTTCCAGTTTCGGCAATGATTGGTCTACAAGCCATTCTTATTGCAACTTTTTTTGGCATTCTATTAGGAATATTTGCTGCTATTCGCCACAATAGTGCTATTGACTATTTTTCTATGATTATCGCAATTCTTGGCCTTTCTGTTCCCAGTTTCATATTCGCTACAGTTTTAATCAACTTTTTTGCAATTAAACTACAATGGTTCCCGGTTGCAACATGGGGGACCTGGAAGCATTCCGTATTGCCAAGTGTTGCTCTCGCCGTTACACCAATGGCATATATTGCCCGCCTAACTCGATCGAGCATTCTTGAAGTTTTATCTATGGATTATATCCAAACTGCAATGGCAAAGGGCGTAACCGGTGTCAGATTCGTATTTAGGCATGTGCTTAGAAATGCTATGATTCCAGTTGTAACAATACTGGGACCTATAACAGCCACTGTATTGACAGGAAGCTTTGTTATTGAACAGATTTTCGGTGTGCCTGGATTAGGCAAGTATTTTGTGGAAGGAATTACAGATAGAGATTATCCATTAATCTTAGGGACAACGGTTTTTTATAGCGCTATCTTAGTGTTCTTTATTATATTGGTTGATATCGCCTACGTTCTGATTGACCCAAGAATAAAACTAATGAAAGGGAGGAGATAGCAGATGCAGCCAGTGCGGGATGAACTCTTTGTGTTTAAGAAAAAAAACAAAGAGGAGCATTCCTGTTAGAAGGATTTTCGGGACTTGAACAAAAAAGAGCCCTCTTG
>NZ_JALJRC010000055.1:0-16626 GCF_024519925.1 Cytobacillus sp. Bac17 | reverse complement strand
ACACCCGTTCCCATACCGAACACGGAAGTTAAGCTTCTCAGCGCCGATGGTAGTTGGGGGCTGTCCCCCTGTGAGAGTAGGACGCTGCCGGGCATATGAAAGAGCACCTGATGAGTGCTCTTTTTTTGTATGTGGATGATTTATTGAATCCAAATATCTTCTTACTCATCTTTTTATGAAAAATGCATATATGCGTCACTTCAGCTAAAAAAATGCGCCACTTTCACTCATATATGTGCCAAAATTAAATGATATGCGCCACTCTTTATTCCGCCGTCTGTTTTAAAAGTCAAATCTGTTTGCAGCAAAGATGAAGTGTGCCAAATGTGAAATAAAAATCAAAACATGCGAGATAAAATCGAATTCCTGCTAGTTAAATCAAAAACCTGTTACATAAAATCCAATACATGATGGATCAAATCCGATTCATGCCAGATAAGCCCTACGGAATGCCTCAGATAAATCCCCAGTCTACAAGTAAGCATCCTTCCACTCCGCTATCCCTAAATTGCCCGCAAAAATCAGGTTACACATGCACAAGAAATCCGCGATCACTATCATCTTCCAGCTGCTTAGTGTTTCTTATCAGCCAAATATTGATAAATCAGATATGGCCCCTTTGAGGATGTAATCTGTAGAAAAGTCTGAATAAAAGGATAGTCTTTATTAGGCATCATTTTGATGAGTTCGCTCCACCATTCTGTTTCGTAGCGGGCAATCATGCTTAAATTATACAGCAGCAGGAAATGAATAAGAAGTTCAGGAAAATCAATCAGACCGTCTTTAGCAAGCGGAAAGAAAAACTTTCCGGCATCAAGACTATATCTTAAGGGCTTATAATTATATGTATTCAAGTTTTTTGCAGAAAATTTAAGGTCTAATCCCGCTGACTCCTGAAAGCATATATTAAAGTCTGATTTTGACTGCAGGTATTCAACAAAGCGGGACTCGGTCATATGAAAGCGATCGAGGATCATTCTTGGCAAAATGAATACATCCTTTTCCAGCTCTGCTTCAAGAAAAGTAGTTCGGCCCTCTGTCTGGCTGTACAAATAGTTAAGCTCGGGAATTTGGCCAAATAACTCTCCCATCGTTGTTTTTTCGCCTTCCAAATGTTTCATGTGGAACAATTTTTCTCCCATATAGGGGAAAAGCCCGCTTTTTTGAAATTTCACTTCGTCCTGAAAAAAATTATATTGCTGCTTTTTTCTTTTCCTGGTGGAGACCCCGTGTGCCAAAACAGAAGTGGTTTCCGGATAATTAGGGTCTACTGTCAGAATGCAGGCCTTGACAAGGTGAACAAGTCCATAAAAAAAGAGAATCGGCTTGATAACCAATGGTGCCTTCTCTGCCTGCTCGTAGTATACTTGTCCGTGTTCTAGATAGTATATAAAAGGGTAACTGTTTTCATAGCTCTTTTGTTCAGCCTGATCCAGGTTTTGCTTTTGGTAGCATTTCTTTAAAAATTCCTGTGAAGTGTTCGCAGAAAAGAAGTATAAAAAGGAGTTTTTAAGGTCAAATGAATGTATCACAGTGAAACCTCCGAATCTTTTGAAAAATCCAACATATTAATCCGTCCTTGACAGTATTTTGTCCAATTGATAACCTACTAATAATATTTTCGAGTCCAGGAGGTCAAAAAAGATGTGGGAAACTAAGTTTGCAAAAGAAGGTTTAACTTTTGATGATGTTTTACTGGTTCCATCGAAATCAGAGGTGCTTCCTCGTGATGTCAGCCTTAAAGTAAATTTGACTGAAAAGATTGCACTCAACATTCCAGTAATCAGTGCCGGAATGGATACGGTAACTGAAGCTGAAATGGCGATCGCTATGGCTCGCCAGGGCGGTTTGGGGGTTATCCATAAGAACATGTCCATTGAACAGCAGGCTGATCAGGTGGATAAAGTAAAGCGTTCAGAAAGCGGCGTTATTACTGACCCATTCTTTCTAACTCCAGAACAGCAGGTATTTGACGCAGAGCATTTAATGGGCAAGTACCGGATTTCCGGTGTGCCAATCGTTAATAATAATGAGGAACAAAAGCTTGTCGGCATTCTGACTAACCGTGACCTCCGATTCATTCAGGACTATTCGATAAAAATTTCCGATGTGATGACAAAAGAAAATCTTGTAACAGCTCCAGTTGGTACCACTTTGGATGAGGCAGAAAAAATTCTGCAGCAGCATAAAATTGAAAAATTGCCGCTAGTGGATGATGAAGGTGTTTTAAAAGGTTTAATTACCATTAAGGATATTGAAAAAGTAATTGAGTTTCCAAACTCGGCAAAAGATGAGCGCGGACGCCTGCTGGCAGGTGCAGCGGTCGGCGTAACCGGCGACACGATGAAGCGTGTTGAAATGCTAGTTAAATCACATGTAGATGTCATCGTAGTGGATACAGCACATGGACATTCAAAAGGGGTGCTTGATACCGTACGCGAAATCCGGAACGCTTATCCGGACCTGGCCATTATTGCCGGTAACGTGGCAACAGCTGAAGCGACAAAGGATTTGATTGAAGCAGGCGCAGATATCGTGAAAGTGGGAATCGGGCCTGGATCCATTTGTACAACACGTGTTGTTGCAGGTGTAGGTGTACCGCAAATTACAGCTGTATATGATTGTGCAACAGAAGCACGCAAGCATGGCAAATCAATCATCGCCGATGGCGGAATCAAATATTCAGGAGATATCGTGAAAGCATTGGCAGCAGGCGGACATGCCGTTATGCTTGGAAGCCTTCTTGCAGGAGTTTCTGAAAGCCCTGGCGAAACGGAAATTTTCCAGGGACGCCGATTCAAGGTATACAGAGGAATGGGTTCTGTTGCAGCCATGGAAAAAGGTTCAAAAGACCGTTACTTCCAGGAAGATAATAAAAAGTTTGTTCCAGAGGGAATCGAAGGGCGCATTGCTTATAAAGGGCCATTAGCCGATACCATCTACCAGCTTGTCGGCGGTATCCGTTCTGGAATGGGCTATTGCGGAACAAAGGATCTTCACGACCTCCGTGAAAATGCCCAATTTATTAAAATGACTGGTGCAGGCCTAAGAGAAAGTCATCCTCATGATGTGCAGATCACAAAAGAGGCGCCAAACTACTCACTATAATCAATACAAAGCAGAAGAGGGAAACCTTTTCTGCTTTTTTTTCGTCTCTGATAAAGATGATGGCAGTTTTTTAGCATCCTGCAGCGGAAATCATAGCCAGTTTAACAGAGTCATTTTATCCTAAAATATCCTGGGATCAAACCTAGGAAAATACTAATGCATAACTATGGGACAATCATGCCACGGGGCAGGCAGGAATAGGTAATTACTCTATCTATTCTTTGCACCAGAGTTATGATAAAATAACAAAAGTGTATTAAAACGTTGGAGGGCAGTAAATTGAAGAAAACATTTTACCGTAAGTCTATCGCTGGATTCCTTGCCTTGGTCATGATATTAGGTCTTTTACCTGGTATACATAAAGCTCATGCAGAAGATATCTTAAACATTAATGCAGATGCTGCTATTTTAGTAGATGCAGAGACCGGAAAAATTTTATATCAAAAAAATGCGGATAAAGTACTGGGCATTGCCAGTATGACTAAAATGATGACAGAATACCTGCTTCTTGAAGCCGTTGAAGAAGGCAAAGTGAAGTGGGACCAGGAATATGCAGTAAGTGAATATGTGTGGAAAGTTTCACAGGATCGCAATTTATCAAATGTCCCACTAAGAAGAGACGGAAAATACAATATCCGTGAATTGTATGAAGCAATGGCGATCTACTCTGCAAATGGTGCAACCATCGCAATTGCAGAAACGATTGCCGGTTCTGAGACAAACTTTGTTAAAATGATGAACGAAAAAGCTGCAGAGCTTGGATTAAAGGATTATAAATTTGTCAATTCCAGCGGTTTAAACAACCGTGATTTAAAGGGATCTCCTCCTGCAGGAGGCCCTGAAGAAGAAAACGTGATGTCAGCAAAAGATACAGCGATGCTGGCCAAGGAATTGATTAACCGATTCCCTGAAGTATTGGAAACAGCAAGTACCCCTAGAAAGACGTTCAGAGAGGGTACAGATGATGAAATTAAAATGGAAAACTGGAACTGGATGCTTCCAGAGCTAGTATATGGCTATGAAGGTGCAGATGGCCTTAAAACAGGTACGACTGACTTTGCCGGATACTGCTTTACCGGTACAGCCATGAGAGATGGCAACCGCTACATCAGTGTTGTCATGAACGCTAAAGGTGCGAATGGTCAGGCTACTTACAAATCCAGATTCGATGAAACAAAAAAAATGTTCGACTTTGGTTTCAGCAACTTCACGAAAGAAGAAATCGTTCCTGCCAACTATCAGGTGAAAGGCCAGAAAACAGTGCCTGTTACAAAAGGCAAAGAGGACAAAGTAAAGATTTCTTCTAAAGATGCAATCGAAATGGTTGTAAGAAACGGGGAAAAAGAAAACTATAAGCCTGTTCTTGTTCTTGATAAAGAGAAATTAAATGAAAACGGCGAATTGACAGCTCCTATTAAAAAAGGAGAAAAAATCGGCTATCTAACGATTGAATCGAAAGAGGACGGGAAGATTGAGTTCTTGTCCGATAAAGGCAAAGGCAATATTCAAGTGGATGTCGTAGCCGCTGAAAGTGTTGAAAAAGCAAACTGGTTCGTGCTGACTATGCGCAGCATCGGAGGTTTCTTCGGGGATGTTTGGGGAAGTGTTTCCTCAACTGTAAAAGGTTGGTTTTAAGAAAAAGGGCTTTCCTGTCTTGACAGGAGCCCTTTTTCATTGCATATTTTCAATAGGGAAAATTCCTAGTAAAATAATCTATTTTCCTTTTTTTGAAAAATGATTTTTATCATAATATTTAACCCATCCAAAGCAGATGGTATTTACGAAGGGGGATAAACATGAAGACAGGTACAGATCGTGTTAAACGGGGAATGGCAGAAATGCAAAAAGGCGGCGTTATTATGGACGTTGTTAACGCCGAGCAGGCAAAAATCGCAGAAGAAGCTGGTGCAGTAGCAGTTATGGCACTTGAACGCGTTCCTTCTGATATCCGTGCAGCCGGCGGTGTGGCACGCATGGCAGATCCGCGTATTATGGAAGAAGTAATGGGTGCAGTTTCAATCCCGGTAATGGCAAAAGCGCGTATCGGCCATATTGTAGAAGCTCGTCTGCTTGAAGCGATGGGTGTCGATTACATAGATGAGAGTGAAGTTTTAACTCCTGCTGATGAAGAATACCATCTTAATAAAAGAGACTACACAGTTCCATTCGTTTGCGGATGCCGTGACTTAGGCGAAGCAGCACGCCGTATTGGTGAAGGTGCTTCCATGCTTCGCACAAAGGGTGAGCCTGGAACTGGAAACATCGTTGAAGCTGTCCGCCATATCCGCAAGGTGAATGCACAGGTGCGCAAGGTTGTCGGCATGAACGAAGATGAATTAATGACAGAAGCTAAGCTTCTGGGAGCGCCATATGAGCTTCTTTTGGAAATCAAGAGCCTTGGACGCCTTCCAGTCGTAAACTTCGCAGCAGGCGGCGTTGCAACACCTGCAGATGCAGCTCTAATGATGGAGCTTGGTGCTGATGGAGTGTTCGTAGGATCAGGCATCTTCAAATCTGAAAACCCTGCGAAATTTGCACGTGCCATTGTGGAAGCAACTACACATTACCAGGACTACAAATTAATTGCTGAACTTTCAAAAGAACTAGGCACACCGATGAAGGGAATTGAAATTTCTTCATTGGCTCCTGAAGCTCGTATGCAGGAGCGCGGCTGGTAAGGAGAATTGAACATGATAAAGGTTGGAGTATTAGGGCTGCAGGGCGCGGTCAGAGAGCATGTTCTTTCTGTAGAAGCATCCGGCGCCGAAGCTGTAGTCATCAAACGCAAAGAGCAGCTTGACGAGGTAGACGGGCTTATCTTGCCTGGCGGCGAAAGCACGACCATGAGACGCTTGATTGATAAATATGATTTTATGGACAGCCTTAAGAAGTTTGCGCAATCAGGAAAGCCGATGTTCGGGACATGTGCAGGCTTAATTCTTCTTGCGAATAATATCATTGGCTATGATGAACCGCATATCGGTGTGATGGACGTCCAGGTGGAAAGAAATTCATTTGGCCGCCAGCGCGAAAGCTTCGAGGCGGATGTTGATATTGCCGGAGTGGCAGAAGATTTTGCAGCTGTATTCATTCGTGCACCGCATATTGTGGAGGCTGGAGAGAATGTTGAAATCCTGGCCAAGCACAATGGCCGGATTGTGGCGGCGCGCGAAGGCAGATTCCTCGGATGCTCATTCCATCCGGAACTAACGGATGACCATCGCCTGACAGGCTATTTCGTTGAAATGATCAAAGAGTCCAAGCAATTAACAATTTGAATATTTTGGTTGCAAATGGAACATAATTGTAGTACATTATGAATTACAAAATTCTTATAGCTGAAAAGCAATGAGAGGAACTAGTAACAGGACTTTGTTCTAAAAGAGAGCCGGTGGCTGGTGGAAACCGGTGAATAAACCCTGTGAATCCATCCTCGAGCAAAGCATGGAACACCCGGTACTACTCGGGAAAAGTAAATGCTTTCGGTTAAAACCGTTATGGATTTAAGGTGGAAAGCTCATGCTTTCAACTAGGGTGGCAACGCGGGTAACTCTCGTCCCTTTTTTGGGGACGGGAGTTTTTTGTGTTTTAAACTATTTTCAGGAGGTACTAAAAAATGCTGGACATTAAGTTTTTAAGAGCCAATTTTGAAGAAGTGAAAAACAAGCTTCAGCACCGTGGCGAAGATTTAACCGATCTTGGAAAATTCGAAGATCTGGATGTAAAAAGACGTGAGCTAATTGTAGAAGCAGAACAGCTGAAGAGCAAAAGAAATGAAGTATCCCAGCAGGTGGCTGCCTTAAAGCGCGAAAAGCAGGATGCAGACCATTTAATCGCTGAAATGAGAGAAGTCGGCGATAAAATCAAGGCATTGGATGAGGAGCTCCGTACAGTCGAGGAAGAATTGGACCAATTGCTGCTGAGCATTCCGAACATTCCGCATGAAAGTGTGCCTGTCGGCGAAACAGAAGATGATAATGTGGAAATCCGCAAATGGGGAGAAGTCCGTGAATTTGATTTCGAGCCAAAGCCGCACTGGGATGTTGCGACAGATCTTGATCTCCTTGATTTCGAACGTGCGAGCAAAGTAACAGGCAGCCGCTTTGTATTCTACAAAGGCCTTGGTGCCCGCCTTGAGCGAGCCTTATTCAACTTCATGCTTGATTTGCACACAGACGAGCATGGCTATAAGGAGGTTCTTCCTCCGTACATGGTTAACCGTGCAAGCATGACAGGAACAGGACAGCTTCCGAAATTCGAGGAAGATGCATTCCTAATTGAAAGCGAAGATTATTTTCTGATTCCAACCGCTGAGGTGCCTGTCACCAATATGCATAGGGAAGAGATTCTGAATGCAGACGAGCTTCCGATAAACTATGCGGCATTTAGTGCATGCTTCCGTTCTGAAGCGGGTTCTGCCGGCCGTGACACTCGCGGGCTTATCCGCCAGCACCAGTTTAACAAAGTCGAGCTTGTGAAATTTGTTAAGCCAGAAGAGTCTTATGAGGAACTTGAAAAGCTGACAGGACACGCGGAAAAAGTCCTTCAGATGCTTGGCCTTCCATACCGTGTGATGAGCATGTGTACGGGCGATCTTGGATTCACAGCTGCGAAGAAATACGATATCGAAGTTTGGATTCCAAGCTATAACACGTATAGAGAAATATCTTCTTGCAGTAACTTTGAAGGATTCCAGGCAAGACGTGCAAATATCCGCTTCCGCCGCGAGGCAAAAGGCAAGCCGGAGCATGTGCACACACTGAATGGATCTGGCCTTGCGATCGGCCGCACGGTGGCAGCTATTCTAGAAAATTATCAGCAGGCTGACGGAAGTGTCATCATTCCGGAGGTATTGCGTCCGTATATGGGCAATCGCGAAGTTATAAAGCCTTAATTGAAGAGCGGGTTTTGATCCGCTCTTTTTTTTATAAAAATAATGTTGACATGCCTATTTAGAAATGATATAGTATTTCTTGTCGATGCGGAGGAATACCCAAGTCTGGCTGAAGGGATCGGTCTTGAAAACCGACAGGCGGGTCAAACCGCGCAGGGGTTCGAATCCCCTTTCCTCCTCCATTTTAATTGACATCTAACACGCGCATAAAAATTGGAGATACATAAAACCGCTGATGATCAGCGGTTTTTTTGTTATATAATTTCATTCTGTTGAAATTGACAGATAAAAATATTTTTTGGAGGACCGGGGAAAGAATTTCGTCAGCGATTCTCATTTCTGCTAAGTACTCGGGGCCATTAATCAAACAGCAAAAAACCGCCTAAATGGCGGTTATTTTTTTAATAATTGAGTTTGTCTTAAAAAGTAAGAAATGCGCTCTACAATCGGCTCAATGGATTGCTCATTCTGAATGATGTCATAGTCATTGATATTCAGGCGCAGGACCGGGCATGCGTTAAAGCTGTTAATCCAATTTTCATAGCGCTGGTGCATTTCTTCCCAGTAGGAAATAGGTGTCTGCTGCTCCATCGGACGGCCGCGCTCCTGGATGCGGGAAAGAATATCATCAAGGGATCCTTCCAGATAAATAAGCAAATCAGGGTGCGGGAAATAAGGTGTCATCACCATCGCATCAAATAAGCTGGTGTAAGTTTCGTAATCTACCTTTGACATGGTGCCTTTTTCATAATGCATTCTCGCAAATATGCCGGTGTCTTCATAAATGGATCGGTCCTGAACAAAGCCCCCGCCATATTCGAAGATGCGCTTCTGGTCCTTGAACCGTTCCGCCAGGAAGTATACCTGCAGGTGGAAGCTCCAGCGGTTGAAATCTGCATAGAATTTATCCAGGTAAGGGTTCGTATCAACCTTTTCGAAAGAGGTTCGGAACCCCAGTGCGTCCGCAAGCGCATTGGTCATCGTTGATTTTCCGACTCCGACGGTTCCGGCAATCGTGATCACTGCGTTCGAAGGAATCTCGTATTTTTGCCTTAGATTCATAAGTGTATGCTCCTCTTTTTTAATGATGTCGACAATGTATCGAATATATGCATTAAGTCTGATTCATTTTTCACAAAATCCAGCTGATCTCCATTGAAACGGATCACTGGAATATCCGGGTGCTGCCTCTCGAACTCATTCATAGCCGTTTCATAATCAAGGGATAATTGCTCGAGATATAATGGACTGATATTCTTTTCAATTTCACGGCCCCGCAGCTCGATTCGATCGAGCAGTGTTTCAAGGCTTGCATTGAGATAGATAATGACATTCGGCTTTGGCATATCACCTGTCAGAATGTCATAGATCTTCAAATACTTCTGATACTCATTCTGATTTAATGTGCGCTGGGCAAAAATAAGATTCTTGAAAATATGATAATCAGCCACAACAGGCTTTTTTTGAGCAAGGTAGTGATTGTTGATATCAACCAGCTGTTTGTAGCGGTTGCAGAGGAAAAACATTTCAGTCTGAAAGCTCCATTCCTCAATGTTTTCATAGAATTTACCCAAAAAAGGATTTTCATCAACAATTTCTTTTAAGAGTGCATACTGAAATTTTTCAGAAATCGCTTTAGCGAGAGATGTTTTCCCAACGCCAATCGGCCCCTCTACTGTAATAAAAGGTATTCCCCCCATATTGATCGTCCTCCTGCATTGCTTATTTATCTATAGAAACCATTTATAGGTACGTTCCAAAATGACACAAAGCTTATTTTATCACAGTATGGAGTGGATGGGATATGGAATTTAAGCTGGAAATAAGAAAATAAGAGCATATAGTCTGAAAAATAAAAAAGCTGCCTGTAAGCGGCAGCTGCTGAGAGATCAAGCTCTTTTTGTCACGTTGAAGTTTTCTGTAATCAGAAGCCAATTTTGCGGGAAAGAAAGGCCAAGTTTCCAGTAGCTCATTCCCCGCAGCTTCAGTTCCTTGATTAAATCAAATTTGGCCTGGATGGAGCGGGCATCCTCAAACCAGACCTCGTGCCTTTTGCCGTCAGGTGCTGTGTAATTGAAAAATGGCGCCTGCGCCTGGTAATCATATTGAATGGCTGCATTATTTTCTGCAGCGATTTGTATGGCCTGCTGCGGGCTGACTGCTCTTGCAGTGGTGCCCTGAACAAAAGGAAGCGTCCAGTCATAACCATATAGGTTCTGGCCCATCATAATTTTGGAAGAAGGCATCTCACTAATGGCATATTCTAAAACCTGCCGCACTGGGCCAATCGGGGAAACAGCCATTGCAGGGCCTCCACTGTAGCCCCATTCATAGGTCATGATCACGACAAAATCAACAATCTCCCCATGGGCTTTATAATCATGGGCCTCATACCAGAGGCCTTGCTGTTCTGCACTTGTTTTCGGAGCCAATGCTGTAGAAATCAGCCAGCCTTCCTGCTCGAATCTTGCCTTCGCTTTTCTGAGAAAATTGTTATAGGCTTCCCGGTCAGCGGGGCGCAGAAACTCGAAATCAAAATGAATATCCCTGAAGTCATATTTTTTTGCTGTGGCTGTAATGTTATTCAGGAATTTATTCTGAATCGCCATATCATTTAACAATATCCTGCCGAGTTCATCACTGAACTGATCGTTTTCCTGATTGGTAATAACCATCATCAATACATTATTATTGGCTCTCGCTATGGCCGGGAAATCATTCAGAAGCGGCTCCTTCAAAGAACCATCTCGAAGGGCCTGGAAACTGAAAGGTGCCAGATAGGTCAAATAAGGCGCAGCCTCTCTTGCGCTTTCTACCAGTTCAGGGGCGACTGTATCGCCTCTTGGCTCCACATAGGCATTGAACTCTGCGTTCGTTTTCGGGCGTGGCGGGATATAAAGGCGGAACCCCACCTGCAGCGGCTGGCTCACCGAAATCCCATTGACAGATGCGAGCTGCTGATAAGAAATGCCGAACCTTCTTGAAATTGAGTAAAGGCTGTCTCCGGGCTGAACCCAATAAAAGCGTCCTATTATCGGAATAACAAGTGTCTGGCCGATCACCAGATTATTTGGATTGGGAATTTCATTTGCCTCTATCAGATCTTCAACCGTCGTTCCATATGCCTGGGCAATGCCGAACAAAGACTGGTTTTGCTGAACCACATGAATCTGCAATCTATCTCCCTCCCTGAAAAACACGTCTTAGAACACTACTGCCATTTTATGAAGGAAACATAGAAGAAATGTTATAATTGTTTTCAGAGAAAGAAGATATATTGGCCTTTAATACTTTTTCCATCATCTTTAAGGTATTTTCATTATCGTGGTCATCATTAGAAGCGGTGCAGTCATGCGGTATATGTAAATGATATTCTCTCATATAGGCATCATTGGCCGAAAATAGGACACAGATATTGCCAGCGATGCCTGTCATGACAAGCATATTGACGCCGAGCTGGTGCAGAAGGGTATTTAAGGCAGTGCCATAAAAGGCGGAATGCTTAGGCTTTATTAAAAAATAATCATCCGGCGATGGGTGCATCTCATGAAGGATAGGTGCACTGATAGGATTGCGGCAATGAGTCGTAATTGTATCCAGATCAGCCTGCCAGAGATTATAATGATCATTCACATAAATGACAGGGAGATCCTGCTCATAGAAAGCGGTCTTTAATGTATTGAAGGGTTTTGCGATATTCAAAGCTTTGTCAGCAAGGATCCTTCCATGGTGGAAATTAAAGTCGTTAATCATGTCAATAATGATAAGAGCCGGTCTATAGGCTTGCGGATTTTTCATGGTATCGCTCCTTTAAGGTTATTTTTTGTAAAAGGGGCGGCTTTTACACAGATGTTAAGAGAAGGAATGAAGATATAATGAGGCAAGCATCATTCACTGAAGATGAACTGTATATGCAGGAGGCCATTAAAGAAGCAAAGCTGGCGGAAGGTCTGGAAGAAGTTCCAATTGGGGCAGTCATTGTTCTGGAAGGGGAAATCATTGCCCGGGCACATAATCTGAGAGAAGTGAATCAGACTGCGATTGCGCATGCAGAACTGCTTGCCATTGATCAGGCATGCAAAAACCTCGGAACCTGGCGGCTGGAGAATGCTGTTCTTTATGTTACCTTAGAGCCTTGTCCGATGTGTTCGGGATCCATTATTCTCTCGCGCATCAAAAAGGTGGTGTATGGGGCTAAGGATCCAAAGGGAGGCTGTGCCGGGACGCTTATGAATCTATTGCAGGATGAGCGGTTCAATCACCAGAGTGAAGTTGTGCCAGGGGTGTTGGAAGAAGAATGCGGCGAGATGCTTTCGAGCTTTTTCAGAGGGTTGCGAAAGCGCAAGAAAGAAGAGAAAAAAAGAAGGCAATTGCTGCAGATGGAACTTGATACAGGAATTGACAATGGTTAGGCATTGCTTTTTCACCTAAATGTTAGTATACTTATAAATGCGTCGGACAAAGACGCAACTAAATATGGTATCAACTTTGCCGTGCTAGGCGGGGAGGTAGCGGTGCCCTGTACTCGCAATCCGCTCTAGCGAGGCTGAATCCCTTCCCGAGGCTGATGTCCTGTAGGGCCTGCCTTAAGTAAGTGGTGTTGACGCCCGGGTCCTGCGCAATGGGAATCCATGAATCATGTCAGGTCCGGAAGGAAGCAGCATTAAGTGGAAGCTCCCATGTGCCGCAGGGTTGCCTGGGCCGAGCTAACTGCTTAAGTAACGCCTATGGGCGTCAGTCGACGGAAGGTGCACGGCAGTTTATATTGTAAATAAAACTCATCCTTTTGCAGGATGGGTTTTTTGTTGTAATTTATTTCGCTCTAGGTTTTGTAAAAAGGAAAATAGATACGTTATAATAGATAAAGGACTATACATAGGAAGGGGGCGTGTCAGTGAGTTATCAAGCTTTATATCGTGTTTGGCGTCCGCAGCAGTTCATCGATGTCGTCGGACAGGAACATGTGACAAAGACTTTGCAAAACGCCCTGCTTCAGGAGAAGATATCACACGCCTATCTGTTTTCCGGCCCCCGCGGAACAGGTAAAACAAGTGCAGCTAAAATTCTCGCAAAGGCTGTTAACTGCGAGAAGGCTCCGGTTACTGAACCGTGCAATGAGTGTGCTGCCTGCAGAGGCATTACAGACGGTTCTATTCCTGATGTCATTGAAATTGATGCTGCATCCAATAATGGTGTAGAAGAAATCAGGGATATCAGGGACAAAGTGAAATATGCCCCGAACGCTGTAAAGTATAAGGTTTACATCGTCGATGAGGTACATATGCTTTCCATTGGCGCTTTCAATGCCCTGTTAAAGACGCTTGAAGAGCCGCCTAAGCATGTCATATTTATTTTAGCCACTACAGAGCCTCATAAAATTCCACTGACGATAATTTCCCGGTGCCAGCGATTCGATTTTAAACGGATTACGGCTCAGGCGATAACAGGGAGAATGAAGCTGATTGCGGATGAAACAGGTGCAGCATATGAGGACCAGGCACTGCAGATCATTGCGAGAGCCGCAGAAGGCGGTATGCGTGATGCCCTTAGCTTGCTTGACCAGGCAATTTCCTTCAGCCAGGATCGTGTTACAGTTGAAGATGCCCTGTCTGTAACAGGTGCTGTGTCACAAGGGTTTCTGAATAAGCTGGCAAGAGCGGTTAAAGACAGGGATGCCGCATCCGGGCTGGGATTTCTGGAAGAGCTCCTTTTTCAGGGGAAAGATCCAGCCCGTTTTATAGAAGACTTTATCCTGTATTACCGGGATATGCTCTTATATAAAGCAGCTCCAAGGCTGGAGGAATCATTGGAAAGAGTCATGCTTGATGAAGAATTCCAGCAGCTTGCCCAGGAAGTGGAGCCGGAAGAGCTCTATGAACTGATTGAGGTGCTGAACAAAGCCCAGCAGGAAATGCGATGGACCAACCATCCGAGGATTTTCCTGGAGGTGGCGATTGTGAAGCTGTGCCAGCTTGAACAGCGAGAGAAATCAGGACAGTCTGCAGACATCAAGCCGCTGATGCAAAAAATCGAACAGCTTCAGCATGAGCTGGCGGAATTAAAGAAAAACGGCATAGCGGTAAAAGATGATGGAGCTCCTGCTGTACAGAAAAAACCGCAGAGAAGTTCACGTAAAGGATTCCAGGCACCAGTAGGAAAAGTGAATGAAGTCCTGAAGCAGGCAACGAAAAACGACCTGGTGGCTGTAAAAAGCCGCTGGGGTGAAATGCTGAATCTGCTTGTTCAAAACCAGATGCGCTCTCAGGCAGCGCTTCTCAATGAAGCAGAACCTGTTGCCGCATCCGAAACAGCTCTTATCGTAAAGTTCAAATATGAAATCCACTGTCAGATGGCCATGGATAATGCGAAATTCCTGGATACACTGGCGAATGTCATGTTTGAGCTATTAGGCAAGAGATTGCAGCTGGTTGGCATTCCGGATGAACAATGGCAAAGTGTCAGGGAGGATTTCCTGCGCAGCCAGCGTGACGGAGATGAGTCTGGTGAGGGCTTCGGCAGAAATGAGGAAGAGCCCCATGTGGCTGAAGCGGTCAAATTATTTGGCGCTGAACTAATTGAAATTAAAGAATAGAAAATAGCTGGAGGTATGTAAAATGCGCGGTGGAATGGGAAATATGCAAAATATGATGAAACAAATGCAGAAAATGCAAAAGAAGATGGCTCAGGCACAGGAAGAGCTTGGCGAAAAAAGAATTGAAGGAACAGCTGGCGGCGGAATGGTGACTGTCATTGTATCCGGACATAAACAAGTATTAGAAGTAAACATCAAAGAAGAAGTTGTTGATCCGGAAGATATTGATATGCTTCAGGACCTTGTTCTGGCGGCAACGAACGATGCACTGAAAAAAGCGGATGACTTAACAAACGACACAATGGGCCAATTTACTAAAGGAATGAACCTGCCGGGAATGTTTTAATAAAACGTCCTGAACGAGTGCTTTCTTGCATGTTTTATCTATAATAGAGTTATGCACGAAAGAACGGACAGGCTGAGCGCCAGCGAACATAGACTGATGGGAATCTTCATCAGTCCGTCATGCTCGCGGCGCTTTTCCTTTTCATATAGGAGGAATTATACATGCACTATCCTGAACCAATATCAAAGCTGATTGACAGCTTTATGAAATTGCCCGGAATCGGCCCAAAAACGGCTGCGCGTCTGGCGTTTTTTGTTTTAAGTATGAAAGAAGATACTGTGCTGGATTTTGCCAAGGCGCTTGTCAATGCGAAAAGAAATTTATCTTACTGCTCTGTCTGCGGCCATATCACTGATCAGGACCCGTGTTATATTTGTGAGGACCAGAGACGCGACCGGTCAGTAATCTGTGTGGTCCAGGATCCGAAAGATGTTATTGCCATGGAAAAGATGAAGGAATATAACGGACTTTATCATGTCCTTCACGGAGCCATTTCACCGATGGATGGAATAGGGCCGGAAGATATCAATATTCCTGATTTATTGAAAAGGCTTCAGGATGAAACAGTACAGGAAATTATTCTTGCCACCAATCCTAATATCGAAGGGGAAGCAACAGCCATGTATATCTCCCGCCTGATTAAGCCATCCGGCATAAAGGCTACCCGGATTGCCCATGGCCTGCCAGTGGGCGGAGACTTAGAGTATGCTGATGAAGTAACGCTATCAAAAGCATTAGAAGGCAGAAGAGAAGTTTAAGTACGGAGGCGGAATTTATGTTTTTTCGCAGGAAAGGATGGCTTCGAAGCGAGTTTGATGAGAAGCTTTTGGAGCAGCTGAACAGATTGAAAACAGATTGGAACAACCAGAAATCGCTAGTGGAAAAGAGCTTTGATCCATCCCCTGAAGCAATCAGCCAGGCGAAGCTGGCCGAAGCTAAGTACTTTTTTCTTTTCAGGGAAGCTAAAAAGAGAAATGTAAGAGTCAGAATGTAGTTTGTTCCCATTGCGGAAAGAAAATCAATCATTACAAAATACTTGTCCTCCTCCAAGGTCTTTTTTGTACGCGCTAATCATAAATTAGTAGTACAAGTTTCCTGAAAGGAGGATTTTTCTTTTGGACCCTATTGCAGTGATCTCCATTTTAGGAGGGTTAATCTTATTGCTTCTATTTATAGGAGCTCCAGTAAAGCCAGTAAGATTTATAGGGCAGGGAGCCATTAAACTGATCATAGGAGCCCTCTTTCTATTTTTCTTAAATGCATTCGGCAATCAGGCTGGCATACATGTTCCCATAAACCTGGCCACTTCGGCCATTTCCGGATTTCTAGGCATTCCTGGATTGTTTGCACTCGTTGCCATACAGACATGGATTATTTAATTGTACAGCCGTTTAATGCGGCTTTTTTCTTTTTTAATTTTTTTTAGTGATTCTGTTGACAGTTCTTTTTAACGGTGGTAATATATTAAAAGTCGTCACCACGACGCGATAAAAACATCTTAAAAAAGATGTTGACATTGATTCGTGAGAATGATATATTAATAAAGTCGCCTCAAGCGGCGGATTGATCTTTGAAAACTGAACGAACAAAAACGTCAACGTTAATTCTTTAGTCTTTTTTGAAAAGACAACTTATGAGCTTAATCAACTCTTATATGGAGAGTTTGATCCTGGCTCAGGACGAACG
>NZ_JALJRC010000054.1:0-16664 GCF_024519925.1 Cytobacillus sp. Bac17 | reverse complement strand
TGACACCTCACCAACGGGTCAAACCGTTGATAAATCAACATTTATAGAGGGAGGATTTACATGTTTAAATAAAATTCATTAATGCTTCTAATCTAGTTTTGTAAAACGAAATAACACTATTTGAACATTATAACGATAGAACGGAGATGTGTATGAAGTCAAAAATCTACTTTACGCTATTTGTTGTCAGCTTTGTAATAATGGGACTAGAAATGACCGCTACAAGACTGATAGCACCTTCATTTGGTAACACAGTTTACACATGGGGAATAATTATATCGATTTTCCTGATTGGATCAAGTGTAGGATACATAGTAGGAGGATATCTAGCTGATAAAGCAAACATTCGCGAAATCATGTTGTTTATATATCTTTTTGGTATTCTTTCGATAGCCATTATTCCATTGATTAAAACTACGCTTTTTCCATTACTTGAATCACTTTCAAGTACCCCCGGTACTACGCTCGGTGTGCTTTTGCTTTATTTAATTCCTAATTTTCTTCTAAGTGTAATCGGGACTGTCCTTATGAAGGATGGTATAGGAGAATTGGCAAGTGGAAAAGTCATTGGTAGCTTACATTCAGCATCAGCGATCGGAAGCGTTCTTGGAACAATTGTGACAACTTTCTGGCTAATACCCTGGACTAATATCAACTCCATTATTGGCCTTCTAGCTGGCCTGGTATATTTAACAAACATTATTTATTGTGATACTAAAACCAAGATGCAAGGATTTTTATTAATTATCCCTGCACTGTTTATTGCTCTTCCTTTTCTTTTAGTTGGAGAGAAATCCCAAGACATTCTTTTGAAGAAGACAAGTCTTTACCATGATATTTATGTATTGGAAAAGGATTTCTATCAAGGGAGAGAAGGAAGATTCCGTTCACTCACCTTTGGCAATAAAACTACTATTCAGGGAATGATGGATATGAATCAACCTGACAAACTTCTCCTTGATTATTCAAAAAGCGTGTGGGAGATTTCTAAAACATTTTCTCCAGAGAGTAAAGAAGTCTACATGATTGGCCACGGTATTGGAACATTAACACGTAAGTTTGAAGATACCAATAAAAATGTTCTCGTTGCGGAAATCGACAAAGAGGTAGTAGACGTCAGCCGCCAATATTTTCAATACAATGGTAATAGTGTAGAGATAGGTGACGGGAGAAAAATTCTAAAAGAGCAGAAAAAAAGATTTGATCTCATCTTTTTGGACGCTTATAACAATACAACTCAAATTCCCTTTCATTTAATTTCAAAAGAGTTCTTTGAGCTAACAAGTGAGAAGTTAAATAATAATGGTATTTTAATTATTAACGCAATCGGCAAACAGAAAGGAGATTTGCTGATTGAATCAATGAATAGCACTTTAAAATCAGTTTATCCCTATGTTTACATCTATGGGAGAGAAGATGGAAAAGGAATTCAAAACTTTACAATTATTGGAAGTAAATACCCGATTGAGGATAAAAAAATAAAGGGCCATAACTTGATCAAAGTTGGAAAAGGGAAAGTAATTCTAGATAGCGACACGAAGTTAACTAACCTAAATTAATTTTATAATTCCTAGCTAGTAATTGTCATATTAATATACCCAAGAATAATAAAGAATGTAACAGATATAATCATCCAACAATAACAGAAAGCCCTTAGGTTTTTTTATTTTTTCAGTGATGACTATTAATAAAAGAGCGACATAAGTGAAATTTTTTTGTTACCATGAGAGAAAAAATAAAAAAAGCTGGTGGAAAAATGGGGAAAACAATTTTAGTTGTAGATGACGATCATGATATTGTACGGCTAATTACAGAAAGCTTAAAATTTGAACAGTTTTATACGATACAAGCTTATTCTGGAAAAAAGGCTTTGTACTATTTGAAAGAAAACAAGATTGATTTTGTTGTTTTGGATATCATGATGCCGGAAATGGATGGTTTGGAAGTTTGCCGGAAAATTAGAAGTGAATACAATATCCCCATTCTGTTGCTAAGTGCACGCAGCAGGGATATGGACAAGATTATCGGACTGGAAATTGGAGCAGACGACTATATGACGAAACCTTTCAGCATTCAGGAGCTTACCTCACGGATAAAAGCTCATTTCAGAAAGGTTGACCGTTTGCATCAGGAATGGAATGGCATTATAAAGGAGAAGGAAGTGAAGTTTCTAAATTCAAACTCGCCTCTTGTGTTAAATGACAAGACTTATGAAGCTTTTTTAAATCATCAAAAGTTAGAGTTATCGACTAAGGAATTTCAAATTTTATCCTTTCTGAAGAATCATCCCAATAATGTCCTCACCCGTGAACAAATTTATGATAGCGTCTGGGGAGACGAATACGGAGATTTAAACACCGTCACCGTTCATATAAAAAATATCCGAAAAAAGATTGGCGTACAGCACGATTTCATCAAAACCGTCTGGGGTGTTGGTTACAAATATATTGAAGGGAATACATCAACATGAAGCTAAAAACCAAGCTTCCATTACTATTTCTCTTCATATTTCTTCTAACGCTTCTGCTGATTGCTGCCTTTTTTGTCTTTTATATAAAATCGTTATCAGCAGATGAAGGACACGTATGGCTAGAAAATATATTTAGTCCGGTTCATTTTCAAATGCTCTTACTTCTAAGTATTTTAATGGGCTTGTTGTTTGTTGTTTTAACAGTATTTTTTCACTTCAATATTACTAAACCCATCCAAGCACTCAATTTAAGACTAAAAAAAGTAAATATTGGAAACTCCCGAACCCCCTTGCATTCAAGAAGGAAGGATGAAATCGGAGACCTGTATAATCATTTTAATGAGATGGAAGAAAGACTATATCAAGCCCATAGGGAACAGGTTGATATGATAGCAGCTATTGCTCATGATTTGAAGACTCCATTAACTACAATAACAGGTTTTGTTGAGCTTCTCTCTATACAGAAAGATCTGACAAGAATGGAGACACAGGATTATTATGAGCTTATTATGAAAAAAACAAAACACATGGTGGAGCTGATTGATTCTTTCTCAATGTATACTAAGAATGAGGCAATGTTTGAAACCATAGCTATGATACCGATAGCAGCTCATAAGTTGTTTGACACTATATCATCTGAATATGAGACCGAGTTATCTAGCTTCGATTTCAGGCTTACATGGAAACATACTTTTAACCCGAACCAGCTCATTAGTATCAATGAACACATGATACGGCGTGTATTTGGAAATCTTTTCAGTAATGCTGTAAGATACAGCAATAGTAATGAACTTCATGTCTATTTGACCGGTTATGTACAGGAAGGTTATGCATACTTTCTAATAGAGGATAATGGCGTTGGAGTGCCTAATCAGGACCTGTCTTTACTGTTTCGTAAATTTTACACGGTGGATAAATCTAGACAAATGAGTAATGGCGGTTCTGGACTAGGTCTAGCAAGCTGTAAATTAATAATTGAACATCATGGCGGTCAGATTCATGCGTTTCATTCAAATCATGGGGGATTGGGAATCCGTTTTTCACTCCCACTATCAGTATAGGAATGTGTTCTGAAAGACTTTCAGTTGAAAAACTGAAGGTTTTTTTGTTTAAATTCCACTTCATAATTCTTTATATTTTTTCATAACTTTTTTATTTTCTTTTTATAGGAGTTTTAGTTTTCTTTTTTACAATAAGTCTGCCAGGATCCTATAGAGCTTTAAAGGATTTTACAATAAGTATTTGACCAATTAACTAAATAGGAGGAAACCCCAATGAATAACTTATCAAACTCCAATCACGACAATGGCGGGAAGCAAGCTAAGGAGCGGCAGCCAGTTATGCCACGCTGGGTAAAGGTATCATTAATCATTCTTATAGCTCTGCTCCTGCTTTTTGTCATCATAAACATCACAGGCATAGGAGGCAAGCACGGACCTATGCGGCATTTTGGCCAGACACTGCCCACAGAACAAATGGAGGCACAACAACCATGACAATGAAGCCTGGACTCCGGAAGTTCGCCCTCACCGCGCATGTCACTTGCTCTGTTGGCTGGATTGGAACTGTTATTGCGTACATAGCTTTAGCCATCGCTGGTCAAATCAGCCCGGATATCCAAACGGTACGTGCCGTTTGGATCGCGATGGAATTGATCGGATGGTACGTCATCGTCCCGTTGGCGCTCATCTCGCTACTCACTGGAATTATCATGTCACTCGGCACCCCATGGGGTCTTTTCCGTCATTATTGGGTTATATTCAAACTTTTACTAACGGTATTTTCTACGTTCGTCTTGCTCCTTCATATGCCGTTAGTGAGCTCCTTGGCACGATTGGCAGAAGAAACGGATCCTACAGGTCTGAGCAGGCTACCGAATGAAATATTTCATCCCGCTGGCGGCTTGCTATTGTTGCTGCTTATCGTGACATTGTCGGTGTACAAGCCGCGGGGTATTACCCCATATGGTTGGAAAAAGCAACAGAAGCAGCATAACCATTTGTAGAAGCAGAAGCCCCCTCTATAGCATTCGGTGCAGCAGCCAACATATTTTAAAAAAAGAATAACCTAAACTGAAGAATGGTTTTGATGTTTAATTGACAAATTCCTGTTGAATATTGTGATTACCCTTAGACAAACTGTTTTTATCCTAGATATTTGTTATATAATTAAAAAAAAGCATGGAGGTTTTTAGACGTTGAATACTAATGCGGAACAAATAATAACTGATCTTTTAATTAAAAAAGTTTCACCTTTTTTAATTGTTTTATTTGGTTCAACCGTCAATGGAAACATCCATAGAGAGAGCGATATTGATATTGCTTTTTTAAGCGATGAAAAAAACTTAGATAAATATGAATTGTTTATGATCGCTCAAGAACTGGCCGCAAAACTAAACCGAGAAATAGATTTGATTGATTTAAGTAAAGCCAGTACGGTTTTTCAAGCTCAAATTGTCCAGACAGGTAAAACCATCTATTGTACGGATGAACGAAAAAAGGAGGAATTTGAGTTAAAAGCATTAAAGATGTACGTAAAGCTAAATGAAGAACGTTCTGAGATAATAAAAAAGATAGATGAAAGCGGGACCATATATGAAAAGTGATGTGATTCTAAACAAAGTAAGTATTATCGAACGTTGTATTAAAAGAATACATGAGGAATACGATAATAACTCGAAAAACCTAGAGAATTACACTAAACAAGATTCAATAATATTAAATCTTCAGCGGGCTTGTGAAGCGAGCATTGATCTAGCCATGCATATTATTGCTAATAAGAAGCTAGGGCTTCCGCAAAATAGCCGGGATGCATTTTCGATATTAGAGAAAGAAGGGATTCTACAAGCAAATCTATCTCAAAAAATGAAAGCTATGGTTGGTTTCCGAAATATTGCAGTTCATGACTACCAAGAAATTAATTTAGAGATATTAAAAAAAATACTTGATGATCATTTAGTTGATTTTTTTGAGTATACCAAAACAATTTTAATGTTTTAGCTTATTCTACAAAATACTAAATTAGGTTTTACTACAATACTGAGTAAATTAGTATATTAAATCCTCTCATGACAAAGTCAAGGGGATTATTTTTTTGTTGTTTATAACATAAAGGTACAATCATGGTTAAAATGAACTCACTAAAAGAATAAGATGTTTGCTCTAGCATGAATTAAGGAAAGAGAACAAGAAAGGTTTTTTATGTGAGGATATTTTAAGTTTTTTCTACATTTTAATGGGTGAATGGGTGAAGCGGTGTATCATCTGGTTTATTTAAAATGAATCTTGAAGGGGTAAAATATCTAATGAAAAATAGATTATTTAAAGGAGTGATAAACATGCAAAGAGTTCAAATAGAATTATATTCAAGACCAACTTGACTGGATTGTAAAGAAGCGAAGGAGTTTCTTTCGCAGAACGGTATTAAATACATTGAATATGATTTAACCCGGAACCCTGATAAAGAGGAAGAAATGAAAAAAAGAACGGGCTCTCGCATTGTGCCTGCTTTTGTTATAAGAGATACAAGACTCCTAAGTATTATGAAACGTCCTAAAATTTTTATTGGTTTTGAAGTGAATAAGGACAAAATTATTCAGTTACTTAAAGTGCAAAGATAAATTTTAAAACAGATAAGAGTGTGGAAGGAGTTCCGCTGACAACATGCAGCTGAGACTAATCCAAGATTTTGGGCATACTTGTAAAGTGATGAAATAGTGAATTTGAGAAACCAGACTCAAAAGTTAATTCCAAAAAAATACAATTAATGGACTTTCTTTTTTATGAAAGTCCTCTTTTTAATTATCAAGTAAGGCCTTTTTGAGGGTTTTGTAAAAATATATTCCGAATAGTAAAACCTCGATTACACCACCCAAGTATTATTAAGTAAACCAGCATAATTTTTAATTTAATGAACCTATATGCCAAACACCTATTTTTAATCTTAATAAAAAAAATCCTTCACATACTATAGAGGGGTATAGTATTATGTGATTAAAGGGAATGTTGATAAATTCAAAAAGTCTTGAAGAATTTATTTAAATCGAGAAATGCTAAGAAGTTGCACTGACTAAGACTCAATCAGCTTTAAATAGTGACGCTTGTGATTTTCTATAGAGCATGTAATAAAGACTTATGTATTAGAAAAAAATCTAGAAGGTGATTGAACGCTTTCCATTGTTATAGAGGTTAAATAAAAAGGGAGAACCAGGGGGAATTCATATGAACTTAGATGGAGTTAGCAAACATCTATTAATTTGCAACGGGAAAACATGCATGAAAAATGGAGCTGAAGAAGTAACAGAGACCGTTAGGGGAGAATTGAAAAACTTAGCGCTGCAAAAGGAGATTCATACAACAAAAACATTATGTAACGGCCAATGCAAACATGGTCCTATCGTTGTTCTATATCCAGATGGAGCCTGGTACAAAGAAATGAATAAAATTAAAAGTGAAGAACTTATTCGTCAATTAAAAGAAGAGAGAACTGGTAATTTAAGTTCTAAACTTTACTACCATGATGGAAAAACATTTAAGAAGGATGAAAGTGAAATATAACATTATACTAATTCATCGAAAAAGCGTTGCTGTAAAACAGGACGCTTTTCTACCTTTCAGTGACAATTACACTTAAGTAAAATCTATGGCGGTATTTTGTTTGTTCAAAACTAGTAACCGATTAATTGTTTAGTTGTTTATAAGGGAAAAGAGAGATTTTTAGTAACCCCCTGGATAAATGCAAAATTGCTGGTGCTCACGTTAATGAGGATTCTTTGTTAACAGAAGGGGAGCGTATAAATTCAAATCTCAGCCTTAAACTATAACTATTCGTATAATATTATTTAACCATACTAAAAGGTTTCTATTAAAACGCTTCAAACCCCTGATGTTATTGGGATCGAGGCGTTTTTTATTTTTGATAGAGGAGAAAGAAAGTGCGATTAACGCTAAACAAATCGTTGTTAAGTTCAACAAGGCTGTTCAAGCCGGTGTTGCTACTGGTGGTGCAGAAGTTTTAGCTAATTACAAATTAGGATCAGCTAACCCTACACGTGTATCATTGAATGCAGCTAAAACAGAAGCTACTATTACTTTTGGAACTGCTGGATTCGTTGCTGATCTTGACAAATATGTTCAATTTGAAGTTACTGGTATTAAAGATGCATCTGGTAAAGATGTAACAGACTATAAAGCGCCAGTATTACTTGAAGATAAGTCTAAGCCAGTATTAACAACAAAATATGTTGCACCTAACACAGTAGTTGAATTTTCTGAGCCTGTACAAGTTTCAACTGGTGCACTTGCAGGTGCTACTGTAGCTGTTGATGGAGTAACAAACACTTCTTACACAGTAACTAACGATAGTACAGTTGATACTTTAGTTGGAGCTTCAAAAATCACAATTCCTGGATTAAAAGACTTAGCAGGGAATGTACTTCCTGAGTACACTGCAACTGTACAAGTAGGTACTGATACTACAGCACCGACAGTTACATCTTTAACTTCAGAAGGAAATAAAGTTAAAGTTAAATTTAGTGAAGCAGTAGTTAACTCTACTCAAAATGGTAATGCTTCTACACGCGTATGGTTAACTGTAGATGGAGTAGATGTTTACTTAACTTCTGCTGACCAAACTGATGATAATGGACTAGAGTATGAGTACGATGCAACAAGTGCAATTACTTCTGGAGACTTCAAAAATGTTTCTGTTTCAGTTAAAGGTGCTGTTGATGCAAGCGGAAACTCATTAGCTGCTGCTACTCCAGCTCAAACATTACTAGTAACTAAAGATACTACTAAGCCAACTGTTGTTGGTACAACGATTAAAGATGACAAAATCATCGTAAAAATGAGCGAATCAATCGTAGCGGGTTCTACGCCATTTACAACACTAAATGGAACTTTTACTACAACTGATGGTGTAAGAAATACAATTTCAGCAGCAACTGCAACTCCAGCATATGTTTATGATGCAAACAATGATGGTGACACTAGTGATGCAGGTGAAGACAAGTATTTTGTTTTAACAGTAACTGATGCTTCACTTCTATCTTCTGCAAAGCTTAAAGGTGGAACATACACAATTAACTTAGGAGCACAATTTGTTAAAGATACAGCTGTAACAGCAAACGAAGCTGCTGCAACTGCTCTATCTTTCACTGTTGCAGGTGATTCTGCTACATCAGCTGTAGTAACAGCAACACCTTCTGAAGTATCTACAGGTCTGTTGCAATTCGCTTTCAACAATGTTTTAACAAATGCTGCACTTGACGTTAACAAGTACACTATTAACGGTCAACCACTACCTGCTGGAACAGATCTATACTTCTATGGAGATAAGAAAACTGTACGTGCTAAATTACCTGCAGGTCATATTTTCGTAACAGGTGCTAGAACTGTAGCTGTAAAAGATATTGTTGACGAAAATGGCAACACTTTAACAACTGCTGCTAAGAACGGTGTATCAATTAGCATCACTGAAAATACAAAGCCAGTTGCTCAATCTGTTAAACTTGTTGATGACAAGGTATTAAACGTAGAAATGAGCGAAGCGCTTGCTAGCCCAACTGCTGCTACTGGTATTGAAGTTTATGTTAACGGTGCGAAAGTTGACACATCTTCAAATGCATTAACATTTACTAAAGCTAACGGTACTAATGGTACTGATACTCGTCTAGTAATTACTGCGACTAACTCAGTATTTGCTCCTACACAAACTATCGTAGTTAAGTTTGTTGAAGGTTCAACATTAGCTGACTTAGCTGGCAACACAGTTACTGTAGGTCAAGTACAAAAGTAATTTGCTTAAAGGGACCATGGTGACAGGTTTCCTGTCACCTGCCAATATCTCTTCTCATGTCAGAAGAGACAAATTAGTAATATTTAAAAGAATAGATGACTAGAAAGAGGAAGAACCTCAGACAGGCGGATACGTCTTGTTTGAGGTTCTTTTTTTTAGAAAGTAATTTATTGGAGGAATGCAAAATGATATTAAAATATTGGACGATAGTATGCGATATTGAAAGTGGGTACTTTTATAATTTTGACTTGATAGATAAAGAAATGGATATGGAAGACTTTCGTTTTAAATATGAATGTAAGTTCCCGCAATTTACTTTTGTTGAAATTGGTAAAGGGGAAACTAGGCCAAATTTCTTTGGTGGACTGCCCAAGATAACTATCGTACGCGGCAAAATTATTAAAGAGAAAAGGGACTAATTTTAAGAAAATAAGAAGTAAATGAAAGGTACATTAATCATTAGACTCTTTAAAGTTTTCTTGGTACATACTGCTAATAAGAATGATAATATTGGAGAATAGGTATTATGTGAGTAATTAGTTTAAAGAAGGTGGTTAGCATAATCTCTAAACTATTAGGTATATTTTCGAAAAAGATTAATGAGACGGATTCCCTAAAGGTGGATTGTAAACAGGAAAAGAACAAAATTCCTCCAACCAGGATAGGCGAGTTAGGAGAATACAAAATAGATATACAACTTGATCAATTGCCAAAGAGCTATCGATACATGAGTGATATAATGATCCCAAATCCCAACTCCATAACAGGGTTCTCTCAGATTGATCATATTATTATTAGCCCATACGCTATCTTTGTGATTGAAACAAAGAACTATACAGGTACAATTTATGGGAGCAGGGATAAAGATAAGTGGTTGATTAATGGCAAATTTCCGATGGTTAATCCATTTAATCAGAATTTTGGCCATATTAAAGCAGTACAATCATTACTGAGAAATGTTAATGTCAGTAATATTGTCTCAATGGTTTCTTTTTCAAGAAGATGTATATTTAAAGTAGATCTTAATCTAAGAAAGATTCAATCCAATGAGCTGATTGTTTACGATACTGAGCTATCTGATTTCATTACTAGAAAGCAGAATGTGTTACGTTTACTGTTCAATGCTCCAGTATATACAGAAGAAAAGATTCAGCAAATGTACGATATATTAATAAGAAACCATATAACTGATATAGAAATCAGGGAGCAGCACATAAAGAATATAAAAATGAATAAAAAAGAAGTAGAGTCAAAATTAAATTCTTCTGCTTCTTGTGCAACCTGTGGAAAGATGGTATCTGACAAAGTCAGGAAGTATTGTCTTACAAATAAAGAACGGTTTAAAGGCAGTATTTATTGTTTTGAACATCAAAGAGAAATATAACTATTTTATTGTTTAGACTAAAAATGATTATAAAGATTTATAATAAAAAAGAGATCTTGACTGTAATCAAGATCCTCAACTAAATATGGCAAATGCCAGTGAAGCATAAAATTTTTCAAATAGAAGTATTCCTACTCACATTGTGGCGATGCAGGGGATGCTTCTTTTTTTATGGTATTCGTTATGAAGACCTTTCTCTTGATGACTCGATCTTCTAACAAAAAGCCTTCTTGTTTGAAGCTGAAAAAATCCCCTTTAGAGTTAACAATCAAGTGATCCAATAATGGAATTTCAAGGATTAATCCTGATTTTAGCAAAGATTCTGTTATATTGAAGTCTTCTTTTGATGGTTTTATGTCGTTGGAAGGGTGGTTGTGCGCTACGATAAAGCTCCTTGCATTATTTAGGATGCACGCTTTGAAGATTTCACGAGGTGAAACGGCAGCAGTGGCAAGAGTACCGATATGACTTCTATGAACGGCGATTACGTCATTTCTAGTGTTGAGGCAAATAACGAGAAACACCTCTCTGTCATCATCCGCTATAAAGTGAAGGGCAACATCTTTCACATCCCAGGGATTACAAACTCTTTTTTCAAATCTTCTATCTTTCACTTCTCTAATAACTTGCTTGATTCTTGAAACTTCATAAATAGTTTCCATTAGGCATGCTCTTTTCTGTTTTGATTTGTTGAATTAATCATAAATCCATTACCTATTAATGTATATATTCAGTGAGATTTAGACATTAAATATTCACATATTTCTAAAAAGTAATACATAGGACAAGTTATCCTTCCCGTATGAGGCTATCTTTTTGTACAAATGGGGAAGGGTTGTTTAATAAGCGATACGTTAATAGCTACTTTTCTATAAAGGATGTGTGGCTATTAATATCGAAGTAAAAAGTTATAAGTATGTTGCAGGGGGAGTTATAAATGGTTAATAAAAGTAAGATCTATTACGGAGAACATGAATCTCAATTTGGTGTATTACGAATTCCTGAGAATTTACTCTCATGTCCAGTAATAGTATTAATTCACGGAGGCTTTTGGCAAGCAAGATATAACTTAGAGGAGAATAATCCAATTGCTGATGATTTAACCCATAAAGGTTATGCAACGTGGAATATCGAATATCGACGAGTGGGGGAAGAAGGGGGAGGATGGACTGGAACGTTTAATGATGTTATTAATGCTGTAAATCATCTATTAAAACTTAATGAGTCATATCCAATAGATCTTTCAAGTGTTGTTGTTATTGGTCATTCTGCTGGTGGACACTTAGCACTTTGGTTAGCTTCAAGAATAAAATCCATGACAAATGTTAGTTCCTTTAATCAACTTAGTGTTTCTATTCAAAAAGTGATTAGCTTAGCAGGAGTTACAGACTTAGTAAAGATGTGGAATATACATGAACAAAAGAAAATGAAGAGTCACACAGCTGCACTATTAGAGGGATCCCCTGAAGAGGTTCCTCAGCGTTATAAGTTGTCTTCTCCAGCTGAATTATTGCCAATGAATGTTGAACAAGTATTAATACATGGGGAATTAGATCGTCACGTTCCAGTAGATTTAAGTAAGGATTATTACGAATTTGCTGTAAATAAGGGGGAAAATGTAAAACTAGTTATTCTCCCAGATATAGACCACTTCAAAATTATTGAACCAACTTCTTCTGCATGGACCTCGGTTATTGACTCAATATAATTACTTATTGAACTATAGGGGCAGGTTTGTTTAATAAGAGTATGGTAATTCAGTGTAATGAAATCCCGGATTATATTGACAATCTGAATAATGGATAAAAAAAGACCCCTATGGAATATAGAGGCTTATGGTTTTGTCTTTATATGTTTATAATCAATTAACTTTATCGCTGGCAGATTACTGATATTTTCCCTGAAAAGAATGGGATCAATTCCAAAAGTCAATTTGTCAGGACCATATATTTTAGGGTTATTGATATCACCATTTTGAGGAAAAACAATGACTGAAATTACGTATGGATACGGGTGTTCATTACCTTGGTTGTATCTCCTGGTGATTTCCACAACATTATAAGTGTTCTCCCAATTTACGGATATCCCACTTATTGATTTATCATTGTACTTTTTTTGGGCGGCATTAACTATTTTTGGGTGAAGAAATTCTAGAAAGAAATTCTTGAATTGTTGTTCCTGGGTAACATCAGTTGATACAAGAAATAAATCATCACTGTAACCTTTACGGTTATACTCTTCTGCGCTTACAAATTGAATAGCAAGGAAGAAAATTAGAATATGAAAACAAAGGACTTTTGTAAAAAAGTTCATATTTCACCTCCTATATTTTTAATGTTTGTATAGAATGATTTTTATATACTCTGAAGTAATATAAAGAAAATAGTCATTAACACATGGAGAGCTTTGAAGATAGAGTAGTTGCGGAAACGTTTTTCGTATTGTGCAATGGGGCTAGTTAGTTTTGGCAGGAATGACATCGTAAGGAATCGAATATTAATCGGTATCTTTAAGCAAAAGGAATGATACTAATGGAACAAACCATTTCTATAGAGGTAGAAGTAGATTCTCTAGAATACAACATAAATATTATAGGGAACATATCTTTTGTTGTTGATTACCATCGCTTTTTTCCCGATGAAGTTTGGTCTGATTTTGTAGTAATTATTTTATCTTGGTGGATTAAATCATTTAAAGGATTGTTAGTTTCTTCTATGGGGCAAACATTTAAGTTTGACTTTATGGATGGAACTCCTGTCGTACTTGGGAAAAAATTAGATCCAAATCATGTAGAAATGTCGTTCGAATATGATAGTGAAAAAAGGGAAATTGAATTTATAGCAATTTGCAAATTAGAGGAACTTAAGAACAGTTTGCTTACCGCTGCTAAAAAAGTGCTCAGAGCGGTTGAAAGAAATAATTGGGGTAGCGAAGAAATAAATGCACTACGTGACTTAACATTGTCCCTAGAGCGTTATCCTTTACAGTAATTTAGGCAACGGGATACATTCAATTATAAGTCTGTGAATCATTGTACTTCAAATATATGGTGCATTACATTAAGACTACCTGCCAAATCAGGTGGCCTTTTCTTTTTTTACAAACGGGGCAGGTTAGCTTAAGAAGGTTTTTATATCCGTTTATCGAATTACTTAGTAAATTAAATTGCGGCAGCTAAGGAGCTGGTGGAGGATGAGTGGGATTTGTAAGTAGACATTTAGAAAGAGATTTTTCATTACCAAAACATCGTGACGTTCTTTTGGAAAACGCATTAAATGATTTAACTTCAGATTCTAATGTTTTGGCTATTTATCAAGCGGGTTCATTAGCGAGAGGGAACTTTGACAATTATTCTGATATTGATTTACACACTATTGTTACTCCTGAAAAGATAGCGGTTTTTATTAAAGACAAAGGTAATAGGGCCAGAAAATGGGGAAATGTTTTATTTTACGAAGACTTCAATGCTTCTTCTCCCGTTGTGGTAACCCACTACGATACCTTTGTTAAAGTAGATAGTTGGTATCATTCACCTGAAGAGATTGCACCTTCTATTTGGTTAAAGGGATATAAGGTTCTTTACGACCCAAATAACATTATTAATGGGGTAATAAAGGAATCATCATCTAAAGTTTATAAACCTTCTTCTGATGATGTTGAGTTTTGGAGAGGAAAAATTTTTGCTTTTATACACGAAACTTACCGTGCCGTTATGAGGGATGAAATATATTATGCTTTATCTAACTTAGATAGAGTACGTTGGTTAATTGTTTTAGGTTGGTATATGGAAATGGAACAGCATTTGGATAGCCCTTGCGGTGTTTGGTCCAAAATTGAAGGGAAAAGAAGTAAATTGAAAGATTGGCAATTATCACTTTTGGAAAGTTGGGATTGCGGTCGGAATACTAATCAAATTATGAAAACAATGGTTAGTATGGCATCAGAAATTCTTAGGCTGAATAAATACCTAAGTAAGCAAGTTAATATCGAAGAAAATGAAGACCAAATCAAAAAAATAATAGAAATGGCCTTCTAATATAAAAAAATTTAAAGAGAGGTGTATGTAATTTAGTACACCTCTCTTGTTCAACTATCAGGTGCGTGATCCAAAAGGATTAACCGCCTTTTTTGTTGAATTCCTTGTTAGAAAAACGGGGCAAATTAATGAAATATAGATATACTCACTAATATACAAAATGTTACAATTATTGGTAGAGGTGAAAGAGTTGAGTATTTTTCTTTTTGCTGTTATTCACATATTGATAGGATTAGCCTTAATTTATTTTTATAGAAAATTGCCAAAGGCACTTACGGTATTTCTATCTGTGTTCTTTATTATGAGTTTTCTTTATTGGGGAACAATTTTAATAAATTCTTCGTTAAGCTAATGGGTGCTTATGTTCAAGAACAGCTGCTAATCAGGCAGCTTTTTTCTTATTCCATAAACGGGGCAGGTTTACTTAATAAGGTATTCCAAATGTTGGAGGATTTCACTACCCTTTATCAGAATATATTAGTTTATATTGCTGAGTGGGAGGAGCTATATGGAGTTTTTTGATTTTAAGAACATTTCTTCGAGTTGGGGTATTGAAATTAATAACTTTAAGAAGCTTTCGGAACGGGCAACATTAATCATTACTAATGATGATGAGAAATTCATTATTAAAAGAAAGAATAATTTAGAACAGTTTAATAGTGAATTAAAACTCATCGGGCTTTTAAGAAACAATAATTTTTTAACTCAATTTCCCTTATATAATAAACACGGGGACTTTAGTTTATCTTATCAGGAATCAAATTACTCGATATATACCTACCTTGAAGGTTCCACCTTTGGAGCAGAAGAGAGTTTGCGAAATCCTTTAATACCTAAACTTCTAGGAGAAACAATTGCCGATTTAAATAAAATAATGGAATCTGTTGATTTTTTAAGCGAGTACCCTATTAAAGATTTATACCAGGGGGTATACGGTTTTGCCTTAAATGAAATAATCAAAGTAGATCCTTCAGAGGAACTTCAAAATGCGTATCAACAGTTGGAAGAGGATATAAAGAACCTAGTTAATATTCTTCCAAAACAACTTGTACATAGGGATGCTCATATTCATAATATAATATTTAAAAACAACAGCCTTTCTGGTGTTATTGATTATGAGATAGTGGAAGTCAATGTTAGGATATTTGATCTATGTTATTGTTCCACAAGTGTTTTAAGTGAAGTATTTACTAAAGAGGAACTAAGGGGAATGTGGATTGATTTTGTTGGAAATCTAGTGGCTAGCTATAATAAAGTTAATCCTTTATCAGCTAATGAAAAAGAGTCTATTTGGTACGTAATGCTTTGTATCCAAACAATATTTATGGCTTATTTTTCAAGTAACGAAGACATTTATAAAATTAATAAAGCAATGTTTCAATGGGTTTTTGAAAATAGAAATCATATAGAAAGTAAAGTTGTATCGAATGTGAATTAATGGAGATTTTAGTTACCTTTGCGGAATTTTTGTTTGTTTTACTAACGGGTCAATTTAATCTTAGATGATAAGGTTTTTAAAGACGTAATTATCCCCTTTAAGAAGGTGAGAAAAATAAAGTTACTTTTTATATGTAGTCGGATTAAGTGGAGAAGTTTAACCGCGGAGAAAATATTCCACGAGGTAAACGGACACCAAGTTCGGTCTGCTGGGACAGAGAACAATGCTCGTATCAAAGTGAATAGCGGCCATATCGGTTGGGCGGATTTAATATTTGTTATGGAAAAGAAACATAACAGAAGACTGCGTGAAAAATTTGGACCAATGCTAAAAGAAGATAAGAAAGTCATTTGTTTAGATATTCCTGATGATTATACGTTTATGGATGAAGAACTTATAGAAATCTTGTGGTCAAGAGTTTCAGACCATATCGAAATGTCTTAGTTGAGTTGCTGTTGCAGCTCATTTTTCATGCTCTTCTTCAACTAAACCAGCTAATAGTTTGTCAATATTTTTCAATAAAAACTTAAAATATCTC
>NZ_JALJRC010000053.1:0-19467 GCF_024519925.1 Cytobacillus sp. Bac17 | reverse complement strand
ACGCGCGCATTTCTTCCGTTTGTGCGCGCTTTCTCTCCTTTTGCGCACGGCTTAAGGGGTTTATGCGCGGACCTTTGGTTCGCGCGGGTCCCAGTCTTTTACGCGTCATTTCTTCCGTTTGTGCGCGCTTTCTCTCCTTTTGCGCGCGGCTTAATGGAATTTATGCGCGGACCCTTTGGGTTTGCGCAGGTTCTGGTCTTTTACGCGCGCATTTCTTCCGTTTGTGCGCGCTTTCTCTCCTTTTACGCACGGCTTAATGGGATTTATGCGCGGACTCTTTGTGTTCCCGCGGGTTCCGGTCTTTTACGCGCGCATTTCTTCCGTTTGTGCGCGCTTTCTCTCCTTTTGCGCACGGCTTAAGGGATTTATGCGCGGGACTTGTAGTTCGTGGAGACTAGTGAAACTGATAAACTTTTTCTCTAGCCATAGAAAAAAGCGCCTATCAATTAAAGGCGCTTTCTCTTCGATTTTTCCAATGCAAGCATCTTCATATATTGCTTTTCCATTTCAGATATTAGTTCAGACAGCTGTATATAAGAATGATAAAAAGCCGGTCGTGCAAAAATGAAATTCAGCCGTTCTTTAAGGTTCACTGGCTTTATTGGCAATTCTCCAGGATCTGACTGAAGGTTTACCGGCTTGCTGTTTGCCCAATACAATAGCTGTAAAAATACTCCCAAAGATACTTTCATCGGATCTAATGCTGCCTTCTGGTCCCGGTTTGAAAAGTGCATACCCAGAAGATGTTTCTGCCCTGCCCACTCATTCATTAAGACAGGAATAAATTTTTCGCTGGTTTCCCAAGGCCTTACAGCAGGTATGCCCGCATAAAAAGCAGCTTCATATAGAAATGGCGGTAGAGGCTGATAAGCGGAAAGGGATCCTTCTTTTACAGCCAATGAATCATTCATTTTGTAAAACAGGGAATGGCATAATTGTTCTGTAACAGGAATGACTATCTCCCCGGTCATTTTGCTTGCTTCACCTTCATACGTTTCTTGCCTTCCCGGCATAAATCTAGCAGAGGGCAAATCTCACATTGAGGATTCTGTGCCTTACAGTGATATCTTCCAAAAAAGATCATACGATGATGAGTAATTGACCATTCATCCATCGGCACTTTCTTCATTAATGTCTTTTCAACTTCCAGTACAGAGTCCTTCCAGCGGCAGAAGCCAAGCCTTTTGCTTACTCGTTCAACATGAGTATCGACTGCAATGGCAGGCACTCCATAAGCCACTGAGACAACGACATTGGCAGTTTTGCGGCCTACTCCAGGAAGCTTTGTCAGCTCATCTCTGTCACGCGGCACTACACCCTCATATTCATCCAGAAGCAATCTGCACAGCTTTTGGATATTTTTAGCTTTGTTGCGATAAAGACCAATTGAGCGGATATCTTCCTGCAGTTCCTCTATGGAAACATTGAGGTAATCCTGGGGTGTTTTATACTTTTGGAACAGGTTTTTTGTCACTTTGTTTACCAGTGCATCAGTACATTGTGCAGATAGTGCTACAGCTATGACTAATTCAAATGGATTGGAATGATTTAATTCACAATGTGCCTCCGGGAACATTTCCCCCATTGCATCAAGGCAGTATCTTATTTGTGTTTTATTTAACAAAGAAATCACCAACTTACTATCTTCAATATTTTAGGTGCACCTTTAGCCTGCTTACTGTTCAAGCCAATTATAAAAGGGAACAGATTTCGTCGTCTGTGACGGAGTGTCTTCCCTCTTTGTCCTTAGCTGTGCCTGGTTCTGCCTGAATTTTTTTCCATAGCTTTTAGCCTGTTCAATCGTTTTTATGCCATTCTTTTTCCATTCAAAAAGAATCCTGTCTATATATCTGAAATTCAGTTTGCCGGACAGGACAGATTCTCTTAATGCAGCTTTTATAATATGGGGATCATGATGATCATCATCCATCCAGAGCGCAAGTGTTTCACATTCAAAAGGTGAAAGCGGCCTGCCGAATTCCCTTTCAAAGCAAGTATAAAGATCTGTTTCCTCCTGCTGTATCTTAACAGCTTCCTCTTTCTTGCCGCTGAGCAGAAACTGATCAATGAGCTTCTCCCAAAGCGGATCTAGATGGTATTTTTCATATCTTATGCCATCAGCAGAGTAGCTATCTTTGATATCAAAAAATCCTTTTTGGATTAGTTTCCTTAACATATCCGTACATTCAGCCACAGAAATGGTCATGCGCGAAGATAATTCTACAGGGGTGGGAAATTCATTCCCATGGTCAATATAGGAAATTACATGAAGAATTAAGACGAGTTCATGCTCATTCAAATTCATTTCTTTATATTGAGAAAGCAGGACTCCAGGTATTGAAATATTTCCTTCCTGAAGCCATTTTAATAAACTATTTTTAGACATTCGGGACACCTCCTTCTCAGTATATCATGAACACAGTGGCCAAAGTGAGATGAAAAACCGGTAACTTTTCCATGAAGATTCAGCTTGACTGCTTTCTTCTGGAAGATGTTGCGGGAATCTGAAGAAGCAAAAAATCCGCGGAAGGCGGATTTCTGCATTATCTATCAGTTTTTTTAAAAATTATGGATATAAGCGGTTTAATAAACGAGGAAAAGGAATTGTTTCACGTACATGCTCGACGCCGCTTATCCACGCAACTGTTCTTTCAAGTCCAAGACCAAATCCCGAATGCGGTACGGACCCATATTGACGAAGCTCCAGGTACCATTTGTAAGCATCCATATCTAACTTATGTTCATCAAGGCGCTGCTTTAGAAGGTCATAGTCGTGAATACGCTCAGAGCCGCCGATGATTTCTCCATACCCTTCAGGTGCAATCAAGTCGGCACATAATACAACATCTTCTCTTGATGGATCAGGCTGCATATAGAATGGTTTCAGTGAAGTTGGATAGTGTGTGATAAAGACTGGCTTATCATAGCTTTCTGCAATTGCTGTCTCATGCGGTGCACCAAAGTCGTCTCCCCACTGGATATCATCAAAACCTTTTTCCTGAAGAAACTTAATTGCTTCATCATACGTGATGCGCGGGAATGGTGCCGTAATTTTTTCAAGTTTCTCCGTATCACGGCCTAGTGTTTTGAGTTCGATTGAACAGTTCTTAAGAACAGATTGTACAATATGAGCTACATATTCTTCCTGTACTTTCAAGTTATCATCAAACTCACAGAAAGCCATTTCAGGTTCAATCATCCAAAATTCGATTAAATGACGGCGAGTTTTGGATTTTTCAGCACGGAAGGTCGGCCCGAATGAAAATACTTTTCCAAGAGCCATAGCAGCTGCCTCCATATAAAGCTGGCCGCTTTGTGATAAATAAGCATCTTCATCAAAATACTTTGTCGCAAAAAGTTCCGACGTACCTTCTGGGGCGCTTCCCGTCAAAATTGGCGGGTCAACCTTGGAAAAACCTTGCTCGTTGAAAAACTCATAAGTTGCCCGGATAATTTCATTTCTGATTTTCATGACTGCATGCTGTCGGCGGGAGCGCAGCCATAAGTGACGATTGTCCATTAGGAATTCAGTTCCATGTTCTTTAGGAGTAATCGGATAGTCCACAGCCTGATGAATAACTTCCAGACCTGTAACCAGCATTTCAAATCCGAAAGGTGAACGCTCATCCTTTTGAATCTTGCCAGTAACATAAACAGAAGATTCCTGTGTAACTGATTTTGCACCCTGGAAAATCTCTTCCGGCACTTCCGCTTTCACTACAACACCTTGAATAAAACCAGTCCCATCGCGCAGCTGTAAAAATGCAATCTTTCCGCTTGAGCGCTTGTTGGCAATCCAAGCTCCAATCGTAACTTCCTGATCAACATATTTATGAACTTGAGAAATTGTTGTTTTTATCAATTTATGTTCCCTCCAAAAAAATCTAAGCAATCACTTCTTATGTAACGCTATATATTATACCTTCAAGCACATTGACAAGCAATATTAGTAATATTTTAAGTGTTCTTACGAAAAATACAGAAGGAGGCCGGATATAATCCAGCGCTCCTGTTTCACAAAAATTAGAAAGTCCAAAATTTTGAACGTCGATAACTTTCTAGCGTAAGCAGCCTACCGTCTCGAGGTGTCGGCGTGGGCAAGGCGCTTCCGCTTTTCTTTACTTCATGTTCTTTTCTACAAAACCATGCATCCGTTCCACAGCTTTTTCTAATAATTCAAGAGAAGTTGCATATGATAAACGGATATTATCCGGAGAGCCAAAACCAGAACCTGGAATTACTGCAACCATCGCTTCCTCAAGAAGAGCCTTAACAAATTCATCGACACTCTCAAAACCGGTCAATTCTGCTGCCTTTTTCACATTGGGAAACAGGTAAAATGCTCCTTGTGGTTTTACACAAGTAAAGCCTGGAATGCTGATTAATTTATCATAGATAACATTTAATCGATGTTCGAATGCTTCTCTCATTTCTTCCAGTGTATCCTGTGATCCGGCATATGCAGCGATTGAACCATATTGTGCTGTTGTCGTCGGGTTGGATGTGCTGTGGCTGGCAAGGTTGGTCATGGCCTTAATAATATTCTTATTACCTGCTGCATATCCAATTCTCCACCCTGTCATGGAATGAGACTTGGATACCCCATTAATGATAATGGTTTGTTCTTTAAGTTCAGGTGAAATTTCAGCAATCGAAGTATGCTGGTGGCCGCCATATACCAGTTTTTCATAGATTTCATCAGAAATGATAAGGACACTATGCTTTAAACAAACCTCGCCAAGCTCCTTTAATTCCTCCGCTGAATAAAGCATGCCGGTCGGGTTGCTTGGTGAGTTAATAATCACTGCCTTGGTTTTGTCAGTTATGCTTTTAGCCAGCTGTTCCGGTGTGATCTTAAAATCATTCTCTTCTCTTCCCTCTGCATAAACAGGAATACCTCCTGCTAGTTTAACCTGTTCAGGATAGCTGACCCAATATGGAGTCGGGATAATGACTTCATCCCCTTCATTAAGCAAAACCTGGAAAAGTGTATATAAGCCATGCTTTGCACCATTGGTAACGATGATTTCTGAAGCGTCATACTCAAGTCCCTGGTCTTTTTTAAACTTGTTTGCGATTTCTTTCTTTAATGCTGGAAGACCTGCTGAAGCCGTATATTTTGTATGTCCCTCATTCATTGATTTCACTGCTGCATCGATAATATGCTGCGGCGTATTAAAATCCGGCTCGCCTGCTCCCAATCCAATAACATCATGTCCCTGGGCTTTTAGCTCTTTTGCTTTTGCTGTGATTGCCAGAGTTGTTGATGGTGTCAACGCTTTTACTCTTTGTGCCAGTTGAATCTCCATTTGCTTGCTTCCTCCCGATTTTCTCCTGCACTAAGGCGCTGTAATGCCTCAGGCTATAGATTTTCAATTTTTTTTAGCCATTTTCCTGTTTTAAAATCTATATAATAATAATTTATTAAATCACTGCCGGAACGGTAATGAATTTCCCATAATGGAATATTTTTCTCCATTCCAAGCCGCACAGACATGATTTCAGCAGCATTTTTCTCCTGCTTAAGTCTGTTAATGGCCTCATTTCTGGAAATTCCTTCAGATTCTTTCAGTGTAACGATTTTCCCTTTTTTTTCTGGAACCCACACATATATGCTTGTCCCATCATGATCTTTACCCTCGATTACATAGTAGGTCTCAGTGCCATGATATAAATTGAAATCTTCAGTTTCAGCAAGATCTGTTTCCTTTTTCGCAAGCTCTACAGCCTTTGATTCTGCCGCTCTAACCGGCTTCATGCTGTTGAAATAAATTAAAGAGCCTGCTCCAATGCATATGACAAGCAGAATAATGATACCCCATATTGCTCTCTTCATGTCTCAATCACTCTTTTATGTACGATAAATCGTAAAAATCGCTTTATTTTGGTCTTCCTGATCAAGCGCCAAACCGAACATCAAATCTTTTTCTTTTAAAGTTCTGTTCAGTGCATCAACAATTTTATACAGATCCGGGCTTTGCTGGATCTTCACGGTAGATAAAACCTCAATTTTGCTTTCCATTCTGGAATTCCTCCTCAGCCTCTACAATATTTGTAACTTATATACCCAGCCGTTAAGGTTAAACTAATTTTACAAAGAAATAAATCTCAGTAACAGTATAACAGCAGAATTGATTAACTGGTATTAAAACAACTACAAATTTTCTTCTGGTCCACCACGTCAAGCTGCGCCGCAAGCGCAGCTTTTTTCATTTGGCCATTAAATTTTGATTGCTAATTATTTGGCCTGTTGAAAGTGATAAACTTCCCCCTAAAATTCATTATCTTCACAAAATATTTCCCTTTGATATTTTGGTGAAGGTATGTTTATTTGAACTCCTCGCCCTGGAAAATCGTGAATAATTCATAATTAATGTCTGTAAATTTGATGGTGACGGTTCCGTGCTTTCTTGTATAATATACATCAACCCAGGCATCGTTTAACAGCCCGAACAGATCCGAATCATGTTTTATGGATGGTTTATAAAAAAGAATGGCGATCTGCGGATCCAAATGTTTGATCATCTCTTCTGATATGGAATCGTTCCTGCCAAACGCAGGAAGTTTTACAATATTAACATTGGATAACTCTTTTTTCATGAGAAAATGTTTAGATTTTGGACTAGTCGAGTTCATAAATAATACACGATGCCTTGCAAATGTAAAGGAAATATCCATTCCTTCCCCCGATTCATTACCTGCGTAAAGAACTTCTGCAAGCAACCCCGGAAATAGCTGCTGCTTAAAATTCTGATTCCAGGCATGCAGACTAAGGTCACTGATTCCGTTCTCAGCCCTCAACTCAGAAACTGCAGAATCATAGGCAATAATTTCTTTAACCCCAAAATCTTCTATCAGCCATTTAAGGCTGGCCACGTTATATAATTCCTCATCTGTCAGGATAATAGCTGAAATCCTATTTACGCCATATAATTCAAGAAGCTTCTTTAATTCTTCCTCTGTTCCTGGCCCGCCGGTGTTAATAAGGACTTTTTCGTCATTTCCATGATGAAGCAAAGAAGCCTCGCCATCAGACAAGGAAAAAAACGTAAAAGCCAGCTCATCACTTTTTAGTTTTAGATCAATGCTTTCCACTTTAACAGGAACTGCTGGTGAATCCTTAGGTATGTAATACCAATTCGTGAACAGTAGCATAAAGGCGAACAGCACGTTCATCTTTCCATTCCTCCTACATATGAACAAAAGCATACTGAGGATTTATAAATAAAGAACCCACAAAATTATAATGCGTTAATCATCTAAATTTATCCTGATAAAAACCAGATGCCTTATTCTCATAGTAGGATTCCGGTGAAAATCGCTGAATTTTTTACAGCCAAGTATAAATTAATTCGACAATTTCATCAATATTACTTTTCTGGACAGGAATAGGCGGAATGGAATCCAGAAATGCCTTTCCATACCTTGCGGTGATAATTCTTCGGTCAAATATCACGATGACTCCTCTATCCGAACTTGTTCTAATTAATCTCCCGACACCTTGCTTAAAGCGGATAACTGCTTCGGGCAATGAGTATTCGGAAAACGGATTTTTTCCTTCCTTTGCAATTTGCTCATTTTTCGCCTGTGCCATCGGTTCATCTGGAGGTGAAAATGGCAGCCTGACAATTACAAGACAGGAAAGATCCTCACCAGGGATATCCACACCTTCCCAAAAGCTGCTTGTCCCTAAAAGAATGGCTTTATCAAATCGCTGAAAATTCCTCGTAAGTCTTGATCTGCTTCCGCTTGTAACACCCTGGGCAATGAGAACATAATCCTCCAGGAACCCTGATTCCTTTATAAGCTCATAGGTTCTTCTTAACATCTCATGCGAAGTGAAAAGAATCAGCATTCTTCCTTTCGCTGCTTCCGCAATTGAAATTATATGCTCGGTAATTGATGCCACATACTCCTCGAGCGGTACTGCATTCACTTCAGGCAAATCATCAGAAATCACTAGCTTAACCTGCCTCTGATAATCAAAAGGAGATTGAATTTGCTTTAGAGTGCATTGCTGTTCCTCAAGCCCTAGTTCCTTTAGAATAAAACTGAAAGAATTTTTCACAGATAAAGTGGCAGATGTAATGACCGTACTTTCCTTTTGGCTGAAGAATTGTTCATTAAGATATTCAGAAACTGATACAGGCTGTGCATAAACAGTTGTAGCATTTTGTGCAGAGCGAGTATCCATTTCAATCCAAACAACAAATTCCCGGGACGGCAAGTGAAAGATATGGTTTAAATCCTCATACATTCCCCTTAAATCATCCAGAATGGAAGCCACTTCCTCCATTAATGCCTTCTCCTCAAGAGAAAGAGCTGATTTAATATTTGAAACTGCTCCTACACGGCTGTCTATGCCCTGGATCAATTCCTTAAGCATAAATTTAAAACGTTCGGCACTCGCTAATACGACATTCGTTTCCTTGTTATCAGCATTTCTATTAAATCGGACCGTAATTCGATTTACGCTTTTTTTTGCTTTTGTATGTTTTTTAGCATAAATCGCTATAACTCTAAACAACTCATCCATTTCATGAATAATGTCAGCTATTGTTTGGTTGATTTCAAAAGAATGCATGACATCATCAGGTGCCGCTGCTTTCTCTTCCACCAGCTTTTCAAGCTTATAATATAGCTGCTTCTGTTCAAATAATCCAATTTGACCAAGCATCAGCCGAACTGATAGATAATCAAGCTTATTGCCAAAATGTTTCCCAGAAGCCTTAACAAAATGATGTCCCTCATCGATCACCACATGGCTGAATTCAGGCAAAATAACATTATCTGCTGTTAGATCCGTTAAAAGCAGTGAGTGATTCGTAATAATGATATCTGCCTTTTGGGCATCCTTTCTTGCCCTTAGATAAAAATCTCTGGAAATCCACGACTTATCCTGTAAAAAAGCTGTTTCATCATTCTTTATCCTGCTCCAGTAAATCATCCCGCCGCTTGACAGGTTTAATTCATCAATATCACCTGTGTCAGTCTCCAGCAGCCAGACAAGAATCTGCATTTTGCTAAGGGTTGTATCATAATTATCTTCATCATCTCTTAACGTTTGAGCGAACTTCGCAAGGCTGATATAATGGCTTCTTCCCTTCAGCAATACAGCTTTAAGCGGGAATGGCAGCATTTTTTGAAGCAGTGGAACATCCTTCCTCAGCAGCTGCTCCTGAAGCTGTGTTGTATATGTACTGATAATAACAGTTCTTCCGCTTTCCTTTGCATAAACAGCTGATGGAACAAGATATGCCAAGGACTTCCCAACACCAGTGCCTGCCTCAATCAATGCATGCCGTTTATTTTTGAACGCTCCATAAACCGAATCCATCATGATAAACTGGCCATCTCTTTTTTCAAAAGAAGGGAAGGCTTTAATGAACATTTCCTGCTTTTCCTCTTCACTGAAAGGAAAGCCCTGAAATTCGGAGCCTGCTAGTTCCCGTGGTTTCATTTCTTTTTTCAGTGCAATCCCTCTGTGAACTTCAATACCATCATCTAAATAACCAATCCTACTTTCATTAACCGCAATGAACTCGTCCAATAATATATCAAGATCACTCTTTAAGCCTCCAGACAGCTTATGCAGCAGGTCTATGGTGTTATGGGGAAGGTTTTTAAGCTTATTCAATAATATTAACAGGAGCTCAGCGGTCACATACGCATCACTGTCTGCCTGATGGGGACGTTCATGATTAAGGCCTTCCCGGAGTGCAAGATCAGATAATTTAAAGCTATCTGCAGTCGGAAAAAGAATACGGGCCATCTCAACTGTATCAAGAACAGGACCGTAAAATCCGTTATATCCTGCCTCAATTAATTCTTCCTGTAAAAAAGATAAATCAAATAAAACATTATGAGCCACAAAATAAGCACCCTCAAGCAAAGTCAAGACTTTAGGGGCAATTTCCGAAAAGAGCGGGGCATTCTCGACCATTTCATCTGACAATCCTGTCAGTTCTTCTATAAACGGGGGGATGGATTGCTCCGGGTTTACAAGGGAGGAGTATTCCTCTGTGATTTTTCCGTTTTCAATCACCACAGCAGCAAATTGTATTATTTTATCGCCTTTTTTCGGGGCGTTCCCGGTTGTTTCCAAATCCACTACAACATATTTATTACCCATGGCTAACACCTCAATATTCAGTCATTCAAACGGTATCATAAAAACGGAAAAAGAAAAAGGCAAATAGCTTTTCCCCTTATTATTTTTCTTCCACTTGAACTATGCAGTTATTCAGGCTGTTTATAAAAAAGAGCTGAATCTCCATAGGAGTTCAGCACTTTATAAAACTCTATTTAAAAAACTGTACTTTCCGGCTCTGCATGTATCATGTCAGCGATCCGATTGCTGCTGTCCATTATCGCTACCTTTGGTTCATGATAAGGCACCTTTTCATCAGGAACGAGAGCATATGAAATGATAATGACAATATCCCCTTCCTGTACAAGGCGTGCTGCTGCACCATTAACGCAGATTACGCCGCTCCCTCTTTCACCGGGTATAATATAGGTTTCAAATCGTGCTCCATTGTTATTATTAACAATTTGAACTTTCTCATTGGGAGCCATGCCTACTGCTTCAATAATGTCTGTATCGATAGTGATGCTGCCAACATAATTAAGATTGGCTTCTGTTACTGTTGCACGATGGATCTTGCCATTCATCATGGTGCGAAACATGCTGTCTTCCTCCCTTAGCTTTGTTTTTTCACTGATATTATAGCGTTATCTATTAAACGGGCCTTTGAGAATTTAACGGCCATTGCGATGATGATTTTACCTTCCAGGCGGGAAAGCTGTTTAAGGTGGGGATAGGATAGGATTTCAATATAATCTATTTCCCCGCTTGTATTTTTTGTGATGAATTCCTTCATGCGGGCTAGAATCTTCCGGGGATCTTGTTCCCCTTCATCTATAGCGGACTCCGCCATCTTAAGACTTTGATGGAGAGCTGCTGCTTGATCTCGTTCTGCCGGAAGAAGATGTACGTTCCTTGAGCTCTTAGCCAATCCATCTTCTTCTCTGACCGTCTGAACAGGGACAATTTCCACTGGAATATTGAAATCTCGTACTAGCCCATCAACAACGGCCACCTGCTGAGCATCCTTCATCCCAAAATATACTTTATCAGGCTGTACAATGTTAAAGAGCTTTATAAGGACCGTTGCAACTCCATCGAAATGTCCCGGCCTGGATTTTCCGCATAAAACATCCGTACGATCCTGTACTTTAGCTGTTACAGACGGAGTCTCAGGATACATTTCCTCTGCTGAAGGAAAGAAGATGTAGTCATTCCCCTCTTTCTCTGCAAGGCTGCTGTCACGCTCGAAATCCCTGGGATATGTCGCTAAATCTTCTTTAGGGCCGAATTGAAGCGGATTGACAAAGATGCTTACCACTGTCACATCATTTTCTTCTCTGGCGGCACTTAATAAGGAGAGATGACCTTCGTGTAAATAACCCATTGTCGGGACGAATCCAATTGTCTTTCCTTCCCTCTTAAGCTGTAAAGCAATACTTTGCATTTCTTTTATATCAGTAATAGTTCTCATGCTTTTCCCCCGTACAAGCTCAGCAGCTCTTCCTCTTTCATCTTGAAGGAATGGCAATCATCAGGAAATGATCCGTTCTTCACTTCTGCGGAATAAGCTGCAAGACTATCGCCGATAATTGGGTTCAGGTTTTCATACTGTTTCACAAACTTTGGAACACGCTCTACACCGTATCCCAATACATCATGGTAAACAAGAACCTGTCCATCTGTATCCTTGCCGGCCCCTATCCCAATGACAGGAATCGTCAATTCTTCAGTAATCTGCTTTGCCAGCTGTTTTGGAACACACTCAAGGACAAGAGCGAAAGCTCCAGCCCTCTCACATTCTCTGGCATCATCAATCAGCTTTCTGGCTGCTTCAGCGTTTTTCCCCTGAACTTTATATCCCCCAAGGACCCCCACAGATTGTGGTGTCAGGCCCAGGTGGGCAACAACAGGAATGCCTGCTTTTGTTAACGCTCCGATTTGTTGTGCGACTTCATCACCGCCTTCAAGCTTAACAGCATGTGCCCCTGTTTCCTGAATGAGCCTTGCTCCATTTATAAGTGTATCTTTTGCGGACAAGTGATAGCTCATAAAAGGCATATCAATCACAATAAATGTATTTTTTGCTCCACGTTTGACAGCCTTTCCATGATGAATCATATCCTCCATTGTAACTGGAACAGTTGAATCATAGCCCAGCACTACCATCCCAAGCGAGTCCCCCACAAGAATCATGTCCACATTGGCCCCTTCGGCCTGTTTGGCAGCAGGGAAATCATAAGCTGTCAGCATTACAATTTTCTCTTCATTTTCCTTCATTTTTAGAAAATCAGTTGTTTGCTTCATCATTCGTCCTCCTTATGCAGGAAGAGGCAATAAAACTTCCAAATGAGTTAAAAAACAGAACATTAAAAAATCCTTCTGTAGGCAGAAGGATTTTGCAATAGCTCATATATCAGTTCATCCCTCTGTCCCGGTCCATTTTTTTGGATCTAGGCAGATATCTATTTATTTTATGATTCGCTCAAAAAAGGTGCAGTTCTTTTAAGGATACTGCCCATAAAAAGTATATCAAAAAGGCAAAAGAATTGGCTATAAAAATTTTAGGCAAACAATTAAACATCCAGCTCAATGTCCGCAGAATAGACATGATGGACCTTTCCGCTGCTGTCTTCGATCATCAGGACTCCATCTTCTGTTATTCCAAGAGCCTTGCCATATATACTGCCGGTAATAGTTCTTGCAGTAAGGTTCTTACCAATGCTGACAGCATAACTTTCCCATAAAAGCTTAATCGGATAGAAGCCTTTATCTAAATACAGTTTATAAAGGTTTTCCAGTTTGGCCAGCAATACTCTAATCAGCTCCGCTCTTGAAAGCTTTTCGCCTTTTTCAATGGATATAGAAGTGGCAATGTCTTTAAGTTCATCTGGATAATCATCAAGCTCCTGGTTAACATTGATTCCAATGCCGATGATTATTGAAATAATGCGGTCTGCATCCGCCTGCAGTTCCGTCAGGATTCCTGTAACTTTCTTCCCGTTCATTAATATATCATTCGGCCATTTAATTTGCGGTGTTAAATCTGTCAGCTCTTCAATCGCCTGTACAACAGCCACCGCTGTAATGAGCGTCAGCTGCGGTGCTTTCGGAGGTGGAATATTCGGCCTCAGGATAACACTCATCCATACGCCTGTTGATTTCGGGGAATGCCATCTCCTGTCCATTCTTCCCCTGCCTGAAAGCTGTTCCTCCGCGATGATGACCGTTCCTTCCTGCGCACCTTCGTAAGCAAGGCGATGAGCAATCTTCTGTGTTGAGTCAACACTTTCTTCATGATGAATTTGACGGCCAAGTGTTTCAGTCTGCAGACCCAGCCTGATTTCATCAGGAGTAACCTTTTCAGGTGTTTTCGTAATCCGATATCCCTTTCTTCTGACCGCTTCCAGTTCAAAGCCTTCTTTCCTCAGCTCTTCAATATGCTTCCATACAGCCGTTCTTGAGCAGCCAATCAGGTTGGCTAAATACTGGCCTGAAAGGTATTCCTCCTTGCTCTTCGTAAAAGCATCAATCAATTTTTTCCTAATTTCTGATTGCAATTTATGAGCCACTCCCTTATGGATTCATTGCTATTATTCAATTCGCCGCGCAAGACAGCTTCCTCCGTTTTTTCAAGAATTGCTTTAATCCAGGGTCCAGGAGGTTTGCCAAACCAATCCATCAGGTTATCTCCGGTAAGCTGAAGATCGCTTCTCTCTTTAATCGGCAGGCAATTATATTTACTCACCAGGATATCGGTTCCCCTGCTTGAGTCCTCATGCACGATTACGTTGAGGACCCGCTCGGCGTTTAGTGAAACGCATCCTGCCTGGTAAAGGGAATAGGCATCCCACATATTTTTGGCTCTATACCGAATCCATTTATTAATTGCCAATATCTTTTTTATTTTCTTTACAGGCAGTTTCCAGCTTTTGAAAAAGGCTTCAGCCTGCGACTCGTCCAAGTTAAAGATGCATGCAAGAAAGGCCCACATTTCATCCACTGTCAGTTCAGCTGCATTATAATCTTCTGCCTGCATTAATTCCTTTTGGAAGCCAGACATATTTGGCAGATACTTAGATAGTCCTGTTTCCCCAATTATCATAAGAGCTTTCATCCGGCTGGTTCCTGCTAATAGTTTTTCGAATTCTGCCAGCTTTCTTTCAACTGCAATGTTTTCAAGTAAATGAGCCAAAGATGCCAAAGCATCATAAGTGTTTTTTTCAATTTCGAATGCAAGCTGACTATAAAAGCGGACTGCTCTCATCATTCGAAGTGCATCTTCAGTAAATCTCTCAGCAGGCTGTCCAACGGTGCAGATTCTTTTCTCTTCTATTGCTCCCCTGCCGTTAAATGGATCAATAAGATGCCCTTTCTTATCCATAGCAATGGCGTTCATTGTAAAATCTCTTCTTTTCAAATCCTCTTTTAGAGACCTGATAAATTGAACCTTTGAAGGCCTCCTAAAATCCAGATATTCAGCCTCTGACCTGAAAGTTGTAATTTCATAGGGTATGCCATTATGCAGTACAACCACAGTGCCATGCTCGATGCCCACATCAAGTGTTCTTGGGAATATGGTTTTGACTTCCTCAGGGGCAGCGGAAGTGGCAATATCGACGTCCGCAATTTCCTTGCCAAGGATAAAATCCCGTACGGAGCCTCCTACAAAATAGGCCTCATAACCTGCCGCTTCTATATTCTCGAGGACAGGAACTGCCCTTAAAAAAGCTTCATTCATCGAAGGTCACCTTTTTCCAAAAGTTCATAATAAAACTCTTCATATTGAATGACAATCTGACTGGCACTGAACCTTCCTTTAGCGAGTGAAATGGATTGGGAAGCAAACCTTTCAAGCAGGGGCTCATCATTAAGCAGTTTAATTGCTTTTTTTGAGATATCAGTTATATCCCCCAGAGTACAAATATAACCTGTCTCACCGTCGCTGATTACTTCTGGAATTCCCCCAGTATTAGTGCCGATGCACGGCACTCCGCATGCCATTGCCTCGAGAGCAACAAGTCCAAAGCTTTCCTTTTCGGATAATAAGAGCATTAAATCACTGATGCTGTATAGCTCCTCCAGATTATCCTGTTTTCCCAAAAACAAGACCTTATCTTTAAGCTGCAGATCATTCACCAGCCTGCATATAACGGTCATTTCCGGTCCGTCTCCTACTAATAGCAGCTTGGAAGGAACTTCTTCCGTGATTTTTGCAAAAGCCTTAACAACATCAGGTACCCGCTTTACACCGCGAAAATTGGAAACATGGATGACAACCTTCTCATCCGGTTTTATGCCATATTCTTCTTTAAGATAAGCAGAGTCGGTTTTCTTGTATATTCTTTCATCTATAAAGTTATAAACCGCTCTTATAGATTTATCAGGTTTTATCAGGTCATAAGTTTGCGAAATGAGCGCATTGGATACAGCTGTAACGCCATCAGACTTTTCGATTCCGAAACGGATCGCATCTGTCAGGGATGGATCATACCCGAGAACTGTAATATCCGTTCCATGAAGGGTGGTAACAATCTTAATATCCGTGCCGCTCATCTGCTTAGCCAGAATCGCACAAACTGCATGCGGGATTGCATAATGCACATGAAGAAGGTCAAGTCCTTCACGTTTTATCACTTCTGCCATTTTACTTGCAAGCGCGATATCGTAAGGAGCATATTGGAACACGGAGTATTGATTTACATCTACCTGGTGATAAAAAATATTTGGGTACATCCTTTTCAGTCTAAAAGGGAGGCTTGATGAAATAAAATGTATTTCATGGCCTTTTTCAGCCAGCATTTTACCCAGTTCTGTTGCAACAACACCTGATCCTCCCACCGTGGGATAGCAGGTGATACCTATTTTTAATTTTTTTCTCATAATTCTCCACCGAATATATCCATATTAATCATTAAGGGCTTATTGACTTTAAAGCCCTCTGCATATTCCACCCCTGCCTGTTTTCCAAATAGGCCTTCCCTCGCTGCAACAGTCTCAATATAACCGTTGACAAGCGGAGTATCAAATGAACCAGGTTTTTTTACAAATTGACTTTGATAAGACTCCAGCCCTTCAGCTTTTTTATCCATAAAAGATGAGATATCAATTAGGAAGTCAGGCTTATGGAAACCATTTATCATGTAAAAGTGGAGGCTTTTCACCTTATGCGGAGCAAAATCCCCCCCTGTTTCGTATTTTCTTATTCCGGCCGAAAAGACGGCTTCTTCCACCAGCCGGGCACAATGGCCATGGTCAGGATGCCTGTCCTCCATGTAAGGTGCAAACACAAGAACAGGCTTGTATTTACGGATCATTTCCGCAATCTTTTTTATGTATTCCTGATTATAATATAAACCCCTGTCAGGCAGATTAAGTGTTTCCCGCACACTAACCCCCAGAATATCAGCTGCTTTCAGTGATTCCTCTTTACGGATTTCAACCGTCCCATTAGAAGAAAGCTCGGCCCGGGTCAAGTCGCATATTCCAATTTTTTTTCCGATTGAGGCAAATTTGGCAATTGTGCCGCCCATGCCAATTTCAACATCATCAGCATGCGCACCAAATGCCAGAATATCAAGATTATCCAGGTTCATTCATGTCACCTTTTTCACTTACAATATTCCTCCATGATAAATCATTGCGTTCCAGTCCTTTAATAATAATTTCAGCAGTGCCCATATTAGTCGCCAATGGGACGGCATATACATCACAGAGGCGCACCAAAGCTGAAACATCCGGCTCATGAGGCTGAACAGTCAGAGGATCTCTAAAGAAAAATACTACATCCATTTTATTGTTAGCAATTAAAGCACCAATTTCCTGGTCCCCGCCAAGTGGCCCAGACTGAAAACGATGAATGGAAAGGCCAGTTTCCTTCATGATGCGTGAACCGGTTGTTCCAGTAGCGTAAAGGGTATGTTCAGCAAGAATTGATTTATAGGCGATTGCAAATCTTACAATATCATCCTTTTTCTTATCATGGGCAATTAAGGCAATATTCATGTTGGCACCCCTTTCTAATCAATAATATTTTCGAGGCCGTAGACGAGAGTATCAATTTTTAAAACTGTATCGACAGCAAGTTTTACTCCAGACATAAAGGAAGCCCTGTTATAGGAGTCATGGCGGATGGTCAATGTTTGTCCCTCCGAACCGAACATAACCTGCTGATGAGCAATCAGGCCAGGAAGCCGTACAGAGTGTATATGCATGCCATCAAAGTTTGCGCCTCTTGCACCAGGAATCGTTTCCTTCTCCTGTGAATGGCCCTGCTCTTTGTTCTCTCTTACATCAGCAATCATTTCTGCTGTTTTCACTGCAGTTCCAGATGGAGCATCCAATTTCTGGTCATGGTGGAGCTCTATAATTTCCACATCGTTAAAATATCTTCCTGCTAATTGTGAGAATTTCATCATTAATACAGCACCAAGTGCAAAGTTTGGGGCAATAATGCAGCCGATTCCTTTTTCCTGGCAAAGTTCTTCAAGCTCTTTCAAATTTTCCTTCGAAAAGCCTGTTGTCCCAACAACTGGTCTAACACCATACTCCAGTGCTGTTTTCGTGTGGAACATTCCTACTTCCGGAGTGGTCAAATCAATAAGCACATCTGGTTTTAGTTCCTGAAAGCATAAGGCAAGATCTGTGTAAACTGGAACCTGGCCAAACTGTGAAAATCCTTCAAAATCGCCAAGAAAGCCTCCGCCATTTTTATGGTCGATCACTGCAGCTATTTCATAATTTTCTGTTCGATTAACAAGCTGGACGGCTTCACTTCCCATTCGTCCCCGCGGTCCCGCTATAACAATTTTAACTTTATCCATTGTTTTCTCTCCTTCTATTCTTCAATTCTTGTCCATCTGTCTTTATCACGTGTGCTGAATTTTTTCATGACACGATCGTGCGCTTCTTCCAAGTCAATATTTAAGGAATTAGCAAAGCATATTAGAACAAAAAGCATATCTCCAAGCTCTTCTTCGATCGCTTTTTCTTCCTCGGTGGATTTTTTGGGTTTTTCACCATAGTAATGGTTCACTTCCCTGGATAGTTCCCCAAGTTCTTCAGTCATTCTTGCAAGCATGGCCAATGGACTGAAATAACCTTCTTTAAATTGGCTTATGTATGTGTCTACTTCTGTTTGTATATCTTTCATTGATTTTGCTGGTTGCATTTATTTCACCTCTGCTTTTTATAGGTGTATCTATATACGGAGATTACCACTTTTCATGTTAAGCTAAAGATCGGCTATTTTACAAATATTTTTTATCATCGAGCTTATTTGATTCCCCTCTGCCATCTTGTCCCGGAAAGGTCATTGCTCTTATATTCTGTATCTTATATAATTAGATACACTTTGGTATTGTGATATTCAGGCAGTGGAGGGATAATATGCATTTTGGATTAAAATTTAAGAATATTTTTTTCATTTTGCTTGGTGCGGCCATTTTTTCGTGGGGCCTTGTTCATTTTAATATGCAGAATAATTTGGCTGAAGGCGGATTCACCGGGATAACACTGCTCTTATATTTCCTGTTCAAGTGGGATCCTTCTTATACAAACTTGCTGCTGAATATACCCCTTTTCTTTATAGGGTGGAAACTTCTTGGCAGGAATGTTTTTGTTTACACGATTATCGGAACGGTCGCTGTGTCCATTTTCTTATGGATTTTTCAGCGGTACCAGATCGAAATGCCTCTAAAAGAGGATTTAACTCTTGCTTCTCTATTCGCCGGAGTCTTCATCGGGATTGGACTTGGGACCATTTTCAGGTATGGGGGCACAACAGGCGGAGTGGATATAATCGCGAGGCTTACCCATAAGTACGCAGGGGTAAGCATGGGAAAAACGATGTTCATTTTTGACTTTTTTGTTATAGCACTTTCTTTAATTACATACTTGGATTACAGGGAGGCCATGTATACTCTTGTTGCTGTTTTTATCGGTGCCAAAGTAATTGATTTTATGCAAGAGGGCGCCTATGCAGCAAGGGGAGCGATGATCATTTCAGAACAAAATGAAGCGATTGCCGATAAAATCATGAAAGAAATGGACCGGGGTGTCACCGTGTTAAAAGGCCACGGCTCCTTCACTAAGATAGAACGGGAAGTGCTCTATTGTGTAGTTGGCCGCAATGAAATTGTTCGTTTAAAAAATGTCATCACAGCTGTTGATCCGCATGCATTTGTATCGGTTACAGCTGTCCATGACGTACTGGGGGAAGGCTTTACTCTGGATGAAAATAAAAAGCCGGTTGAACGCTAAAGAATAGATCCAGGAGATGTCATAGTGGCATCTCTTTTTTCAGCAAAAAGAAAAAGCCAGCTAGTGGTCTTGTCCCTGTCAAGTAGACAACATAAAAAGCTAAGCAGTGAGCGCGTGTC
>NZ_JALJRC010000052.1:0-20801 GCF_024519925.1 Cytobacillus sp. Bac17 | reverse complement strand
GAGGTATTTCGTATGAAATTCAGATAGAATGATTTTCCTCAGGAAAGTCGCTATCCTTATTCAACTATAGGGTGCAAGAGTTGAAGATCAGTATGGATCGGCAGCTCTTTTTTTCTTATTCGACTAACGGGGCAGGTTTGTTTAATAAGAAATTATGATATGAAACAAGGAAAGTACTTAATTGATATAACTATCCATATAGGTGAAATATGAAACATCGCAGATACAAAATATTATAAAAGTTGGTTAAAAATATTGTTAAGAAATGTTTTAAAACTTAAAATATGGTAATTTTGCACCGTTTTTTTGAAAAGGTATATACGTTGTAATATAAATGTAATATATTTAATTTGCTGGTAATGATAGTAGCCTCGAATTTTAACTAAGTTCATTACTAATAATATCCTTATAGTGGGTAGAAAGTTTACTAAATAAGAATTTTCTTAAGAGTTTAGAGTACGTAAAAATAGGCAAAGGGCTCCAACTATGTTAGTCCCGAGGATAATACACCGACTTGGAAATATATATTGACCCCAAAAAAGCAAATTTCATAGGAGTCTAAATGTACTCCTTTTTTATTTTGCATTTTTTTGGTTAAGATAACTATTCTGCCTGTTACCTTTTTCTTTTTTCCGATGCAGGTAGACTAAGTTATCTTTGTTGTCATGTAAATAGGGGGAGAAAGAGTGTCAGATAGAAAGAAAAAAAATAAATCAATTACCGTTACTCTGAATATAATGTTTTTAATAGTATTTGTTTTATTTTCAATTTTAATTGTTCGCCTTGGATTCTTGCAAATTGTATATGGAGAGAATTATAGCCGTGAGATTGAACAAAAAATCGAGGTGCCAATTGATTCCTCTGTACCACGTGGGAAAATTTATGATTCTGAAGGGAAGTTAATTGTAGGAAACACTCCTCAGAAAGCTATTACCTATACTCGAAAAAATAACGTTACAAATGAAGATATTCTAGAGACTGCAAAACAATTGGCTGGATATATACAGAAAGATAGTGAGGAAGATTTGGAGTCTATTACAAAAAGAGATAAGCAGGATTATTGGATACTACTAAACCCTGATGATGCCGAAAAGAAAATAACTGAAAAGGATAAAACTAAAATAGCAGAAAAAGATTTAAATAAAGAACAGTCCGATAAAAAATTGTACGAACTATTAAGGGAAAGAATTACCGAGGAAGAGTTGAAATCATTTTCAAAGGATGAACTAGAAGTCCTGGCCATATATCGAGAGATGACGAGTGGATCCATGCTATCACCCCAAATGATAAAGAATAAAGATGTTACTGATAGAGAATTTGCAGTAGTAAGTGAAAATTTGAATTCTTTGCCAGGTGTTGATACTTCAATCGATTGGAATAGGTATAATGCATATAAATCAAAGGATGCTTCAGAAACTTTAAGTTCCGTTTTAGGAAAGGTTACAACCTCTAAAGAAGGCCTTCCTAGTGATATGCTTGAATTTTTTGAATCAAGAGGTTATACCAGAAATGATCGTGTTGGAAAAAGTTATCTTGAGTTACAATACGAAGATGTATTGCAAGGTCAAAAACAGATTGTTAAAAATTTCACAGACAAAGCGGGAAATTTAATCGAATCGAAAACCGTAAGGGAAGGACAAAGCGGAAAAGATCTAGTTTTATCTATTGATATAGAATTTCAGCAGCAAGTTGAAAAGATTATAGAAAGGAATTTAGCTAGTGCAAAAATAGGCCAGCCTTACATGGATAGAGCGATGGTGTCAGTTATGAATCCAATGAATGGAGAAATGCTGGCTATGGCAGGGAAGCAATACGTAAAGGACGAAGAAACGAATAAAACTAGAGTGGCTGACTTTGCTTTAGGAAATATGACCACATCCTATTCTATGGGATCTGTAGTTAAAGGAGCGACTGTTCTAACCGGATATCAAACAGGTGCTATTTCTCCTGGCGAGAGACTTAATGACCGCCCTTTAAAGTTTAAAAGTACTCAAGTGAAGAAATCATGGAATACCTCCGGATTTGGTTTAATTAATGATTTATATGCACTAAAGCGATCCTCAAATGTTTATATGTTTTTAACAGCTATGAGAATAGGAGGACAACAAAGGTATGTCCCGAACGGACCGTTAAGTATAGATAAAGTAGAAGGAATAAATAAATTCAGACACAATTTTGCCCAATTCGGATTAGGCATAAAGACAGGCATTGATTTGCCTGGGGAACAAACAGGGTACGGAGCAGGGCAAGTGCCTCCTGAGGCAGGTAAAGTATTGGACTTTGCTATTGGCCAATACGATACCTATACCCCTTTGCAGCTCGTTCAATATATGTCAACAATTGCTAATGGAGGATATCGAATACAGCCACATTTAGTAAAGGAAATCCGCGAGCCTAGCAATGATGGAACATTAGGCCCAGTATTTCAGGAAGTAAAACCTAAAGTTTATAATAAGGTTGATATGAAAGATGCCTGGATAAAACAGGTACAGGAAGGATTTCGGCTTGTTGTGAATGATTCCCAAGGCACAGCGTATGGCTACATAAAAAATAAGCAATATAAAATTGCAGGAAAGACAGGAACTGCACAGGCGTTATACGATGGTCCATTACCAGTTAACCCGATGACATGGAATGTTACCTTTGTTGGTTATGCTCCTTACGACAATCCTGAAATTGCAATATCAGTGGTGGTCCCTTGGTCTACCACTGATAAAACTCACGTAAACCTTGAGATTGCAGATGAGGTATTTAAGGCTTATTTCGATTTAAAGGAAAAGCATACGGAACAACTTTAAAAATCTGAAAAACACTAATCAATATGTAATAGTCGTGTTGTCGAAAGTATATCGACAGCATATAGTATTGAAATTACAGCCTTTTATTATTTGATTAAATTACTCCAAGTTTGTGAAGAACATACTTAAACTTGTTCAATAAACAGCTGCTAATCGGGCAGCTGTTTTTTTTAAATACTAAATGGATAGGTTAACCTTAAATAAAGTTAAACAAAACATATTTTTCTACTGTTCGTATTATTAGATAACAAAATGGATATGAAACTTAGTCATATATGATATGAGGAAAGTATAAATGGATACCTTAATAGCTGTAGTATTAGTATTGGCATTAATCGGGTTACCTCTATTACTTCAAATGCTAAGACACGGGGAAGTCAGATTAAATTGCGTTAAGTAATTTGGACACCATAAAAAAGGAGCCTATCTCTACTCGAGTTTTGTCGTATTTATCGACTAATTTCACGAGAGACAGGCTTTATTTATTTTACTCCCATAATTTTAACTGCTTAAACTTGAATGGAATGTATGTTGCAATATATGGTGCTGGAGAAGTTTATAGGCCTAAGAAATGGCACCTCTAGTTTAAGTGTTGTAAAAGGTGCAACTATTGACGAATATCAATCCACCAACGATTTTCCGCATTCATGTCTTCAGTGTTACCAACTCCACTGTAATGGAAAGCATCAAGGAAGATTGAATCAAGTTTATCCTCATCAACAAAATAACCCAAATTTATCTTCTTCGTTTGGCCTGGTTGGATACTGCCAATATTGTAAAAGCTTTTTCCACTACCGTGAGGTTCTAAATAATCAACTTCACCCGTTATTATACTTGCTTCGTTAATTCCAGCTTTTCCAGCATAGTTCCATGCATTATTTTCAGGCTTAAGCTCTTGTAAAGACGGATGCATATAGATTTCTTCAGTTGCCTGTTTACCAGTATTTTTCACTGTTGTTGTTAGATAGACAAATTTTAGATTAACTAAATTAGACTCTACTAATTGGTCAATTGAATCCTTACCATTTCCCACTTTATATACATTCCGTCTATACGGTAACAATTCCCTTGTTTGATCTAAGACCTTATTCTTGCTTAGTATTTCAAGACCCAATTTATTAAAGTTTTCTTGTTTAAAATCTTTAATTGAATCAAAGACTTCAACTTTTTTTATGACATATTCGAGACTACTTTTGGTTCCAGTAACCTCTTGTTCGATGGTTACTGGAACCTTTTGACCTATACGAAAAAGTTGTTTGCTGTCTTTCTTTAAAGGAATAACTCTTGATTCTTTTGATTCCTTTGCTTCATTTACTTTACTTAACTGGGAATCATCATAAGCTACTGTAATAGATGCATTTTCCTTTGATGTTGGTTTTAGTGAAGTGTTCGCTATAACTTTCATCATTTGTTCTTCACTGACATCGGCTCCAATATAACTTTCTAACATAATTCCCTCTTCCTCAAATAACATAAAGACCTGTCTGTTAAACATTAAGTTTTCGTTGCCGGAGTCTTTATTGATAATAATTGCTTTCCTTCCGTTAATTTTCTTTTCTTCGTAACTGTTTGAATATAGTGTAGAAAAGTCTGAGTTTTCCCCAAGTTTCCAGAGAATGAATGAAAACCCACCCTTTGCGTAGTTATCTTTAAAGAAATATTTCATACCAGTAGGATCAACTGCTTCCATATTTTTTGGCAAATTGCCGACTTTTAACTTATACCATTTGTCACTCTTTTTGAGGGCGGTATTCGAAACTGAAATATTTACTTCATAATTTTGTTTTTGGACAATTATGTCATAGACTTTGGCTGCTCCAAAAGCAGTTGTTGGTATGCCAATCAATAAGCAGGCAGCGACTATTAAAATACGATTCCTTTTACGCTTGGCCCGAGGCTGCTCACCCTCTTGGACTGCTCGGCATACACCTAATTTTATTGACTGCATTACTTCTTCCCTTGGAACCTCAATTTCATCTATTTGGTTAAAGAATATGTCTTTGTCCATCAAAGTAGCTCCTTCCCAATAACTTTCGCAATTGTTTCTTCCCACGGCTTAAATATGTTTTTATAGTATTTTCCGGAACTTCTAGGCAAGTGGCTATTTCCTTCAGACTCATATCATAATAGTAAAAAAAGATGATGCTGGTCTGGTGTTTGGCTGGCAATTTACCGATCGCCGCAGCGAGGTCCAGCTTTTCTTCATTCTTAATTCTAGCAAGGGCTGCCACTTCATTTTCAGATGAAATCTCATTTCTTCTTTTCCTTTGCACATCATAAGCACAGTTAATAAGAATCTTTGTAATCCAGGTTAGGAAATATTGCTCGTTCCTTAACTGGTGTATAGAGGAAAATGCCTTGTAGGCGGTTTCTTGTACGACATCCAGGGCATCCTCACGATTCCTAACATACAGGTACGCCGTTCTGTAAAGGCGATCAGTATGCTCTACCAGCAACTGTTCAAACGCTTCGGAATCACCTTGAACGGCTTTTCTAATTAACTTATATTCATCCAACTTTGTTGCCTCCTTTTACTATTTAGAGAAGGATATAAGATAAAAAGTTTCAATTTTTTTACTATACTATTTATTGGATAGGGAAGATAGTGGAGCTGTTAGGTTGGGCTTTAAAATAAAAAAGTAATTTTAAACTAAGGGAGACTTAGCGGTAATGGACTGGTTTTATCGAATGATTGTGAAGAAATGTATTTAAACAATCGGGGCAGGTTTGTTGAACAAAGAAAAAGCATGGTTAAGGTGATAAAATGTCAAATGTACGCAGTTTATGTTCTCAAATCAAAAAGAATATCATTGTGGTATCTTCAGAACAGTAGAAGAGGTTTTTATAAATGCGGGCTTAATATTTAAAAGGAGAAGTGAAGCCATGAAGAAACATTGTTGTGAAGCTATGGATTATCATGCGAATTTCAAATGTGATATACATGAAAATTCCTTTGGATGTCCTGACAAAATAATAATTTTTGATGAAAATGATAATGACTATGGATTGATAATTCACGATGGTGGATCTTCAAGTATAGGAATTGCTTTTTGTCCGTGGTGTGGTTCGAAAATATAATTTGTCGTTAAGCTAACTGATGCTTATATTTAAGATCAGCTGCCTAACCAGGCGGCTTTTTTCTTATTTAACAAAAGGGGCAGGATAGTTAATCTAGCTATGGTATACTTTGATTGAGATTTCAATGGAGTTGGCTGTTATGTTAAAAAATAGAATTATAAAAGCTATATTACCAACAACTATAACGAGTATATTATCAATAATCTCTATGACTATTCCTGGAATCTTCGTAGGAGCTGTTTTCTATTCTATCCTAAGAGATACCATTCCAAGAGGAAGTACAAAACCAGCAATCTTTGAGTATATAAAGCATTGTGTACTCTATTGTCTGACAGGTGTCATCGGGTGGTTAATCTTCATCCTCTTAGTCTTTAAGGATTTAGATTTTTCAGGACTTTATGTACCTGCTTTATTTTCTATTATGTATTACCATATTTTACTCTATATAAATCAATACAAAGATTAGCATCTATTCTAAAAACTCCAGGTACAAATATAAATTTAAATTAATTGAGACCAATCTAAGATAGATTGTGAAGAAATGTACTTAAACAAACGGGTGCTTTTCTTCAATTAGCATCTTTTAGAAAAAAGGAATATTTCTGTAATAAGAAATATGTTCATAAAAAAAAGGCACCTTTTTCAGGTGCATTTAATTAGCTGGCTGAAGGCTAAATTTTTTGTTTAGGTCATTTTATGAATATTTTTTATCAATGAATGGGGTATGGCCCACTTATTAAACGAAAAATAAAAAATAGTGTTAGCTGTTTTATTTAATGATGATGGGGTCAAGCCTTGCTCACGAATTATGTCCTAAGGCTTGTTGAATATGAAATTGAACTACGTCACATTTTTTATGAAATTAAAAAAATAAGAGAAGCAATAGCTTCTCTTATGATGGTTTACGTTTAAAATTAACCACGTTGTTTTGTTGTTTATTTTTCTTTTTTAATGGGATTGTTTTTGGCTCAGGATTGGCCATTAATTCCATTTTTTCTACATAATAATTATCTAGTTCATCTACCCAATGAGGTAATTCCTGAGATGGGTAAGGGTAAGGGGCAAGTGCAGGATTTGAATAATGCTGCACTTCCATAAGTCCTCCTTGAAGCATGTTCGTATACCGTTGCCTCTTTTCACATTCCGCTTTCCAGGCAAGTAAAAGAGTCTCACCTTTAGGTTGGTCAGGGAAAAATTCTCTCCAGCGATAATGGGGCTCAGCTTCACCGAAATGTTTTGTGAGTACCTTATCTAATTTGCTATAACGCATTTCCATAATCGCCTGCAGCTTCATGGATGTATATAAGCTCAGATAAAGCACAAGGGGGATGGAGAATCTCTCCCATCCGTAAATCCATTTGGAAGGATCTGATAGTGTTACTGCACCAAACCAACCTAAGACAAAGCCAAAGGCTGCTATAAGCGCCGCAAGGTCCTTATATCCGATATTCTTTATATTCGAATCTCTTTCTAAAGGATCCAGGCTACTAAAGCTAGCATTAATATAGATTCTGTCTCTGAAAAAAGTAATGACTCTCTGATAGAACCGGTTATCAACTACTTTTCGAATGTCTGTACTCACTGCCTGTGGCGGGTTAATTAGATAATACGCCATGATTGGTGGAATATAGGGAGTTTCAACCCATCTTTCCATTTCTGTTACTAATCGATTAGACCGAATTTTTTCCATAGTTTCAAATTTGGTATTTACAATTTCTCTTGTTACCAAATAAGAGAATAAGGCAATCAACATCCAATCCCACCATGAATAAAAGGCAGTGTAAAAAAACTCTAATATTTCTTTGTACTCATTAAAAATAGGAATCTTAAATACAAACTGTAGGATCCATGTTGCTGGGTAGGCAATGACAGCCCAAAAGATCACCATTTTCATTTTTGATAACATAAACCTCACTCCTTAAAAAGTAATAAAAAAGCATTCATTCAATGGCATTTGTCACAAGGACATAAGGTACCATTCAAATGAATGCATTGTAGTAAAGAAAAATCTGCCCGCGTGGGTAGATTAGGTAACAAAAGAAATAGTATAAAATAATCATAGCATTTAACATATACCAAAATAAAGAAAAAATGGTATACTATGCATATATTATTTTTAGAAATTTCAACCTTACCTATGCAGGAAAGGGATTATTTAATTGAAAAGCTCAATTTGAGTTACCGATGAAAGAAATTCGCTTTTTATTGGTGATTCAAATTGGGCTTTTTTTTTGCTTTAATTACTTTTATTGAGGAGGAAGAAATAATGAAAACAACTACAGGGTCCACTACTGTAACCGGCTTTAGTAAAGCTGGTTTTTCGTGTTGTTCTCGTTGGAAAAGCTGTAATATGGGAGAAACCTGTTCTTATGAAATGGAGGACCCGGAAGCCAAGGAATTCTGTCGCTGTTATCAACGAAAGCATTACGGAGGTCTAGTAGATGATGCTTCAGCTTATAAAGTTGAGCAAGCATTAGATTCTTCAACTGACCAGGAAGTCTTTCCATCAGTAGCTACCGAAGATGAGAAGGTATTATCGGATTCAGAACAGCTGACTTTATTTTAGAAACTTTTTTAAGGAGGAATATGAAATGCTGCAATTATCTTTGTTTAATGACATTGAAGAAGTAAAAAGGGAATCAGTAGGTGAGCAAGTAGCTCTCATTGTTGATGGAAACAACGTATTAAATCGAGCCTATTATGCATCTGCATTAAATCCCGATAATATCATGAAATCTCCTGATGGAAGATATACCAACGGTGTTTTAGGGTTCTTGAAAATGATACTTAAATACAAGGATGAATTAAAAGCCACTCATTTAGCTGTGGTTTTTGATGAGGGAAGAGGGTTTAGGCAAGACTTGTTCCAAGAATATAAAGGGACAAGGGGGAAGCAGCCGGATGAACTAAAAGAACAATTTCCATTGTTAAGGTCAATTTTAAAGGGAATTGGAATTCCAGTTTTCTCTCACAAACAATATGAAGCTGATGATCGTGCGACTTGTTAAACAATAACCGTATTCTCCATACGGAAAATGTTTGAATCTAAGTACTTTAGATTTAACTTCTAATTCGATGGTTGAAATGAGGAATCCAAGTTTTCCGAAGCGACCACACTAATACTCCTACATGCTTTTGGTGTGACAGACATCCAAATAGTGTGAAGCTAGGTGAAGTCGGCTGAAAGTTACCGTTAAAAGATATTTTTACAATATCTCACGAAAGCTCCTTAGAGGTAAGGGGTGTAACTGATAAGCCGGGTGTCTATAAAATATCTATGGTGAGAATGACCAACTGGTCTGACGAAGCTCCGAATGTAAGGGTCTATACGGCTAAGATATCTAATCGGTATCTCGTAAATATATGTTTACGTAAGTCGACGAAAAGTAAGATTGATCGTTATGAAATTCGTCCATTCAACTATGGGAATGAAAGACTTACAGGCTCAAAGGATGCCACCTAAGGATATATGAACAGATAGAATTAGCGGAACAAGGAAAGCAAAGGACGTTGCAATGGGACTGTCAGCCCTAACGGTTGTTATAAGGCTTCATTATAGTCGAAATACATTTACCTTTGTGAGAGTAGAGGCATGACCATTGAAACTACCGTAATGGTAATGGAGGAATAGCCTCAAGTCTTGTGATAGTTATAACTAATATTCTAAACAGTGAATTGCAAGGGTCTTGTATGAAGATGGGAATATCATTCCAAGAAGGGAGTGATCCATTATGCAAGCACAATTACGATATCGGGAATACTACGGTATGACCGAAAAATTCGATGAATTGTATGAAATAAGTAAACAGGGTACATCACATAAACACCTATACGATACCATCGTAACAAGGGAAAATATCATACTAGCTTATCGTACAATTAAAAATAACAAGGGTTCTAAAACTGCTGGTTCAGATGGGCGCACAATTAAAGACTTCCAAGACTGGAATGAAGATAAATTTGTCCGCTTTATTCAAAAACGACTCGAAAACTATCAGCCGATGAAAGTAAGAAGAGTTCTTGTACCTAAACCCAATGGAGATAAACGACCTTTAGGCATACCAAGTATGAGTGACAGAATTATTCAACAAGCTTTCAAACAGGTTCTCGAACCAATTTGCGAAGCACGATTCTATAATCACTCATATGGTTTTAGACCACTTCGGTCAACACACCACGCCTTATCAAGAGTAAACAGCTTAATCAATCTCTCACAATTACATTATGTAGTGGATGTCGATATTAAGGGTTTCTTCGATAATGTAAATCACACACTACTACTTAAACAACTTTGGAATTTAGGAATACAAGATAGGAAAGTCTTAAGGTTAATAAGTAAAATGCTGAAAGCAGAGATAGATGGAGAAGGTATCCCTACAAAAGGAACTCCACAAGGAGGAATCCTCTCACCTTTATTATCCAATGTAGTTTTACATGATTTGGATATGTGGATATATGGTCAATGGGAAGGTTTCCAAACCCAACATACATTCAATAAAGGGTACAACAAATATGTAAGTCTGAAGAAATTCTCTAATCTCAAAGAAGGTTATATTGTGAGATATGCGGATGACTTCAAAATTCTTTGTCGTACTCGACAAACTGCTGAGAGATGGTTCCATGCTGTAAAGCTATACCTAAAGGATAGACTTAAACTCGACATATCACCTGAAAAATCACAAGTGATAAACTTACGAAAAAGAAAATCCGAGTTCTTAGGTTTTTCAATCAAAGCTGAAAGAAAAGGAAAGAAATGTGTAGCATTCACTCGACCTAGCAAGAAAAAGATGGAGCAATACAAGGAAGACGGACGAAAACGAATTATTCAAATTCAAAAAAGTCCAACAGTCCAAAATGCTTTACTCTACAATAGCTGGGTGCTAGGCATTCACAACTATAGCCGTGCTGCAACACAAGTCTTTCCAGAGTTTAATAAACTAGCATACGCGCTTAGTAAAACCCTATTCAATCGTTTGAAAAAAGTCGGCAAGTATGAACGTCCTAAGAAACCTCCGCCGTCTTATTCTAAGTTCTATAAAACCACCTATAAGACACACAAAATAGGACGAATATATCTTTATCCCATCACGGATGTAAGCCATAAAAATGTTATGAACTTTTCACAACATTTGACTACTTACACTAAAAAAGGTAGAGACGATATTCACAAGGAACTTAGAGGCGATGTGTTGATTGAAATACGACGTCTCATGATGTCAAACATCACGAATAGAAGCATCGAATACATGGATAATCGAATTAGTAGGTACAGTATGAAAAACGGTAAATGCGAAATCACAGGAGAATTCCTACCTGCTGAATTAGTACACTGTCACCATCTAGTACCCACCGGCTTAGGAGGAACAGATGAATTTAATAATCTACGAATCTTAAAGAAAGATATTCATATCCTAGTCCATGCAGTGGATGTACAAACGATTAAAAAATATATAGATAAACTACGCCCTAGTAGCGAAGTAATCAACAAAATCGATAACTATCGTAAAATGTGTAACTTAGAACCTATTAGTTAATCAATAACATCACAAGATGGAACGCCGTATGCGATGAAAGTTGCACGTACGGTGTGGAGTGGGGGAAAAGTTCAACCGAGTAAAATAATACCTACTAAAATTTAGTATTATTGAAAAGTTGTTTACGGAGGATACCGAATCCAAAGGCTTACCTATCACTATTAATTGCTTCGCTGGCCCGCATGCTGGAGAGCGATATGAAAGTTTTTACGTTATCAAACGATAAAGATCTTCTTCAAATTGTAAGTAATCAAGTTGTTCAAATCGTTCGCGATAAGAAAACGGATATTTATTATAACAGTGAAGAATTTAAGTCTAAATATCAAGGTTTGGAGCCTATTCAAATCATCGAAATTAAAGCTCTTATGGGAGATTCCTCTGATAATATTCCCGGGGTCCCAGGTATAGGAGAAAAAGGAGCTATGGGGTTAATAAAAGCTTTTCAAACGATTGAATCTCTTTTTGAGTCCATAGATAATCTACCCAAAGAATTTAACCGATATAAGAAGAAGCTAGAGGAAGGTAAGGCAAGCGGGGTACTGTCTAAGACCTTAACAACTCTAAAAAGCGATATTTGTCCAATCGAACATAAGGATGATATTCTATATCAAAGTAAGAAAGAGCATAATGAGTATTTAGAAGAAGCCTGTTCAAAACTTGGGTTTCAATCTTTCTTACGTGACTTGAATCTAGGGAAATATAAAATATAAATTAGTATTTTATCTTGTCAGTTTATCTCAATTTATGTCTAGTTTTGCGATAGCATTGTAAATTTATGCTTTATCATGCTAAAATAAGGAAAAAAATAGATATAGAGATAGAGACCGAAATTGGAGAGAGATAAGATATGATTCGTATATTTTGGCTAATTGTTGTCGACCAACAAACTGGTTATTTTCACAATGCACAAATGGCCTCAAAAAATGAGGCAGATACTTTTGAAGATATGAAATATAAATTCGAACAGAAATTTCCTAAGTATATTGTGATACATGGTGGTCCAGGATTAGATACAAGACCGACTTTTTATGAAGGTCTTCCACAAGTAGGCTAATAAACACAATTGCATAATTGAAGAAGAAAGAAACACTCATCCATAATTGGTTGAGTGTTTTTATATTTTGGAGGAATTGATATGAATCTTGAAAAAGTCTGGACTGAACTCGAAAGTCAAGGAGAGCCGGGAATAGACAGCGAAAATACGATGGATGTATTTAATACTCTTATTTTTTCACCTGGAAATACATTTGGTGAGATAAAGGAATTCATAGAGAAAACTGATAGAAAAACATTAGAAATGGCCTTAGGCGATATTTACTTTATTCCCAGCATGGAGGCAGGGGAGTACGAAGATCATGAGATTCAGGAAAGATATCATTTATATTCAAATGACTTTAGGGAGATTTGCTATATAGGTGAAATTATCTCTACTATTTGGAGTCAATCGAAACCTAAAAAGAAACTGTTTTTTTAAGGAGGAATATTGATGCTACCTGGTTTATCAGAAATGGATAAAAGCGAATTTCAGGATGCATTTGATCGCGTCATACAAGCAAAAATCTTATTTGAAATGAGAGGGATTTACCCACCTGATCACTTTGAATATTATGCAAGTAGTGAAGAGGGAGTAGAATTCCTGCTTAGTATGATTTGTCTGGGAAATGAATGGACACAAATAGATTCCAATTCCAATGGTAATGGTATTGAAATGGTGATAATAAATAGTCCCGAATTGAAACAAGTTTATAAAGAAATTGGAACGGTTCCAGAGTCGATACACTTAAAGTTCCAGCAAATCATTAAGTCTTACCATGAATTTTGGGATGGAGACTTTGGGGAGTTTACCGTAAAAATGCTATTTTGCGAGGATGGAAATATTGGTCTCTATTTTGATTTTTGTTACGGCCCTATGTACAGCTTTTTTGAAAGTATGTTGCTGTTAAAGGATCGATTACAAGCCTTATTGGAGGAAATAAGACAAGAATTATCGAAGGAGAGTGTAGCTTAATGCGAATGGAAGTTGTGTTAGATGGGTCAAAACATGTAGAAATAAAGAAATTCGATGGAGATATACAAATTGGCAGAAGAAAAGCGCTGACTGACGATTTTATTAGAAGCATGCTCAGCGCTATTGATGAACAGGAATTGTTAAATTACTTATTTGAAAAGGAATATTTAGAAGTTATTCAGAAGTATATCGATGAAGAGGCTGACGTGCGCTATGTAGGAACGGTTTTTGAAAACCTAATTCAAAAAATAAACAATAAAAAAGATTCTCTTGAAAATAACCCATATTATATAGATTTATTGATACTTCTACTAGATAAAGTAGACATTCAAAAGATTGATCTGATGGGTCTGAGAGGCATCCTTGGATCGGCTTTAAAAAATGTTGATAAGATGGAATCTGACTCAGTGGAGTTTCAGTCATTACTGCTAACATTATTAAACAAAGCAGAGGTAAACAAAGAGCTATCTACTCCTGCCCTTTCAAAGATTTTGGGTGTCGCAGCTAAAAAAGTGGCCATGACAGAGAATCAAGAAGAACTTAAGGAGCTATTTTTCTCCATTGTTACGAAAGCACAAAACGATTGGCTAGAAAAAGCCATAAGTACAGCCGTACCGAATCGTGTACTTTGTAATAGTTTTATGCCTAAAAATATTGTGTACTATCAAAAAGACTTGATAAGTGAAACGGTCATTATTCAGGTGCCGAAAGAGAAGCGTAACGTTCGTTTTCATGATGTGGAATACAAGCAAGTAGGGCATCCTTCTTTACTGTTTTATTTTCGTGTTCAAAATCATCGAATTAGTAAAATCAAAATTGCCTGTGTGAAAGATAAGATTTTGAAAGAAGACACTCGCTTGTACCACTATCCATATTCGAATGTATTTGGAGATCACAGAGTTTGTTGGAGCTATGGGGAATATAATATAGATTCTCTGGATAAGCTGCAGCACATTCCTTATGTATTTCTTTCTACTCCTAATAATGGTCATGTGAATCCTCAAACCCGTATGTTGTTTGAGAAATATCAAAATGCAGAGTTTGATGATGAGACGCTGTCTCCATCCAATAAAACGTTTGCTGAATTTGTTGCAAAAGATTAATGAGAGGCCATATTGGTATACTCCAATAAGGCTCTTTTCATATAATTAATCTATTGGAATAAATACACACATAGATTGTTAGGAAAATGTTTCTTTACCTGGGTGAAAGGAGTACCTACATGTACTTAAAAATATTTTTTGGCCTTTGCATCTTGTACCTAGTGGGCAGCTTAATTTACTATTTTAGGAACCGTGATGGTTTTATCTTACACATAGGAAGACTTCGGAAAAGCTTATATGTCATGTTCTTATCGGCCCTTTGTCTGGGATTTATCCTTCAAGAGATGGATTATAAAGACTGGCAGCTGTTGCTCCAAATGACAGCTTTCATTGTCTTTGTGGATCTTGCAGTGTTTCAAACACCAAATATATTAAAAATATTTAATGCTGAACTTCAGCATGAAGACTTAATTCGTGAGACACTAGAAAAGAACCAAAGGACATTAGGCTTTGTTACTCAAAAAGCAAATACCTTTACAGCCGTGATCCAGGAATCGGAAGACTATTTCATGGGAAAGCAGCCAGTTTCAAGTTGGGCAGAATATGAAAATGAGCTTTGTGAATACGTAAGTAAATATACTGGTTTTTTTGATTTCAAACTAAAATTATTCCTTATTCCCGATTATCAAAATCAGGAGGAATTAGTCAATGCCATTATGGTTTCACTAGAGCAGGTTGAAAGAAGATATAATGTGAACATTGAAGATATGGAAGACGTCTCGAACCGACTAGCTGATGCAGAAAGTTTGCCATTGGTCATAGAAGAATTATTTATTGTTCCTTTTTATGGCCAGCATACCTACTTAGCTTTAGTTAGCAGCAAAGATGTTGAAGTAACAGGAATTGATGCTCTTAATATTGTCAATCTCATCAGTATTTTTGAATGGGAGATGTGTTAATACGCGTAATAGTGGTATAATTAAATATAATCAATCCAATGGAGGATGATTAACTATGATTGCTAACAGAATTGCTCATTCAAGAAAAAAGCTTAAGAAGTATAGAGGCCGAGCAGGCAGAATGGTAACTCCCTCTGGAGAAACCTCTGCAATTAATAATGGCGGAAAGAAATTAACCAAAGTTGCACCTGGAGACTCATTTAGTGGTGTAAATGAAATGAATAAAAAGGTGTTAGAGCTGTTAAATAACCAATAGAGACTGGAAGCAAAGGCAAAACGCCTTTGCTTTTTTATGGTCATATTGCAAAAGGTCCATGGATATACTTCTTATATAAGGAGGATAGCTATGGGAGAAGATAAGAATCTGAAGCCTCGAAAGAAGACCGTTGTTAAAGATATGGGATTTAAAGTAGTAAAGGAAAACGAAAAGATAATAGAAGTACTAAAAAAAAAGGAAGCGGAAAACAAATGACTGCAATCTTTCCTTTTTTACGACTAATGGGGATGATATACTAGACTCATACTTCTTCTTTTCATTTTTTCTAACACCCAGGCGGGCGTTATTATCTTTTATTTATGAACGCACTTTATCCAAGTGATTAAAACTACTATCGTAGTTAATTTAATCCTTTGGGTAAAGTGCGTTTTTTGCATTTTCCATTACTTTTTAAGGAGGATTACAATGATCATCAAAAAGGTTTACCGAGTGTTTGATAATTTATTTTTCTGCAGAAAGGATGCTGAAGCTATCCTAAGTGGCTGGGAACATAAAGAAAAAGTATATGTTCAATATGCAGTCCTGGAGGAAACTAAGGCAGAATTAGTAGTTGGAGGAGTAAACTATGGAATACCGGCCGAAGAAGTGACTGTTTACACTAATGAAAAGAATGCTCTGCAGTACCTTACTGAAGATTGTTAGGTTGAAGTTCATTAGGTTTAGCTTAGAAGCACTACTAATAGCAAAGGCAGGGATGAGAAATGATTGTAAAGTACCAAACAAGTGCGAGAAGTTATGAACGCAAGTTAAATGATGAAAGCTGGCTATTATAATACGGCCAGTGGCATAACTAACTATATTGTTAAATATGGTAAAAATTCTATTACTGTTAAAACGCAAAAGGGGAGCTCTATTTCGATAACCAGAGGGCAACTAAGACGTGCTATTTCTTTTACATTATTTAAAAGAACCATCATTAGAAAGGATATGGAGGGTTTCTCTAGCTACTCATCAGCTCTATTTGGAATGATAAATAGGATTTTTCATCATATTGCCAGGCTATTGAAGCTAAGAGAAGGGTACCGTTTATCCCTTAAGACACTGCGTTTTTGGGCAAGTGGACTTGAAAGAGAAAAGAATGGGTTGCAGCTGCTTAAAAAAATAGGAGGAAATTTTGTGCTCTTTAATTTCTTTCAAATCCTGCAGTCAGGACCTAACTGTCTAAAGCAATTAGATAGATATAATTTATATGCATATATAGATAGCGGAAGCTTTTCTCTCCATAATCAAAAATGTAAGAAAGGGTTACAAAATCTATCCCTGTTTGATGAACAAACTGAACAGGATATGATATTGAAAGGGTATGCAGACTTTATTAATGCAAATAAGAATAATCCAAGAATTATAGGGTTCTTCCCCTTAGATGTAATAGGAGAACCGGAAGCCACAAAAGAAAATTACGCTAAATTAAAGGCCATGGTTCCAGGAGCAAACCTCATCCCTGTATTTCAGGTTTCGGATTCACTAAAGTCCTTAGAAATGTTAGTAGATGAAGAACATGAGGTGATAGCTCTTGGAGGGTTAATTCCCTTAATGAAGAAAGGGTTGAACCACTGTAGAGCTACTTTGGATCGAATATTTAATTTATATTCTAATGTTAATTTCCATTTCCTTGGGGGGCTAATGAACTTCTGCTTGAATACCCGTTTTTTTCAAGTGATAGTACAGCTTATCTTAATAGCAGAAGGAATGCTTCACAGCGAAAATTATATTTGCCGAACGGCGAAAGGGTAGAGGCTCAAGTAGAGTTGGATACCAAGGATATAATAAAGCAGAATTTAAATTTTTTAATTGAACTCGAAGAAATAAAGTATGTAGATTTATTTAGTTTCGCATTAAAAGATAAAAGCTCAAACTAACTATATGGGGTCGGTTTTGGATTATAAAATATGAAGCACATTAATTATCAGACCAAATCGCATATGATTTGGTCTATTCCTTCCTATAAACACCCACGTTTATGAATATACAGAGCTGTTTCGCCTTGCTCTCTACTCCTTGAGAGTGGGCATCTTACTGCCAGTTAATACGGTATACATTTAACCTTTATTCAGGAATCTTTTCATATGCTAACTTTAAAATAATTTCCTTATATTGAGGATATTCTGATAAAAGGTCGGCTTGTGTAAACATTTCAAAATCCTGAAATTCAAAGCCCGGAGAAACCATACAACCTACTAGTGAGAATGTATCCTCCTCCATAACAGACGAACCAAAAATTGAATTTTTCGGAACTAAAGCTTGAGGTACTTCTCCATTATCAAGGTTTATTCCTAATTTGATTTCTTCATATTCACTATTTTCATGGATGACATGAATGGTTAATGGACTTCCAGCGTGAAAATACCATAATTCATCAGACTTCAATCGATGAAAGTGGGACACATCATTAGACGTTAATAAAAAATAAATGCTTGTATAGAGCTTACGTGTTCCCACAAAATTCACAGACAATTCTTGATCAGAAGTACATTCCTCTGATTCAAACGTTCTTTTATAATATCCTCCCTCTGGATGAGGAGTTAATCCAAGTTTTGAAACCCAATATTGCTCATTTTTCATCGTAATTGCTCCAATCCTTCCATAAAATATCGAAAAGGTTCAGTAAGTTTGCTTAACCCAAGAAAAAACTCTTATTTTATATTCCCTTGATTTATTTTTCCTTAGAAAAAGCATTATAATTTTTGAATTTTGAAGGCCACTTTTTCTTTTTTAAGTACTTTTCGTTAAGTACAATAACTTTCCCGCTCTCATCGGTAATGTATTTTTGATACACTAATTTATATTTTTCAAATGCAAAGTGCCCTAAAATATAAATTGGTAAGATAATGAGCATAAGGATTACACCTTGTAGTATCCAATTGAATTCATTCCTAATGATATAAATAGTCATTACAGCATGTGCTGCTAAAGAAACCATTAAGGTAATAAGCACATTACATATATGAAAAGGGATCATATTGTTTTTTTCTCGAAACATTCGCTCTAGTTCATTCTTGATAAAAAGTGTAATAAATACTGATATCACAATGACAAAAAGGGAAACAAAATATGTAAGAACAGTGTACATGTTTTCCGCTCACACTCCCTTTAATTACACTAGAAGAAAAAGCTTCATCAATAATACTTTCAATTGTTAACCTTTTTGAATGATATTCTATACGGGGGATATAACCGTTTTTAAGGTAACATCAATTAACAGTTAATGCCTGAGATTAAAGGATTAAGACGCTCAGAGACTAATTCTTTGTTTTGTTCAGTTTACCTTCATTTTAACACAAGAAATGATAAAAACTTTTGATTGAACTTGAAGAAGTTAAGCGTATGATATACTCAGCTTCGCTTAGTAAAGTAATTTGGATAAACGCCCGAGTCGGGCGTGTAATTTGTTCCATAAATATAGGGGACAAATTATTTTTTTAATAAGCTTAAGGCAATGGTGCCAATAAGAGGCCTAATATCTGCGGATCTTTTCTGTGCAATTCGGAGCATAGAGCTGATCTTTTGTATATCATCATTACTTAATTTTTCAAATATCCATTCCACTAATTCGTCAGATTCAATTGAGTATTTCAAGGTAGGAACATTAATTATTTTTAGTGGCTTTATTTGATTAATAAGAAATTGCCTTTGTAATTTATCTAAACTAAAAGTTCTAGCTGTTTTCTCCGTGTTCGAGATACGATTAGAAATTGCTTGTTGGTTCAGCAATCCTCTTCCTCCTCACATCGATTTCGAATTTTTTTCCATTGTACTACTATGATTTGATTTCCGCGAAATCACAAGAATTAATGATAACAATTTTGGAACAACTGGTATATAATAGAATTATATTTTCTTAAATTTTTTTACTTAACCCATGCGGGATAAGTATTTCTGAATGAATGCACTTTATTAAAAGTGATTGACTATGAAAACTGCTCAAGTAGTAGCTATGTCGATTGTTTTTAATAGAGTGTATTTTTTTATGCTCTCAAAACAACCATTACTTTTTAAGGAGGAAAAAGTATGTCTAAAGAATTAACTATTTTTGAACTAGGGGTTGAACCAGTGGAAGAAAAAAAGGTTGAAGAAAAGAAGAACACTTCAGCCAGTAAAGGATCAGCTGCTGTTAAAGCACCTGTTCAACCAAAGGAAGAAATAAAGGTAACGGCGGAATGGTCTATTCATTTTGCAACTGAACATTTTGTGGTTTCTGATTTTGTGGAGGAAATCCCAGAAGAAGGAATTACATTAGAAGAGCTTCGAGTGGAGCTGGAGAAAAACTATTTTCAATTTACAGCCACTAGAACAAAGTGGGATGTGGATAAGGAAAATAAAAGACTATTTCCAGATGCTTTAGGAGCTGCAAAGGGGGCATTTTAATGTCCCTTGTTTCTTATTTTTGGAGAGTGACAGAATACTTTAGTCAGAGTGATAAAAGAGGAATTTCATATATTGGTGCAGCTGATGGACAAATTTACGAAGTGAGAGAGTCAATGATAGGAAAAATGGTGGCCAAGCCTCCTTCAATTCCTTCATTAGATAACTTATCGGAAAGATTTTCATTCAGGCTTCCTAAGATTCCAGGTTATATCTTTAATCAGATGTATTCCTTTTTCAAAGTCTTCTGCTTAAGATCCGACGTGGAGGTTATGCTGCAGCTATATTTTGATACAGAGACACAGCGATATTTTCTAGAATGTCCTATTCAGCATGTATCAAAGGTAAAAGTTCATGCTCAACTGAACCCTAAGTATTTGGGAAGAAATTCGCTTCGCTATATTCAAGTGGCCCAGGTACATTCACACAATTCTATGAGTGCTTATTTTAGTGCCACTGATAATCAGGATGAGAAAGCCTTTATGATTTATGGCGTGTTTGGATTGCTAAATACAGATACGCCACAAGCCAAGTTTCGAGTGAAAGGCAATGACACTGAGCTTGCTATCCCAATTGATCAGATTTTTGAATCTGGTGCTTTAGTGGAGGTTCCATATCCCGCTGAATGGGAAACAAGAGTGAAATATTAATGATGGAAGAAGGGAGGAACTCTCTTCTTCTTTTTTAAGGAGCATTCCTGTTAGAAGGATTTTCGGGACTTGAACAAAAAAGAGCCCTCTTG
>NZ_JALJRC010000051.1:0-22253 GCF_024519925.1 Cytobacillus sp. Bac17 | reverse complement strand
CGTTCGTCCTGAGCCAGGATCAAACTCTCCATATAAGAGTTGATTAAGCTCATAAGTTGTCTTTTCAAAAAAGACTAAAGAATTAACGTTGACGTTTTTGTTCGTTCAGTTTTCAAAGATCAATCCGCCGCTCAAAGGCGACTTTATTATCTTATCAGATTCGATCACCTGAGTCAATAACTTTTTTTAAATTCTTTTTTGTAAGTCGCTGTCTCGCAGCAACGAATATAAATATATCACCTTGCAGGACAACATGCAATATGTTTTTTTCTTTTTTATCCGCAAAAAAGAAAGAAAAAATATTCCCATTATTCTGCTCGGGAAAAAGTATCATTTATGCAGATTTTACGTCCCCAAATCCTTTATATAAAACAAAAAAAAAGACAGAGTACGTACTGTACTCTGCCTGATTTTATTAATTTTAACGATGGCGCATTAACGGGAATAACAGAACATCTCTAATAGAAGGAGAGTTTGTCAGCAGCATAACAAGGCGGTCGATTCCGATGCCAAGTCCTCCAGTTGGCGGCATGCCGTATTCAAGAGCTTCAATGAAGTCGTCATCCATCATATGAGCTTCATCATTACCCTCTTCACGTTCTTTAAGCTGTGCTTCAAAACGCTCGCGCTGGTCAATCGGATCATTCAGCTCAGTGAAAGCATTCGCATGCTCTCGGGCTACAATGAATAATTCAAATCGATCAGTAAAGCGTGGATCTTCTTCATTTTTCTTCGCAAGCGGTGAAATCTCGACAGGATGGCCATAGATGAATGTAGGCTGAATTAATTTCTCTTCAACCTTCTGCTCGAAGAATTCGTTAACAATATGTCCATACTCCATATTGTCTTTGATTTCAACACCGTGTTCTTTGGCTAGCTGCTGTGCTTCTTCCTTGCTTGTTTCTTTCCAAAAGTCTACCCCTGTATATTCCTTAATGGCATCTACCATATGGAGCCTTTTCCATTCAGGCTTAAGATCCACTTCATACTCACCGTATTGCACAGAAGTTGTTCCGAGAACTTCTTGGGCAATGTGGGCAATAAGGTTTTCTGTCAGGCTCATGATATCTCTATAGTCAGCATAAGCCTCGTACAATTCAATCATAGTGAATTCAGGATTGTGCCGTGTAGATACACCTTCATTACGGAATACCCGGCCAATTTCATACACTTTTTCAAGGCCGCCCACAATCAGGCGCTTCAGGTGAAGCTCAATCGCGATACGCATATAAAGTTCCATATCCAGCGCATTATGATGAGTGATAAATGGTCGTGCAGATGCCCCCCCTGCAATGGAATGCATCATAGGTGTTTCAACTTCAAGGTAGCCATGACTGTCAAGGTAGCGGCGCATGGATTGGATAATGCGGCTTCTCGTGATGAAAGTCTGTTTGCTTTCCTCACTCATAATTAGATCCAGGTAACGCTGGCGGTAACGCTGCTCAACGTCTTTAAGACCGTGGAACTTATCCGGAAGAGGACGCAGGGATTTTGTCAGAAGGTCAAATTCCTGCGCTTTAACAGACAATTCGCCTACCTTTGTTTTAAAGAGCGTACCGCTGACCCCAATGATATCTCCCAGGTCGGCAGATTCGAAGATTGCATAGTTCTCTTCCCCAACTGCATCTTTGCGGATGTAGATTTGAATTTGTCCTGATAGATCTTGTATATGAGCGAATCCAGCTTTCCCTTTTCCGCGCTTTGTCATAATACGGCCTGCCAGAGTGACAGAAACATTCTTTTCTTCAATTTCTTCTTTTTCAAGCTCACCGTACTGCTCTATTAATTCTTTGCTTTGGTGTGAACGGTCGAAACGTTTCCCGAAAGGATCCATTCCCTGTTCGCGCAAGCTGTTCATTTTCTCGCGTCTTACTTTTAACTGGTCATTTAATTCTTCATGACTCTGGCTCACTGAAATCATCTCCATTTTGTAAATCTTTTTATGTACGCACAATTCTGCGATCCTTCAAAAATGTATATCTCTATTATTTTACACAAAGTGAGTAAATCAGACATCCTAAATATTTAAATAGAATAAAAACTGCCAGTTCATGCACTGGCAGTTTCCTTTTATCAAAAGTATTATAGGCAAAGAAAGACTGCCTGTCAAACTTTACGCAGCTTATCCTGCCTGTATCTGGCTTCTTTCCTTTTCTTCTGCATCGATCACTAAAGCGTTCAGCAATGTAACAAGATCTTCTCTCGTATCACATTCGTTGACCGCATTGCGGACTTTCGCATTGCCGCGGATACCTTTAAGGTACCACGCTGTATGCTTTCTCATTTCACGGACAGCGATAAATTCACCTTTTAATGAAATCAGGCGGTCGAGGTGAAGAATGCACACATCAATCTTCTCGCGTATAGAAGGCTCACCCATTAATTCACCTGTCTCAAGGTATTTGACTGTGCGGTAAATCATCCATGGGTTTCCTAGTGCAGCACGCCCGATCATGACACCGTCACAGCCTGTTTCGTCCAGCATGCGCTTGGCATCCTCCGGTGTCTGCACATCACCATTTCCGATAAGCGGAATGTTAATGCTCTGCTTCACTTCGCGGATGATATCCCAGTTTGCTTTCCCTTCATACATTTGGACACGCGTACGTCCATGAAGGGCTACAGCTTTACCGCCTGCGCGTTCAACAGCTTGAGCGTTTCTTACAGCATAAATGTGATCTTCATCCCAGCCCATGCGCATTTTCACAGTAACAGGCTTTTCAACAGCGTCCGTTACAACCGAAACCATTTCATAAATTTTATCCGGGTCAAGGAGCCACTTGGCACCTGCATCACATTTGGTGATTTTAGGGACAGGGCATCCCATGTTAATGTCGATGATATCTGCATTTGTATTTTTATCTACAAATTTCGCCGCTTCTACAAGCGTTTCTTTTTCGCCTCCGAAAATTTGCAGGCTTAGCGGCTTTTCTCTTTCATCAATATAGAGCATGTTCATGGTTTTTTCGTTTTTAGTGACAATCCCTTTGTCGCTGACCATCTCAGCACATACGAGACCGGCACCGAATTCTTTTACAGTCAGACGGAAAGCCGAGTTGCACACTCCGGCCATCGGAGCCAGTACAACACGGTTTTTCAGATCGATATCTCCAATTTTGAACATGATTGCACCTCCTTTTAAATCATTCAAACGTATATATTATTCGTGCTCCTGCCTGGGAGCCAATTCTTCCTGTGTTATGTTAAGCGCCAGTGCAATCTGCTCAATTAAAGCCGGTGCAGGCATGCGGTTTCCTCTTTCAATTTCACCTAATATCGAAACCGATACACCGAGCTCTCTCGCAAATCCTTCTTGCGTAAATCCTTTTAACTTTCGAAAAGCGCGAATACGTCTTCCCCATTTTTCTGCTTCCATATCCGTACTCCCTCTCTGTCAGGTATATCTTCCAGTATTGAAATTAAGGGCCTCTCCATCTTCGGAAGCCTGATGCTGGAATCAACCTCTAAAAGAGGAACAAGGACAAATGCTCTTTCATGCATCCGAGGATGAGGAACAATAAGCTTCTCTGTTTCAATATTTTCGTGATTATACAGCAAAATGTCAAGGTCTATTGTCCGGGGGCCCCAATGGATTTCCCTTTTTCTCCCAAGTTTTAATTCTATATCAAGGCATGCATCCAGCAATTTAAAGGGATTTAATCCTGTAGAAATTTGGATCGCCATATTTAAGAATTGTTCTTGATCTTCATACCCAACCGGGTCGGTTTCGTAAATAGATGAAGTATTTACCACTTGGGTATCCGGAAGCTGATCAATCAGCTCAATGGCTTCCTTCAAGTGTTCAAACCGGCTGCCGATGTTTGAGCCGAGTGCAATAAAAGCGGTATTCTTCATGATCTGCCTCTCGTAATTTCAACAGCAACTGATTGATAGTGGCCAGGAATGGGCGGATCAGGCTTGATTACTTTGACAGTCAGCTGCAGAATCAGCGGAAAACGCGAAAGAAGTTCTGCCGCCAGCTTTTCTGCTACAGCTTCAACCAGCTTATAAGGCTTTCCTTCCACAACCTCTTTGCAGACTGCATACAGCTCGCCATAGTTAATGGAGTCATCAAGATTATCTGTCTCCCCGGCTTTTTTCAGATCTGCTTCCACGGTAAGGTCCACAGCAAAGCGCTGGCCAAGCCTCGTTTCTTCCTGAAAAACACCGTGGTAGCCATAAAACTCCATTCGGTTTACATAGATTTTATCCATTGTATTCACCTTTTCCCATTAAAGCGTCCATCATTTTAGCCATTCGGCTCATTTCCTTTACATCATGGATGCGGATCATCTGACATCCTTTTTGGATGCCGTAGCAAACTGTGGCCCCTGTTCCTTCCGTTCTTTCTTCTACCGGAAGGTCCAGGATGGTTCCGATCATCCGCTTTTTCGATGTTCCAAGCAGCACGGGATACCCAACGGCAACAAGCTTGTCCAAATCTCTCATCATTTGCAGGTTATAATTTAAGTCTTTGGCAAAACCGATGCCCGGGTCAAGGATAATCTTCTCGTCCTTAACACCGGCTGACTTTACAAGCGTGATGCTTTCATACAGATCATTCAGGACATCACGGAAAAATGAAGTGTATTCCATATCTTTGCGGTTATGCATTAAGATAATCGGCGCTTCCGTTTCCGCCGCGACGGAAGCCATCTGAGGATCCGCTTTGGCACCCCAGACATCATTGATAATATGAGCCCCGGCTCCAATGGCCTGCCTGGCGACTTCAGCTTTATAGGTATCAATTGATATTGGAACATCTACTTCCTTTGATATCGCCTCAATGACAGGAAGAACACGCTTCAGCTCTTCGTCTTCAGGCACCGGATCAAACCCCGGACGGGTTGATTCTCCCCCGACATCAATAATATCCGCTCCATTTTCAACCATTGCCAGAGCATGCTTGACTGCCAGATCCTGATGACTGTATTTGCCTCCATCCGAGAAGGAGTCTGGCGTTGCATTCAAAATCCCCATTACAATGGTTTTCTTTCCGTAATCCAACGTATACGGTCCACACTGAATTGTTGTTTTAGACATTATGAATCCTCCTACAGTTCATTCCTGCTCCATAAGTATTCACAGTGGTATTCATAGTGAATCTGGAGCTCTCTTGTTTTCTTGCCGGAAAGCCCTGGCATGGGATGGCCATCAAACATGCAAATCGGTACAATTTCCTGAATGGAGTTCGTTATAAAAACTTCATCTGCCCCAACTATAGCTTCCGGCCTATACATGCCTTCCTGGACATTCATCCCCAGTTTCTCTGCAAGCCTCATCACAAATCTTCGGGTAATGCCGTTAAGTATGCCAGTATCAAGCGAGGGCGTAAATAAATGGCCTCCATTAATCCAGAATAGATTCGAAGTGACCCCTTCGGCCAAAAAGCCTTCCTTTGTCAAAAATAACCCTTCTATGCCAGGGTCGTTTCCCGCTTCTTTTTTAGCCAGAATGTTATTTAAATAATGATGGGACTTCAGGCGTTCTGCCCCTTCGGGTGTATTGCGGGGAATCTTCAGCAGCACTGCCTGCTTTTCTGCGCCCGTATTCCTTGAAGAAAGCGGTTTGCAGAAAAGAATCGTATTCGGGTTTGTGTACGGAGCTGTCTGAAGGCCAATCTCCCCGTTTCCCGCTGACACATTCATCCGGATATAGGCATTCTTATAACCGTTTCTTTCAAGCAGCATCTCCAGCGCTCCAAGCACTTGTTCTCTTTTATAACTCGCATTGATATTCAGAACTTCCAGACTCCAATTCAGCCGTTCCAGATGATCATCCAGCAAAAAGGGATGACCATTATAGACACGGAATGTTTCGAACAGCCCCATACCATATAAAAAACCATGATCAAAAGGAGAAACCCTGGCCTCCTCTTTTCTGATAACTTCACCATTCATGTATATAAACAAGGTTAAATCCCCTCTGTCTGCAGTAAAGCTTTGTAATGCTGAATAAAATTCTGAAGGAGTTCCTTTCCGGCCGTCGTCATAATCGATTCCGGATGGAATTGGACACCTTCCAAAGGGAGCTCCTTATGGCGAATGGCCATAATTTCCCCTTCAGCTGTCCAGGCCGAGACCTCAAGGCAAGCTGGCAGAGTCTCCTTTTTTACAATCAGCGAATGGTAGCGGGTGGCAGGAAACGGATTGGGCAAGCCCTTAAAAATTGTTTTCCCATCATGAAAAATTTCGGAGGTTTTTCCATGCATGAGCCGCTCGGCCTGCACAACATCACCACCGAATACTTGAACAATCGATTGATGTCCCAGACAAACGCCAAAAACAGGGATTTTGCCCGCAAAAGCTTCAATAGCTTTCAGACTGATGCCGGCTTCATTCGGGCTGCACGGCCCCGGAGAGATCATTAGGAACTTCGGCTGCAAACTGCCTATTTCAGAAATAGAGGTTTCATCGTTTCTTTTTACAACCAGCTCTTCGCCTAATTCACCGAGATACTGTACGAGATTATACGTAAAAGAGTCGTAATTATCGATCATATAAATCATAGCTGATCCCCTTTTGCCTGTTCTGCAAGTTCTTTTGCTTTCCAAAGAGCAATTGCTTTTTTCAGCGACTCTTTGTATTCATTTTTAGGATTGGAATCAATAACAATGCCGGCACCAGCCTGCACATGGGCCTGTCCTTCTTTAACAAGCATGGTCCGGATGATAATATTCAGTTCCAGGTCGCCGCTGAAATTGATCCAGCCAAGAGAGCCGGTGTATGGGCCCCTTGTGACCGGTTCAAGTTCTTCAATGATTTCCATGGTCCTTACCTTTGGCGCTCCTGTAATGGTCCCTCCCGGAAATACAGCGTCGATGATATCAACAGCATTCTTCCCGTCTGCCAGCTCTCCTTTTACATTGGAGACAATATGCATCACATGTGAGTATTTTTCAATGACCATGAACTCATCCACTGTAACGGTACCATATTTGCAGACTCTTCCAAGGTCATTTCGCTCCAGATCTACCAGCATCACGTGCTCTGCGCGCTCTTTCTCATTTTCAATCAGTTCACTGGCGAGTTTGAGGTCCTCCTCATGGTCCTTCCCGCGGGATCTTGTCCCGGCAATCGGCCGCGTGCTGACGGTGTTTCCTTTTTTCTTAATCAGCAGTTCCGGGGATCCGCTTACAAGCTGGTATCCCGGAGTGTGAAAATACCCCATGTACGGAGAAGGGTTTAACACTCTCAGCTGCTCGTATACCTCCATTGCCTGAATATGAATTGGGCGGCTTTGGCGTACCGAGAGATTTACCTGAAAGACATCTCCCTGTGAAATATACTCCTGAATACTCCTGACGGCAGCCATGAATTCTTCTTCATTCATGGATACACCCAGTGTATTTTCAGCCTGATTGTATTCCGCTTTCGCAGAAGGCTCCTCACTTTCATTCTTCCATCTCTGCTCCCAATTCTCTGCCCATTCCCCATTCGAGTGCTCTTCCCCTTTTTCGTATAAGAAAATCAGCCAGAGCTCTTTGGTTTCATGGTCAAAGACAAAGCATTCTTTATAAATAAAAAAATGAATATCAGGTATCTGCAGATCATCTTGAGCCTCCTTTGGAAGCTTTTCGATATAACGCGCGTAATCATAGCTGATAAACCCTATTGCTCCTCCCTGAAAGTCAGGAAGTTCATCGAGCTTATCTGCTTTATATTGATTCAGCCATTCCTGCATCAAATGAAGGGGGTTGCCTTCCAGCACCTGTTTTTCGCCGTCTCTCAAAATTTCAAGTTCTGAATTTTTGCCTGTTAAAATAGCTTCCGGCTCAAAGGCTGCGATACTGTACCTGCCGCCACGTCCGCTTTCGAGCAGAACATGATGCGCCAATCCCTCCGACAGCGAGCGGTATTGGCGGAAAAACCGATTATATGTATAAGGTATTTTTTTGGCATGGATGTGAAGCTGCTTCAATGATTGTCACCCCTATATATTTCTCTTTTTTCATCATACATGATGTAGGGCATGCTTTCATAATTTTTATTATACGAAACAAAAGCGGAAGCGCCTTGCCCGCGAAAGATGGCAGACTAAGAACGCCCACGTCCTGTGGCAACGTCTGCATAACCCGCATCCTCCAAAAAGCTGTCGATGTTTATGCTGATGAAGCCTTCCTTGTCCTGCGGGCCTCAGGCATAAGACGATTCCTGTAAGAAGGTTCTTTTTTCTGAAAGGAAATGGTTTAGACCTGAGAGTCCCCAGGAGCCGAAACTAGACAAACCGAAATGTGGAGGCGACTGCCCAGGGACGACAAGCATAAGACGAGCCTTGCAAGAAGGTGTTCTTTCCTTCTGGAAAGGATTGGCTTATGTCTCGAGTCCCTAAGGAGCTGAAACTAGACAAGCTTGTGACCTCGAGGGGGTAGGCGCTGGAGCTAGATGCAGACACTCTTCCACAGAGTTATTTACATCGTTCAATTTTGCAGTCGCCCCATACAAAAAAACAGCGGTCATTGGAGACCGCTGTCATATCATTATTCAGCTTCAAATTGGTATAAAGGAGTACTTAAATAACGCTCGCCGTTACTTGGGATAATCGCCAGAACTTTTTTCCCTTTTCCAAGCTCTTTGGCAACTTTTAGGGCCGCACTGATCGCCGCACCAGAGGAAATGCCTCCTAGGATTCCTTCTTCCTTGGCCGCGCGGCGGGCATATTCAAATGCCTCATCGTTTGTAATTTGAATCACTTCATCATAAATCTTTGTATCCAGGGTATCCGGTACAAATCCTGCTCCAATGCCCTGGATTTTATGAGGACCCGGCTTTCCGCCTGATAGTACAGGAGAATCGGTTGGTTCAACTGCGTAAATTTTGATGTTTTTATATTTTTCTTTAAGCACTTGGCCGGCACCTGTAATTGTTCCGCCTGTACCGATTCCGGATATGAATGCATCCAGCTGGTCGCCCATCTGCTCTGTAATTTCAGGTCCTGTTGTTAAACGGTGAATTTCAGGGTTTGCAGGGTTTTCAAACTGCTGAGGCACGAAATAGCCATTTTCCTTTGCCAGTTCCTGCGCCTTGCGGATCGCACCGCCCATTCCTTCCGGTCCAGGTGTGAGTACAAGGTCGGCCCCGTAAGCACGAAGTAAATTTCGGCGCTCCATACTCATCGTCTCCGGCATGACAAGAACCGCTTTATAGCCTTTTGCTGCTGCAATCATCGCTAATCCGATTCCTGTATTTCCACTTGTCGGTTCAATAATGGTATCACCTGGTTTAAGGCTTCCATCTTTCTCTGCGGCAGTGATCATTGCCAGGGCAATACGGTCTTTTACGCTGCTTCCAGGATTCATGTACTCCAATTTCAGATAAACATCTGCACTATTATCATCAACTAAACGGTTTAGTTTCACAATTGGCGTCTGGCCAACAAGGTCTGCAATCGAATTTGCTACACGTACCATTTCCCCACTCCTCATTTCCGACTATTTTTATTGGTTTAATACAAATTTACCAATTCCCAATGGGAATGTCAATGAATTTGATTGCTATTTAAAAGAAAATTCATACTTTTGTCATTATATTTAAACTACCCACTTTTATACATGATACTCAATGTATACAGAAAAAAACACGGAAATCACTCCGTGCTTTTTATTTACTGCTCACCGTAAAACCACTCGACCTCTGCTTCTTTCCAAAAGGGCTTTGCAGAGACAGGAACATCCATCTGCTCAAGAGCGATCTGGCGGCGAATCATGCTCTTCACTTCTTTAAAGGAATAATTTTCTCCCTTTAAATGCTCATGGAGCATTACAACGGCATATCCATTTTCCGTTTTAATCGGCTTGGTCCACTTGCCGGGCTTAAGGGTTTTAACCTGTTCAAAGACTTCTGCCGGTATATGTTCATCATCTTCACTGACATACCCTGCATTCCCCCCCAGGCTGGCGGTAAATTCATCGATCGACCGTTCCATCGCAAGCACAGAGAAGCTCGAGCCTTCATCCAGCTCCTTCAATGTCTGTTCCGCTTCTTCTTTTGTTTTAACGATAATCTGAGAGATGTGATAAGTGTCCGGAACTTGGAACTGACTGCTGTTTTGCTCATAGTAGCTTTTCATTTCTTCTTCAGAGACGGAGACATCGGCAGTCAGCAGTTCTTCAAGAATAAGGTTATTTTTGATTTGCCTGCGCCACTTGTCTTCGCTCATCTCATCGGTGAAATTGCCGCCGTACATGGTCTTGACCATTTTCAGTTCAAGATCTACAGCCTTTTCAGAGACCTTCACCCCGTATTTTTCCCCTGCTTCTTCAATGACCTTCTGATCAATTAATTCACTTAATGTGCTTTTTCCGTATTTTGTTTCCATCTCACTCATCCATTCCTGGCGAGTGATTTTATCTCCCCCGACTTTTGCTACTGCTTCCCCGCTGCCATCGCCTTTAAATAGCAAAAAGGCCAATGTGATTAGGTTCAGCAGCACCAAACCGGCAATAATCATAAAAAGCTGTCTCTTTTCCAAGTGCTCCTCCCCCTAAGAAAAGCGCAAGCGCCTTGCACATCCCCCGACACCTCGAGGGGGCAGGCGCTGGAGCTAGACAATTCTCGAAGTTCAAAGATATGAATTTTAATAATACAATTAGCCCAAGAGCCGCGCTATCCGAACCTCAGCGGCCTTACTTTCAGGAGCCTAAAAGATGCAGGCAGACAGACGCTTTAGCAATTTCAATTATTACTTTACTTCGTTCTTTAATTCTTCGAGTTCTTCTTTAGTGTAGTGGTATTTCTCGTTGCAGAAATGGCAGGATGCTTCTGCCTGGCCATCTTCATCGATCATCTGCTGAATTTCCTCTTCACCCAGACTTATAATCGCATTGGCAAAACGCTCTTTTGAACATGTACAAGTAAAGGAGACAGGAAGCTTTTCAAGGAACTTCACATTGTCTTTGCCAAGGATTGTTTCCAGTAGCTCTTCAGGCGTTAATCCCTGCTGAATTAATTTAGATACAGGCGGAATTTCTTTCAGTCTGTTCTCAATTAATGTAATCGTCTCTTCATCAGTTCCCGGCATAAGCTGCAGAATGAATCCCCCAGCAGCAAGAATGGAATTGTCAGGATTAACAAGAACACCCACTCCGACGGAAGAAGGCACTTGTTCAGAAGTAACAAAGTAATATGTGAAATCATCTCCAAGTTCTCCAGAAATCAGCGGAACCTGTCCTGTGAAGTGCTCTCTCATTCCAATATCCTTCACGACAGTCAGCGTCCCTTCAGTGCCGACCGCGCGGCGCACGTCAAGCTTGCCCTGCTCATTAAGATCGAAGTGCGTCTGCGGGTTTGTTACATAGCCGCGCACCTCTCCCTTAGCATTGCTGTCTACAAGGATGGCGCCAATTGGGCCGCCGCCTTCGATTTTGATAGTCAGCTTGTTATCGCCCTTCAGCATGGCGCCCATCATGACGCCCGCCGTCATGGATCTTCCTAATGCGGCTGAAGCGGTTGGCCATGTATAATGCCTGCGCTGGCCCTCTCCAACTGTTTCGGTAGTGCGAGATGCATAGGCACGGACTTGTCCATCATATGCAAGTGCTTTTACTAAATAATCGCTCATTTTTTTCTCCTTTCTACGAAAAGCGGAAGCGCCTTGCCCACCCCCGACAAGCACAAGCCGAGCCTCGCCGAAAGACGTTCTTAGCCTTTGGGGAGGATTGGCTAGTGACCTAGAGGGGGTAGGCGCTGGAGCTAGACAATTTTCGAGTTCAAAAAGTTTACATTTACTTATCTTCCAGAAAACCGCTTATAATGTCAGCGGCTTTTTAAGCTACGTCCTATTTTTTTATGGTTTCCATATTTCGTTTATAAATAATCTGCAAACCCTTTAAAGTTAAAAATGGATCCACGACATCAATGATATCCGATTCCTGCGCAATTAAACCTGCGAGTCCCCCAGTGGCAATGACAGTAGGTTTTTGCGATGCCTGATCTTTCATTCTTTTTACTATACCTTCAACCTGGCCAACATAACCATATAAAATCCCAGCCTGCATGGCAGATACAGTATTCTTCCCGACAATATGATCAGGACGGGCAATTTCTATTCTTGGAAGCTTGGCGGCACGTGAGTAAAGAGCCTCGGTCGAGATTCCAATTCCCGGGGCAATTGCGCCACCCATATATTGCTTATTTTCATTGATATAGCAATAGGTAGTGGCTGTTCCAAAATCGACAATGACTAACGGGCTTCCATATTCATGAATGGCTGCTATTGCATTGACGATGCGGTCTGCACCTACTTCTCTCGGATTTTCATATTTGATGTTTAAGCCTGTTTTGATTCCAGGACCCACGACAAGGGGCTTAACATGGAAGTATTTCTGGCACATTCTTTCAAGCGAAAACATGATTGGAGGCACTACAGAGGAAATGATAATGCCATCTATATCTGAAAAGGAAAGATTCACATGCTCAAACAGAGACTTCACAATCATTCCGTATTCATCTTCTGTTTTATTCCGGTTGGTTTCAATTCGCCAATGATGCTTTAATTCATCTTGATCATAGACACCCAGAACGATATTCGTATTTCCTACGTCGAAAACAAAGATCAACATTCTCACCACTTTATGATTATTGACTTTTTAACATAAATTGTTGTTACTATATTTAGCCCGTTGAATTCAGCACGGGGCACTTGCTTTTCGCGGGGAAAAATGAAGCCTTCGGGGTCTTCCACTTCTCTCCCGCAGGACATTGAGTAAGACTCCTTGAATTAGCACCGCACAAAGAAAATACGGAAGCATTTTCGAGGATCAAGCACCCTCCGCTGCAATCAACTCAGCAAATTAAAATAAGTTTGCAGTTGAGAGCAACAACCTTTACGAAAATAGCCTTAGCTGATATTTTTTTTACACTGAAAACATCATATCACAACTGTTATTGTTTCGTGTAATCGGAAATTCCAACCGGTCTGGCAATTGATATTTTTCCCGCAAAAAAAAGCGCCCCTAGAGGCGCTTTTGGTTATTTGTCTTTGCGTTCTTCGTCGATGGCAGGAGGCACGTCAGCTTCTGCAGGACTTGAGCCTTCCCTTGTTTCAGGAATTTCGCCTGTTTCAGCATGATCTTCTTTCTTGATGCTGATGTTCACTTTCACATCTTCATCAGTTGAAATAGAAGTCACTGAACGGTCAGGCAGTCTGCCATGATCTGATAAATGCTTGATTTGTTCCGCATCAAGCGTTTCGACTTCAAGCAATGTATTTGCAATCAGATTTAGCTTATCTCGGTTTTCTGTGAGGAGCTTTCTTGCTCTTTCATAAGATTCCTTGATAATGCGCTGGATTTCAAGATCAATTTCATAGGCGATTGCATCTGAATAATTTTGTTCATTATGGAAGTCACGTCCAAGGAAGACCTGGCCGCCCTGAGACTGTCCAAATTGCAATGGTCCAAGCTTATCGCTCATTCCAAATTCGGTTACCATGCGGCGGGCAATGCCTGTCGCACGCTGGAAGTCATTATGGGCACCTGTACTCACTTCGCCGAACACGATTTCCTCTGCAACACGTCCGCCAAGCAAGCCGACAATTTTGTCGAGAAGCTCTGGTTTCGTCTGGAAGTAGCGGTCTTCTTTCGGAAGCATCACTGCGTATCCGCCAGCCTGGCCGCGCGGCACGATTGTCACTTTATGAACCATTTCAGCTTCATCAAGCACTAAACCGATGACTGTATGACCGGCTTCATGGAAAGCAACGATGTTTCTTTCCTTTTGGGAAATAACACGGCTTTTCTTAGCTGGTCCTGCAATAACGCGGTCTGTTGCTTCATCGATATCTTCCATATCGACTTTTTTCTTATTGCGGCGGGCCGCTACAAGCGCTGCTTCATTCAATAGATTTTCAAGGTCTGCACCTGAAAATCCAGGTGTACGCATCGCGATGCTCTTTAAGTTAACCGACTCATCTAAAGGCTTGTTGCGGGCATGTACTTTAAGCACTGCTTCACGGCCTTTGACATCTGGGCGGTCAACTGTAATCTGTCGGTCAAAACGTCCCGGACGCAATAATGCCGGGTCAAGGATATCCGGACGGTTTGTGGCAGCAATGATGATAATTCCTTCATTTGCTCCAAATCCATCCATTTCAACTAGAAGCTGGTTAAGGGTCTGCTCGCGTTCATCGTGTCCGCCGCCTAGGCCGGCACCACGCTGGCGCCCTACAGCATCAATTTCATCGATAAATATAATACATGGCGCGTTCTTTTTCGCATTTTCGAATAAGTCACGGACACGGGAAGCACCCACACCTACGAACATTTCAACGAAATCAGAACCGCTTATGGAGAAGAACGGAACGCCCGCTTCACCGGCTGCCGCCCGTGCAAGCAAGGTTTTACCTGTTCCTGGAGGTCCTACAAGAAGAACCCCTTTGGGAATTCTTGCTCCCAATTCAGCAAATTTGCGCGGGTCTTTAAGGAACTCAACGACCTCAACTAGCTCCTGCTTTTCTTCATCGGCGCCTGCAACATCTTTAAAGCGCACTTTCTTTTTGCTTTCATCATAAAGCTTGGCTTTGCTTTTGCCGAAGTTCATCACACGGCTTCCTCCGCCCTGCGCCTGGTTCAGCAGGAAGAAGAATAGTATGAAGATGATGATGAAAGGAATGATTGACGTAAAGAATGTCACCCATCCGCTTGTTTCCTTAGCCGGCATGACTTCTACATCTGAAGACTGGGCTAATTGATCCACACGGTCAAGGATATTATCATTGTTCATGATATAAGTCAGGAAGTATTTGCCCTCCTCATATCCTTCAAGCTGACCCCGTACTTCAAATACACCTCTCTCAGGCTGAAGGGAAATGGACGTAATGTCGCCGCTTTCCAAGTGATCAACAAATTTATTATAAGAGATGTGCTCCGTTGGTTCATTGTTGCCGTTAAAGAAGCTGACAACTCCAATAATGACTAAAAATATTAATAAATAAAAGATGGTATTCCGGAAGATCCGATTCATCCCTTACCTCCTCCCACGGTAAACAAACTATAGTGTATAGTATCATAGAAAATCGTGCCAATACAAGGAATTAGACTTCTTAAAACCGGGTGATTCTTGTTTCAGTAAAGGGCTTTAATGCAAGATCAATGCTTAGGATTTCCTTAATCGTTGTTGCTGTATACTTCCGGCTTCAGGACTCCAATATATGGAAGATTGCGGTATTTTTCCGCGTAATCCAGGCCGTAGCCGACTACGAATTCATCAGGAACAATAAATCCTACATAATCAGCTTTGATATCAGCCTTTCTTCCTGTTGGCTTGTCAAGCAGTGTTACAATCTTAATGCTTTTCGCTTTTCTGTAGCGGAACAGCTCAACAAGATAGCTGAGTGTCAAGCCGCTGTCGATGATATCCTCAATGATCAGAATATCTCTGCCTTCCACAGAAGTATCAAGATCTTTCAGAATTTTCACTTCTCCTGAAGAAACCATTGAATTCCCATAGCTTGAAACATCCATGAAGTCCATCTCAAGATATGTATCCACACGCTTTAAAAGGTCGCTCATAAAAGGCATTGCTCCTTTTAACACCCCAATGGCAAGCGGGAATCGGTCCTGGTATTCTTCAGTGAGTTCAGCAGCAAGGGATTTAATCTTATCCTGCAGCTCCTCTTCCGAAAATAGTACTTTTTCAATATCATTTTTCATCATTTATTGTGCCCCCTAGAAGATCATTGCTTTATGTATTTTAAAATAATATAGCTGGTACAAGATTGCTGCTCCCTATCATCATGTGATTTCTTCAAACCAGGCACCCACAGGATCCTGCCTTGTGCATCTGTCACAATTGGCCATGTTTTCCGATCATGCAGCGGTACTTTATGATCGATGAAAATGTCCTTTATCTTTCGGGACCCTTGCATTCCTTTAAGCGTCATGCGGTCTCCCTTTTCCCTAGTCCTGATAATGATTGGAAAAGAAACACTCTCCCTGTCTAATACCAGGGTATCATTGTTTAGAATTCCATCAGAACAGTCAGCATATTCAAGGATAATCGATCCGCTGTTTGGGAGTTTAATGCATGCAGGTTCGAAGATTTCATATCGATAGGATTGTACAGGTTCCTTCGGGAATAAGAAGTGGCATTGCCGGTAGGAGCGTACAATATGTAAACCGCCTGGAAAATCTAGATTTCCCGATGGATGAGGACTTTTCATTAAGGAAAAAATGCTCTCAATATGAGATGCCGATAACGATGCCGGCCTTTCCTTATAAAGATAGTTTAATATTAGTTGAATCCCTCTCCTTTGTAAAGGCATTGGCATTGCCTCGAAAGCATCGATATCCATACTAATTTCCTCATTGGCCTTCTTTTTCATTACTGTATTCATTTTGTGGACCGTTAATTCCTGCAGATATGCTTCATCACTTTGCAAATCTTCACTGAATCTTTGAAAATGCTCATGCACCTGAGGGTTTTCTTTTCTCAGGAATGGGAGCACTTCCTGTCTGAATCGGTTGCGGCTGTATATGCCTTTTTCATTGCTTGGATCCCGCCGGGGGTTCAGGCGTTCCTTCAGGCAGTAGTCTTCGATTTCGGCCCTATTCAAGCACAGGAAAGGGCGGATGATAAAATAATCGCCAAATGGACGCTTGAAAGGAATTCCTGCTCTTGCGCTGCCGGTGCTTCCCCTTGTGAGCCGCATTAATATGGTTTCAACCTGGTCATCGCCATGATGTCCCAGCGCTATGTACTCTGCCCCATATTTCTTGGCGGTTCTTTGATAGAAGCTGTAGCGGCAATCCCTTGCAGCTGTCTGGGAACTCTTCCCGGACTTCTCCATATACTCCGGTACATTCGCTCTTTCCATTTCAAATGGAATGGCTTTCTTTCTGCAGTAATCCTTCACAAACATGGCGTCCTGAAAAGATTCCTCGCCTCTGAACATATGATCGACATGAGCGGCGATTAGTTCTATTTGAAGCTGCTGTCTCTGGTTCCAAAAATAATGAAGCAGGGCGATTGAATCCGGTCCTCCCGATACACCGACTACTATTTTCTTATTATTTAAATCCAATCCCTTTTTCTTAAGGAAAGCACTCACTTTCTCTTGGAGCATAGGCTTCTTCCTTATCCGATAGAAATATATTTATCGCTGACAATCAGAGAAAAAAATCATCCTCTATATTGAAGTTTCACTTTATACTACCCCTGCAAAGGGCAGCGTAATCCTTCATATAGAAAAGCATATCATTTTTAAAGGGTAAATATCAAAAGGGATTAAGCTTACTATACGAATCAGGGAGAAGAAAGTTTCATTTTTCTCAAATTTAAAGCAGCTGCCCATAAATATATAAGAAATAAAGAAGCGTCACGATAAGGGTAATCAGCAGAGTTTCAAAGATGCTCCCTTTCTGTTTTTTCTGCCTGTACACTTGCCTGCTGGCAGGCTGAGGACGGGCTTTTTGTCCGGCGTTCCTGTTTCCCGTGCTCCTTTGCACAGGATTTGAACGAGTGAGCTGGAGCATATCATTTCTCATTTCACCAGCCGAGCTATAGTGGCCTTGCAGGGCATTTAGAATAACATCTTCGTATTTCAGCAGCTCTTTCTTTTGGCGGACCATCATTTTGAGCTGTTTGAGGTCACCGGTTGTCTTGGCAAACCTTTTTGGGTATGCCGTATTGATTATAATCATGGCTGCAGCAAAGAGATCGTAGGCCGGGTCAGCCTTTCTGGTCCCCAATCCCCAATAGCCGCGATCATAAAACTCGGTAAATTCTTTTATCGCCCTGCCTTGAATGGTGGTTCCACCCACATCTATGGTGCGTATTTTTGAAGGAGGGCCTGTTACGATCAAATTATCCGGCTTTAAATCACCGAAAACCCAGCCCGTTTTATGCAAGGAATCAAGATCGTTCAGCAGCTGTACGATTAAAACACCGGTCCAGGATGACCCTTTTTGCTGGATAAATGTCAGTAAATCAGGGCCCTGTATATATTCCATTACATAGAACGAAACCTTTCCGCTTCTCCTATCCCAATCATCCACATCAAGCAAAGAAGGCCCGAGGGCAGAGCCTTGGACCTTTGCAAAGGATTTAAGGACGTTCACTTCAGACGTGATGGACATCCCGTTATCACTCATTTTCAAAGCAACCTGCTGATTTTGGTTTTTAGCGAGATAAACAATCCCATTCGCACCATACCCTAATTCCTTTATAATGGTATATCGGTTTCGGTGCCACTTTCCTTCAATTACAGTACCAGGGTTTACTTTACACTGACTCTTCAAAGAATGATTCATCATCACGGGAAAGCAGACTCCTTAATGAACGTTTTTTCTTGAAATGGTTTAAGGCCTCTTGAATAGCCGGACCTGTAGGCGTAATCCCTCCTGTTGTCAATTTCGAGAAAATGCTGGTCAGCGATTCAAGATTCGGCGTCCAATCCAGCAGTTTTTCGACATCTTTCTTTTTCCCGGGAAATACGAATACGGAAAATCGGTTATCACCAGATCGTGCATTAAGGCTTAGAGAAAGATCCAGCAAGGCTTCCTTAACGGTTGGAAGCTTATGTTTCATGCTTGCACTGGTATCCACGAGAACCAGCACTTCAAGTTCGACTGTCTCACCCAGTTCATCCACAACCTCCATCACCTCGCCGCGCTGATCAGGCGGAAGGTCCTCCATTGTTTTGGAACCGCCGAGGATCTGCTGAAGCTCCTTGTTCACAACTCCCTGAAGGGTCTGGGTCATGGCTTTTCTCGTCACCATCTGTACCGTCTGGGACAGCTGCTGAGAGTAGACAACCTGACTGACACCGCCTCCTGACATCGCGATTCCTTCAATTTCATTCATTCCCTGCTCATCAATGACATCCTGCTCCATGACTCCGATGACATTCACAGTTATTCCCTGCTCCTTGGCCAAGGCCGCCATGGCAACGGGATCTTCACCCTGATTTGAACAGCCATCCGTTATCAGTAAAATTTGCTTCAATGTTCCTGTTTTCATTTGAATCTCCCCTCCACATTTGAGTTGTTAGCATTTTCGACTGAAAGGAGGGGATTTATACCTAAGAAATGCGGAAGCACCTTGTTCACCCCCGCTAAGCATAAGACGAACCCTGCAAGAAGGTGTTCTTCCCTTCTGGAAGGGATTGGCAAATCTTTCGTCCCTGGGAGCCGCAGCTTGATAAGCTTATGACCTCGATGGGGCAGGTGCTGAGCTGGACAATTATCTAATTTAGAGACTTTATTGAGTTATTTAGCAATGAGCAAATTAATCAGTTGGCCTTTTGGCGCATGGCATGTACGGGAATGCTGGTCCATTTCGGAGTATTGTGTTTGACCTTTGACACAACCACCGTCATATCATCTTCAATATTCCCGGATCTTGACCTGATGACCTCTTCCATAATTAAATCGGCCACTTCTTGAGGGTCGTCCGTCTTCAACTCGGATACCTTGCGCTTCATCCACAAATCAAAGTTCTCGACATGCTTCGGCCCTTCAAAAACGCCATCACTCATCATGATCAGCAAATCTCCGGCTTTAAGCTGCTCACTGACCACATCTACATCAAATTCCTGAATGATTCCCATCGGGAGATTGCTGGCCTGAATTTTTATTACCTTATGGCCTCTCTTTACAAAGCTTGGAGTTGATCCAATTTTCAAAAATTTCGCGTCGGCATTCTGCAGATCAATCATAGCCAAATCCAAGGTGGAGAAAATTTCGTCTGTTGTCCTTAAAGAAAGAACGGAATTGACTGATTTAATGGCGACCTGCTCTTCAATGCCCGATTGAAGAATTTTCTGCAGGAGCTGAAGTGTTTCCTGGCTTTCCGCATGAGCCCGTTCCCCATTGCCCATTCCATCACTGATGGCAATCGCAAACTTTCCGCAGCCCAGTTCGATAGTGGAATAGCTGTCCCCTGATACTAAACCGCCGTCCTTCGCAGCATGTGCAACGCCAGTTTCAACCACGAATGCCTTGGCTGACCGGAATGTGACATGGCAGTATCCATTTGGGAACGCGGCGCATTCCTCTGAATTTACTAATATCGTTTCTCCCAAAATATCAGATAGCATTGGTGCAATTAGCTTTTCGCATTCCCCATGCCCCTGGCAATATGGGATGGTCATATCAATGTCGACATTTCCCTGCTCCAGGCTGTAAATTTCCACCTGCTCGATATGAATGCCAAACTCCTGAAGTGCTTCAAGAATCTGTTCTTCCTGCTTATGATGATTTTCCCGCTCTCGCTGGATTTCTTTCGCAAAATCCCCCATTACCTCCGAAACACCCATCAGCTGATCAGCTACCAGCCTTCTGCTTTCCTGAACCTGCTTCTTCAGCTTTTGGTTCGCCTTAAAATAAGTCAGCTCCTGCTGTACAGCTTCAGTCACTTTTTTCGATCTTGTGCAGTACTTTTCCCAATCCCTCGCAAGCTTTGGAGAAAGAGCACCTTCATTGTTGTCCACATCGTGCATAATATCCATCATATAGTCATAGGTTGTATTAAAGTTCTTTGACCAGCAATGATCTTTCTTAAAGCAGGTCTGGCATGTTTTTTCCGTTACATTGCTTAAGAAATAATCCACTTCCCTATCACCGTCTTCCTCCCATTCAGATGGCTCATTATGAGAGGAGAAGCTTTTGGAAAGGGCTTGGAAGACGCTTGAGAACTGGGCAACACGCTGTGCTGTCACATCGCGCATTTTTCTCATATAATGCTGCTGCTCAGCGGCATATTCAGGCGTCCCCGGGATGTGCTTGGCCAATTTCATCGTTAAAGCCTGCGGAGTTAATAAAAATAAGAGAATCGCTGCGCCTGTTTCATACAGAGTTTTCATGAGATTTCCGCTTCCTTCTCCATACATGCCCATCAGGAGTGTCGCAATCAGAAGGCCGAATGCCACACCGAACTTCCTGCCTTCTTTTAAAAGACCGCCTAATAGACCCGCGAAGGCCAGCAGACTCATATGATAAAAGCTCGATATATTCGCAAGGGAGAAGATCAGACCGGTTACCACCCCTACTGTAGAACCGACGGTGGCTCCTGCTACAAAGGCAAAGAGCAGGACAAGATAGCGAGACATAATATGCTCGACCGAAAGATCATAGACCGTCCAGCCGATCGTTCCCGTCATGACAGATGCCAGCATAATGATCAGGCAGACAATTTCTTCGGTTTTCAGTGATTGTCTGCGTTTATTTATCGAAAGCAGCGGCAGACCCTGCAGGAAAATCAGCGTTAGAATGAAACCAAGGCCTGATTCAATACCGGCCATCATTCCATCATATAAAGTCAGCTGGCCCTTCGTAATGAAAGCCTCCAGGAGCTTGCCTCCTAAAAGAGTGAAGAACACGTAAAAAGGCAGTGCCCTGATTTCATTATGCAGCCATTTTTTCGAGACCCGGAAGGCAAATAAAAAGATGAAGGTTATTCCAAAAGCAGATACAGCATTGGAGATGGACAATGTGGCAGCGCCTGCCATTAATCCCACTAGGGCCAGGGGCGCCTTATCCCTTCGTATGAAATAAACCGCTGCAAAAAACGGAAGGCTAAATGGGGTAAGCTTCGCCAATATCAAGGCTCTTCCAAGCAAAAAGCCAATGATCAGCAGAACATAGCCTTTTTTCAGAAAGAAATTCTCCAACCCCGAGTGGAGTTTTTTTAAGCCTTTGGCAAAATCCAGTTTCGGTTTGTTGAAGGGCACTTCCCCGATCGGCTCCATTACATTCCTTTCTACCTTTTCCATTAAACTACACTCCCCATATTTTTATCGTTGCTGACAATTATAAAATCCAGCGCTCCAGAAGTTTGTCAAAATAGCAGACAAGCCCCGGCTTTTCGTTCGACGGTTTTCCACTATATATGGGGATAGATAACAAGATTTAAAATTGGTCTTTCTGAAGTTCCGCTTGGTTCTGACAAAAAAAGTAAACAAACCCTTGGAACGACAGCTTTCCGCGGAAAGAGAAGCTTGGAAGAAATTGACGAAGAGGCAAGGGAAATTTACGACATATTTCTTTAAATATCTTATTGACTTCCTTTTTAAAAATTTGTATTATAAATCTTGTGCTTCAGAGCACATCTATAAATCTATAAAAATATGGCGGTGTAGCTCAGCTGGCTAGAGCGTACGGTTCATACCCGTGAGGTCGGGGGTTCGATCCCCTCCGCCGCTATCTGAAATATTCGAGGTTTGAGCTTAAACCACTCAAGCTCCTCAAAATTCAATATTATCCTGGCCCGTTGGTCAAGCGGTTAAGACACCGCCCTTTCACGGCGGTAACACGGGTT
>NZ_JALJRC010000050.1:0-22491 GCF_024519925.1 Cytobacillus sp. Bac17 | reverse complement strand
AAACCCCAGAAAGGGGCACTTTTTTATCAGTGTCCACTATCTAGGGTATAGTTCAGTGAAAACCTGGTGGACGTTTTTATTAATTATAAGAATGTATATATTTTTTAAGTCAGATAATTGTCTGGCGCAAGCAGCCTCCCACCTCGAGATCACAAGCTTGTCTAGCTGAGGCTCCTAGGGACGAAAGATAAGACACTCCCTCACAAAAGGCAAAGGACGTCTTTCCGGAATGCTCGTCTTGTGCTTGAGGCCGCAGGATAAGGAATGCTTCGTTAGCATAAAAATCGCACGACCGAAAACGTTAGGTTTTGGGAGGTCGCGGCGATCTTAGTCTGCGTTCTTTCGTGGGCAAGGCGCTTCCGCTTTTCTTATGGGAGATAGGTAATAGCCTGTTTGCCCATCTGCACCCATGCTTTTTCAAAATCGTTTTTGGGTGCTTTTTTATTTTTCTCTCCTGTGAGCGGATCGTTGAAATACATGTATTCCTGATCATACCCTGTGAGCAGGACTGAATGCTCTTTATAGGTAATCTGTATTTTTCCGCTTGGCGTATGCCAGGTCTGGAAAAAGTCATCAGAAAGCTGTTTATAGGCTGTGTTGATAATAACCCAGACAGGCCTGCCGTCTGACAAATGGATCTTTAAGTCTTCAAAATCGGATCCGGTAAGGTCTTCAATGGAGCCAGGCATGTACTTTTCCGCAAGCTCTTTTACCGGTTTATGATAAACGCCAAGACCTGGATTATCAAAGGAATACATATCGCCTATGAATCCGTCATTCGGGTGCCCGAAATAGATTTTTCCGTTTTCTATGCGATAAGGCTCAGGATTTTTCTTTATTTCTTTAGCGAGTGTCATTTTATCAGCCTGTATTCCTGCATGCTGAAGGAGCATGGATAAGCTCGTCACCTCGCATCCTCTGGGGAGCTCAGGAAACTGATTGACTGCGGGTGCATCTATAATTGTTTCTTCCTTGATCTTTATTACGACAGTGTTGTTTCCAAGGAAAGAGCTGGCTTTCTCAGCAGGTTCAGACAGCCATGATTTAATTTGGTTTACGGCTGAAGCAGGCTGGCTGCCTGAAAGGTTGTCATAAACAAATGCACCAGAAATCAGGATGAAGACAAGTAAAAACATTGGTGCCGTTTTTAACATTGTTTTTCTGAATATCACTATTAAAAATAAGAATAGAACAATTGCCGCAATATAAATCTTCAATTTCTTCACCCGCCCATTGGTATTGCCTTATGTTTATTATCGGCTGTTTTCCCATTCTATAATAGGGGGCAGGTGAGTTATTCAGGCTTTTTCTGCAAAGACTTATAGTACTGCCCTTTTTCGGCGTACTCCCTGCTGATCCGTTCCATATCTTTGATATCTTCTGGTGTCAGCTCGCGGATCACTTTTGCGGGCCTTCCGAATGCAAGTGTATTGGGAGGAATTTTCTTTCCCTGTGGAACAAGGCTCCCTGCACCAATGAATGCTCCCTCTCCGATTTCAGCCTGATCTAATACAATTGAGCCCATTCCTATTAAAGCCTTTTTGCGGACAATGCAGCTATGAAGGATTACCTGATGGCCAACTGTCACTTCATCTTCCAATATCAGCGGGTTATTCGGGCTTTGATGCAGGACGGAATTGTCCTGGATATTGACTTTTTTGCCGATGATTGTTGGTGCTACATCTCCGCGTATAACGGAGTTGAACCAAACGCTGGAATCCTCGCCAATTTCAACATCGCCGGTAATGGTAGTAAAATCTGCAATAAATGCGGATTCTGCAATTTTAGGTTCTTTATCTTTATATGGATAGATCATGTGAAACACTCCTATATGAAGTTTGATTATTTTGATTTTATCATAAGAGGCATGATAAACGTTATTTTGGCAAAAAGAATTCCAATTTTACAAAGGGTTGATTCATGAACAATTTCAGCATCTAGGCTATAATATATATACAAAAGATAGTACGTAAAAAGGCTGGGAGGATTGACTATGTGGAAATGGGAAACTGAAGGAGATGCAAAGGGCGTTATTGTCATGGTGCATGGGGCAATGGAGCATCACCGCCGTTATGGCTGGCTGATTGAAATGTGGCGCTTGGCCGGTTTCCATGTCATTATGGGAGATCTTCCTGGCCAGGGGATGACTTCAAGATCCAGAAGAGGCCATATTGACTCCTTTGATGAATATATACTTGAAGTTCAGGATTGGGTACATGCTGCCTATGAATTTGAATTGCCGGTCTTTCTTTTAGGGCACAGCATGGGCGGTCTGATTGCCATTCGCCTGCTGCAGGAGGAAAGGATGAATCTCGCTGGGGTAATTCTGTCCTCCCCATGCTTAGGCTTGGTTCAACAGCCTTCAAAATTTCTGAACTTCTTATCGCTTGGACTCAATTCTGTGATGCCTGGCCTGAAAATGGATGCCGGATTATCCGTTGACATGGCGACGCGGAATCAGGACGTCCTTGATGCTGATTTAAATGATTCTCTTTATGTGACAAAAGTTTCGGTCAGATGGTACAGGGAACTTGTTTCTGCAATAAAGCTTGCCTTTGAGAATCTTGATAAGATCCAGGATGTGCCCCTCCTCGTATTACAGGGCGGCGATGATAAGATCGTAAATAAAACAACTGTCAGAGAATGGTTTAACCTTGCGCCCTTCTCAGAGAAAAGGTTCAAGGAATGGCCTAAATGCTACCATGAAGTCTTTAATGAACCTGAGCGCGAAGAAGTCTTTGAATACGCGAAGGATTTCGTTAACAGCCAATTAAAAGCGCTTGGTTATGTGGTTTAAGGACGGTGTTTTAATTATGGAAGGGTGCAGCTTAATATAAGAAACTGTTCACCTATCCCTAAGCAAAAGGAGGTTTATCATGTCATGAGTGTCCCTTCCATGCCAATTAGCTTAATGTCACATGTCTACAGGAAGGTTCTTCCTGCGGTACATAAGGAACTAGCATACTGGAAAAGCAGAGCGGAAGCCATTCCTGATCCGGAGTTAAGAAAGCAGGCTCTTGCCAGCATTGAGCATAAAACCTTCCACTGTGAAGGCGGAGCTATTATGTCATTAATGGCCAAGGAAAAATATGAACAAGCGGTTAAGTTCATCGTCGCATATCAGACAATCAGTGATTATTTGGACAATCTCTGCGATCGGAGCACTTCACTTGATCCCCGGGACTTTGCGGCACTGCACGAGTCAATGGAGGATGCCCTCGATACCGATGCAGCAGAAAAAAATTATTATCGGCTGAGAAATGAACAGGATGATGGAAACTATCTTGCAGATTTGGCAGGAGTCTGCAGGGAAGTGCTGTCCAGTCTGAGGCATTACAGACATATAAAAAGCCATCTGCTTGAATTATGCCGATACTATTGTGATCTGCAAATACATAAGCATGTTGTGGTGGAAGAACGAGTTCCCCGTCTGCAGAACTGGTTTGACCAATATCGGTCTGATATTCCTGAGATGGAATGGTATGAGTTCTCTGCTTGCTCGGGATCTACTTTCGGGATTTTTTGCCTTGTTTCCTACGCACTGAGAGATGATTTTGAAGCGGAGCATGCGGTAAATATACGAAATGGTTATTTTCCATACATCCAGGGTCTCCACATTCTTCTTGATTATCTGATTGATCAGGAAGAGGACAAAGCCGGTGGAGACTTGAATTTTTGCTTTTACTATGAGAACGAAGAAAAACTGTTTTCGAGATTGAAGCATTTTGTTGCCGAAGCAGATAAGCATACTGAAAAGCTGCCTCATAAACATTTCCATAAACTGATTAATCGCGGCTTGCTCGGGGTTTATCTATCCGATGAGAAGGTCCGGAAGCAGCGGAATGTCAGAAGATTAGCCAAAAGCATGATCAGAACAGGCGGCATGGTAAGCTTTTTCTTTTATGTGAACGGCAGAGCTTACCGTACTTTGCAGAAGATGATGCCTGCGGGCTTTTCAGGAGCGATTGAAAAATAATAAAAAGCCTGCATTTTTTGCAGGCTTTTACCGTTTTTCAATAGCTACAATAAACGGCGGGTTATTTTTTTGATTAATAAACTGGTATTGCAATACATGGACGAGGCTTTGATCCAGCTGCCTTACATATCTGAGCAGATAATCACGCTCAACAGCTCCCTCAATATGGCCGTGATAAATCACTAAAAGAATAATCCCCTCCGGAGCCATCAGTTCCAAAAGCTGATCGATGGCAGAAATGGTTGTCTGCGGACGGGTGACAATATCTTTATCACCGCCGGGCAGGTAACCTAAATTAAAAATGGCTGCAGTTATTTTTCCATGATGCACAGGCGGCACATTCTCAAGAATGAATTCATGTCCTGTATGGAAAAGGGTAGCCCTGTCTGACAGGTCATGATCAGCCAGGCGCGTTTTTGTATTCTGGACAGCTTCTTCCTGAATATCGAAACCGTAAACTCTTCCATTATGTCCTACCAGATCCGCCAGAAATACTGTATCATGTCCGTTGCCCAAAGTGGCATCAATAACGATATCTCCAGGTGATACTGCTTTCTCAAGCAGCTGTCTTGCATAAGGTAAGATTCTTTCAAGCTTCATGACAATGCCTCCATTTGGCTTGGATTGTAAAGTTTGCCTTGCCAGCTGTTTCTGCGCTTTAATTCCGCATCAATGCTATTTAGCACTTCCCACTTATTTACGCTCCACATTGGCCCGATCATCAAGTCGATTGGCCCATCTCCTGTTATTCGGTGTACAATCATTTCCGGAGGTAAAATCTCCAGCTGGTCACATACTAAGTTTACATATTCATTAAGTGACAGAAACTCAAGCATGCCTTTTTCAAATTGTTTAACCATCGGGGTTCCTTTTAATAAATGAAGGAGATGAATTTTTATCCCCTGCACATCCAGTTTTGCAACTTCCCGTGCGGTTTCCATCATCATATCCGGTGTTTCAAGCGGAAGGCCATTAATGATGTGGGAACAGATGCGGATGCCATGTTTGCGGAGCTTCTTTACTCCCTCTGCATAGCATTGATAATCATGAGCGCGGTTAATTAAAAGGGCAGTCCGTTCATGCACAGTTTGTAAGCCCAGTTCTACCCAGAGATAAGTTCGCTGATTAAGCTCTGCCAGATATTCGACTACATCATCAGGCAGACAGTCAGGGCGGGTCGCAATAGACAGTCCGACAACTCCGTCCTGCTCAAGCACTCTCTCATACATATCACGAAGCACTTCCACAGGGGCATGAGTATTCGTAAAGGCCTGAAAATAAGCCATGTATTTTCCATCTTTCCATTTATGATGCATTTTTGTTTTTATTGCATTAAATTGTGTTTCCAAATCATCAGCACGGTTCCCGGCAAAGTCTCCCGAACCGGATGCACTGCAGAATGTACATCCCCCATGTGCGACTGTGCCATCACGGTTGGGGCAATCAAAGCCGCCATCGAGTGCCACCTTGAAAACCTTATGGCCAAATTCATTACGCAAATGATAATTCCATGTATGGTACCGTTTATTATCGGATGCATATGGAAAAGGATTTACTTTATCCACAATTATCCCTCCTTTTTCAAAGAGTAATCTATAAGGTAAAAATGAATATGAAGGATTTCATAAAATTAATCTTATCATGACCCAAAACCTTATCCAAGGGGAATTGGCAGGAAATAGAGTGGTAAGAATTACAGAAAAATGAACAAACTAATTATTGAAGCATGCAAGCTTCTAGACCCATTCTTTAAGGAGGGGAACAGATAATGGCAACCCGTGAATCGATGGATACACTCCTGCAGCAGTGTGAGGATGCAATCCGTTTTGCCCAGGAGCAGTTTGAATCAGGCAGGACACAGGAGCATTATAATGATAACGAATACTCCAATGCTCTTCAATCTTTGGAAGCTGCTTATAATGATATAACCCAGATGGCCCATAGCGCCAACTCCCAGCAGCGGGAACAGCTTCACCGAATGAGACTCCAGCTGCAGCAGCTCCAAAATCAGATGATAATACTTCCTCATTAAGGAGTGGTCCACAGATGGTAAAAAAGCGCTCAAAACAAAACAATCCGGAACAAAAGACCCGCAATGGCGCCAATAGCCAGGACGTTGAACTTGGCCGGGATTTTGATGCGGTAAAGCAGTCGAAAAAGAATTATGAGAAGTCAGGCGGCCAGCCTGTAAAATCAAAATTTCACCCTGAGCCGGAACAATCATCATAAATAGAATATGGAAAGCCCCGATTTTTCAAAATCGGGGCTTTATTTTTGTGCCGTTTAACGAACTATTCTCAATAGGTGCATTCCTTAAATATCCACATTCAGTTTCAATTATTAAAGAAGAAGTATTCTGTCTATTAAAATCGAATGAAAACCTATTGCAAGGACAGGAAAAACCAACTAAAATTATTTTGGATTTCGAAATAGTGCCGGGTGGTAATATGCCGGCTGACATAAAAAAAATTTTAAAAAAGGGGCGTAATTTTATGCCGCGGACCTTATGGCTTTTAATAATTGGGATGGCAGTGAATGTAACCGGATCTTCTTTTTTGTGGCCACTTAATACAATCTACATTCATGACCACTTAGGCAAGTCCTTATCGGTTGCCGGCCTGGTTTTGATGGTGAACGCAGCTGCAAGCGTCGCAGGAAATTTAATAGGGGGAAGCCTATATGATAAAATAGGCGGCTATCGTTCGATTCTTCTTGGAATTATCATCACGGTAATGGCGCTTCTCGGTTTGACCTTTTGGCACGGCTGGCCTGCATACGTGGTGTTTCTCACTATTGTCGGATTTGGGTCTGGCATTGTTTTTCCATCTATGTTTGCGATGGCTGGATCTGTGTGGAAGGAAGGCGGCCGCAAAGCTTTCAATGCCATCTATGTGGCTCAGAATGCCGGTGTTGCCATTGGTGCTGCTCTCGGCGGCCTTGTGGCTTCGTACTCTTTTCAGTTGATTTTTCTGGCCAATACTGTCATGTATATCGTTTTTTTACTGATCGCTGTTTTTGGATACAGGGGAATAAATACTGCTTCGGGTCAGCAGACCTCCATCCTTCAGGAAAATCGCATGGTTAAAAATCATACCAAGCTTTATGCACTGCTCATATTATGTGCAGGCTATTTATTGTGCTGGGTCGGATATGTGCAATGGCAATCAACTATTGCTGCTTACACACAGGAATTGAATATTTCGTTAAAGCAATACAGCTTGCTGTGGACTATTAATGGAGCCCTGATTGTATTGGGACAGCCGTTTATCAGTGCTTTGGTAAAATGGTTTAAAACACTTAAGGTTCAGATGGTCGCCGGCATGGTCATATTTATAGGTTCATTTGCTGCTGCAGCAAGTGCCGAGAAATTCTCAGCTTTTATCACAGCCATGGTTATACTGACGATTGGCGAAATGCTAATATGGCCAGCGGTTCCGACCATTGCTAACCAGCTTGCCCCTAAAGGGCGGGAAGGTTTTTACCAGGGAATCGTAAACAGTACTGCTACAGGCGGAAGGATGATCGGGCCTTTACTGGGGGGGATTCTCGTTGACCTTTACGGAATCTCCATGCTGTTTGCTGTATTAATAGTTCTATTTGTTTTTGCCATTCTGACAACTCTTGTGTATGACCGGAAATTGAAGGAGCCTAAAAAATTGGCGCATGTATCATAAGAAAGAAACCTGCAGTTTTGAGCTGCAGGTTTTTTTGAAATTTTAGTTCTTAACCGGCGCCTTCGAAGTAATTTTCTTTTTGCTTAGCGGCAAATACAACTTCATTGAAGAAGCTTTTCAAAATCAGCCATCTCGCTGGATAAGAACTGATAAAATCCTCGAGAACCTCTTCTGAATAAAGAAGCAGGACATCCAGATCTGCCTTCTTTTGCTTCAAATCATACAAAAGGGCATGCGGAATGGTGTAATAGTCATTCAGCTGCCATTGATTTAGTTTCACTGTTAAAATATTATGGTCATCAATATAGGTTTGCAGCGCCTGTTTTTGCGCCTGAGTGCATTCCTGTTTTGATTTGTTTCCAGATTGCCAATTCGGATTAATCAGATAGATGCCTTTCATCTGAAACACCTCCCATGTCTGCTAGTACTAATGTTATGGGCAGTAAAAGCCATAAGAATACCCATTGAAGTGAATTTGTTTTCAGAAAAATATGATAAAATAGTATTCATAAATAGTAGATTGACCTAAATGAGGGGATTCAAATGAAAAGTGCATTCTTCGATCTGCCTGTGAAGGTTGTCGAAACCATTGTTGAGAACGCCTTTGGATGGCTTGTAGTTGTGAATAAAGAAGGAACAATTATTTACATTAATGAAAATTATTGTAATTTTCTGGAAATAGAAAGGGAAAAGGCTCTTGGGAAGCATGTGTCCGAGGTGATTGAAAATTCACGTATGCATATAGTGGCAGAATCAGGCAAGGAAGAAATTGCAGATCTGCAATATATAAGAGGCAACTATATGATAGCAAATCGCATCCCCATTTTTTCTGATGGCGAAGTAATTGGCGCTTTCGGGACAGTCTTTTTTAGGGATACAAAGGAATGGATGCAGATGAACAGCCATGTAAAGAGCATGCTGACAAAAATCCAGAGCTTTATCCAGGAAATTGATCCAAGTGTTAAATACAGCCTTGATGATATCCTGGGAAACTCGAGCCAGATTCATAGCCTTAAAGAAAAGGTGAAAATGGTGGCAGCCAGTGATATTTCCGTTTTAATCCGCGGGGAAAGCGGGACTGGAAAAGAACTATTTGCGCACAGCATACATCAGCTCAGCAACAGGAGCCATCAGCCATTTGTGAAAATTAACTGCGGAGCCATTCCGGAACATCTGCTGGAGTCTGAACTGTTTGGCTACGAAGAAGGTGCTTTTACAGGTGCGAAAAAGGGAGGTAAAAAGGGGAAATTCCAGCTTGCTGATGGAGGGACTTTATTTTTGGATGAAATCGGAGATATGCCGCTTAATATGCAGGTGAAGTTATTGCGTGCTCTGCAGGAAGGCGAGATTGAAAGCGTGGGTTCGACTTCTCCGGTTAAAGTAGATGTCCGGATTATCGCTGCAACTAACAGACCGCTCGAAAAAATGATGGAGGAAAAGCGCTTTAGGGAGGATCTATTCTATCGGATTAATGTGGTGCCGTTCATGATTCCTTCTTTGCGCGACAGGATGGAAGATTTATCACTCCTGATCGATAGCTTTATCAAGAAAATAACGAAAAAATCGGGAAAGAGAATAAGTGCAATTGAAGACGAGGTAATAGAAAAGTTTCATCAATATAGCTGGCCCGGCAATATTAGAGAGCTTGAAAATGTAATAGAGGCATCCATTCATTTAACAAGCAATGAAAGTATTACTACAGAATCATTGCCGGATTACATGAAAGAATCTGCCGTTTATCCCGTTGGAAAAAAGAACTTGAAGGACATTCTGGAGGAAACAGAAAAGCGGATATTGACTCAAAGCTTGAGCAAATATAACCATGACCGATTAGAAGCGGCAAAAGCTCTAGGCATCAGTAAATCTTCTATGTATGAAAAACTAAAGAAATATGGAATTGAATAAAGATAAACAGTCCAGAAATCCGGAATACGTTCCAGAATTCTGGACTGTTTTCATTCTAGTAATTTTATGTACACTTAGTCCTACTCTTAGACGGAATTATCAGAAACTAGTCTATTATATCTGTGGACTTGTTCCCTTTGTATTCCAGAATTCTGGAAAAATGATTCATTAATTGTTCACGATTCCCTTTACCTACAAGCCTTTCATGTTGGCACGACTCTTGCATTATCATTTCTCAGCAAGTTATTTTTCAGTTATTTTTGCAAGCGTTTTCATGAAGAGGATGAAAAGTTCTTTTCTTATTTTTAAAACAAAGGGGGAAATGAAATGCTAAGTATGATTGGATTAATAGGCGGGCTTGCCCTGCTGATTTACCTGACTATGCGGGGAATGAACCTGCTGGTTGTCGGACCGTTATCTGCCTTGTTTGTAGCTCTTTTTAGCGGCATGCCATTATTTCCGCAGCTGGCAGGTGAAGGGGAGGCCAATTTGGTCGGGAACTATATGTCCGGCTTTTCAGGGTTTGTAACATCATGGTACCTAATGTTCCTATTGGGTGCAATTTTTGGGAAGGTAATGGAAGACAGCGGCGCGGCCGACAGTGTATCCAAAATGGTAGTGGATAAGCTCGGAATGAAATATGCCGTTCTTGCCATTGTCGCTTCCTGTGCTATTTTAACTTATGGCGGAGTCAGTTTATTCGTAGTTGCTTTCTCTGTATATCCAATGGCATTAAGTTTATTTAAACAGGCAAATCTTCCAAGAAGGTTCATCCCTGCAGCACTTGCCTTTGGATCGGTAACTTTTACGATGACTTCTGCGGGTTCACCGGAAATTCAAAACTGGATCCCGATTGAATTTCTTGGAACGACTCCATATGCAGGCTGGGAAGTCAGCTTAATTGTCGCTGTGTTCATGATGATTTTTGGCTACTGGTGGCTGAAGCGGATGATCACAAAGGCTGTAAACAAAGGAGAAACCTTTGAATCCCGAAAGCAGGATCCTGTAACTGAGAATAAGGAATTACCGCACCCTTTTATGGGGGTTCTCCCATTGGCTGTTGTTTTAATTATCTCATTCGTATTCCATGATTCTCTTGCACAATCTGCACTTATCCTTGCATTACTGGGCGGAGTTATTGCCACATATCTATTGAACAGAAAGTATTTCACAAATTTCTGGAATGCTGTGTCTGATGGTACATTAGGCGCATTGATAGCGATTGGGAATACAGCTGCTGTTGTCGGGTTCGGCGGAGTGGCAAAGGCAGTTCCTGCATTTGCCACAGCAGTAGATTGGATGACAAGCATTCCTGGGAGCCCGCTGATAGGCGGTGCCATAGCAGTAAGTGTTATCGCCGGCATGACCGGTTCAGCTTCAGGCGGGCAGGCCATCGCATTGCCGATTCTGGCCCCGCATTATATGGACATGGGCGTCAATGCAGAAGCCCTGCACAGAACAGTAGCCATTTCATCCGGTGCTCTGGATTCCTTGCCGCATAATGGCTATGTCGTTACCACTGTACGGGCTATCTGCGGGGAATCTCACCAGGCTGCATATGGAGCGGTGGCGGCTGTTACAGTAATCGTTCCGCTGATTGGTTTAGCACTTGCGATTGTATTATTCTCACTCGGTCTAGGAATCTAATTTCGGCAGGGGCTCATAAAATAGAGCCCCGGCTTTGTTTTTGAAAGGAGCTTATTCATGGTACAAAATAAAGTAGTTTTTATAACCGGTGCAGCGCAGGGAATTGGCTATGAAATAGGCAAGAGATTTGCTGAACACGGCTCGAAAATCGTTCTGACAGATATTCAGGAAGAGGCCGTGAAAAAAGCCGCAGAAAATTTGCAGAATGAAGGTTTTGAAGCAATCGGGCTTAAATGTGATGTGACCTTGGAGTCTGATATAGAATCGGCCATCAATGAAACTGTCAGTCAATTCGGTGCCTTGGATGTGCTCATTAACAATGCAGGGCTGCAGCATGTTTCCTTTATTGAAGACTTTCCTACTGAAAAATTCGAGTTTCTGATCAAAGTAATGCTGACTGCACCGTTCATGGCCATTAAACATGTCATGCCCGTCATGAAAAAACAAAAGTCCGGCCGTATCCTGAACATGGCATCCATTAACGGTCTTGTTGGATTCGCGGGGAAAGCAGCTTATAACAGTGCCAAGCATGGCGTTATAGGCCTCACTAAAGTCGCAGCTTTGGAAGCTGCTGAAGATGGCATTACGGTCAATGCCATTTGCCCGGGCTATGTGGATACACCACTCGTAAGAAATCAGCTGAATGACCTTGCTAAAACAAGAAATGTACCTATTGAAAAAGCGCTGGAAGAAGTCATTTATCCCTTAGTGCCGCAAAAGAGGCTGCTGAAGGTAGAAGAGATTGCAGATTATGCTATTTTTTTGGCTGGTGACGGAGCTAAAGGCATTACAGGACAGGCGGCAGTTATCGATGGAGGATATACTGTTCAGTAAATCAGGCACATTTTCTGAAAGATTGCATATTCTAGTTATTAAATTCCTGTCAGGATAAGCCTACTTGCATCCTGGCGGGAAATTTATTACAATAGTCATATTCCTATACTAAAATGCTTAGATAAGGAGCAGTAGTGGTGCAACAGCCCGTTATAGAGAGTTGACGGAAGGTGCAAGTCAGCCGGGCACATCATGAACTCGCCTTGGAGCAGCAAGTGTGAAGTACCAGTAATGCTTGCCGTTTTCCGCGTTAAGGATGAATGAAGCGAGTGACATGTTCACTAATGTGGGTGGTACCGCGGGAGATTTATACATAATCCTCTCGTCCCTTTTTGGGGATGAGAGGTTTTTTATTTTATTTTTTAGGCTGTTTCGTAAAGTTGATTGCAGCGGAGGGCACTTGATCCTCGAAAATGCTGACGCATTTTCTTCGTGCGTTGCTCATTCATGGAGGGTTATTCAATGTCCTGCGGGTAGTGAGGAAAGTGAGAGACCCCGCAGGCGAAGCCGGGGAGGCTCTCATCTCTCCCGCGGGTTCGCTAAGTGCCTCGTGCTGAAATCAACGGGCAATATTCATAAGCCCAAAAACGGTTTATAAGAAAAGAGCCTGATTTTATTTTCATTAATAGGAGGAAACAAAAATGAGTTTCAATCATCAGGAGATTGAAAAAAAGTGGCAAGGCTACTGGGAAGAAAATAAAACTTTTAAAACAACTGAAGATAAAGGCAAGCGCAAGTTTTATGCGCTTGATATGTTCCCTTATCCTTCAGGCGCAGGACTTCATGTCGGCCACCCGGAAGGATATACGGCAACAGACATCCTTTCCCGCATGAAGCGCATGCAAGGCTATAATGTTCTTCACCCAATGGGCTGGGATGCATTTGGTTTGCCTGCCGAGCAATATGCCCTTGATACAGGAAACGATCCTGCTGAATTCACAGAAAAGAATATCAACACCTTCCGACGCCAGATTAAGGCTTTAGGTTTTTCATATGACTGGGATCGTGAAGTAAACACAACAGACCCTGAATATTATAAATGGACTCAGTGGATTTTCTTAAAGCTTTATGAAAAAGGGCTTGCATATATCGATGAAGTAGCTGTTAACTGGTGTCCCGCACTTGGAACAGTACTTGCAAATGAAGAGGTCATCGACGGAAAAAGTGAACGAGGAGGCCATCCGGTAGAACGCCGTCCAATGAGACAGTGGATGCTAAAAATTACGGCTTATGCTGATCGCCTGCTTGAAGATCTTGATTTATTGGATTGGCCAGAGAGCCTTAAAGATATGCAGCGAAACTGGATCGGCCGTTCTGAAGGAGCAGAAGTAACGTTCAATATTGAAGGCCATAATGGAACGTTCACTGTTTTCACAACACGACCTGACACATTATATGGTGCAACATATGCTGTTCTTGCTCCAGAACATGCGCTTGTTGAAAAAATCACAGCAGATGGGCAGCGCGAGGCAGTTCAGGCTTACATTGACAAAGTAAAGAGCAAGAGCGATCTCGAGCGGACAGATCTTGCTAAAGAAAAAACAGGTGTCTTCACTGGTGCTTATGCGATTAACCCGGTCAATGGCGAAAAAATGCCAATCTGGATTGCAGATTATGTTTTAGCCAGCTATGGAACTGGGGCCATCATGGCCGTTCCAGCCCATGACGAGCGCGACTATGAGTTCGCCAAGCAATTTGATCTGCCTATTAAAGAAGTCGTTGCCGGCGGAGATGTTGAAAAAGAAGCATACACTGGCGATGGAGAGCATGTTAACTCAGGTTTCCTGGATGGATTAAACAAAGAGGAAGCGATTGAGAAAATGATCGCATGGCTTGAAGAGAAAGGCATTGGCACTAAGAAGGTTACTTATCGTCTTCGTGACTGGCTATTCAGCCGCCAGCGTTATTGGGGCGAGCCGATTCCAGTGATCCACTGGGAAGATGGCACAATGACTGCCGTGCCGGAAGATCAGCTCCCATTAGTGCTTCCAAAAACAACGGAAATCAAACCATCCGGCACTGGAGAGTCACCATTGGCCAACATCGATGAGTGGGTGAATGTCGTGGATCCTGAAACAGGCAAGAAGGGCCGCAGGGAAACGAACACAATGCCACAATGGGCAGGCAGCTGCTGGTACTATCTTCGCTATATTGATCCGAAAAACAGTGAAGCTCTTGCAGATCCTGAGAAATTAAAAGAATGGCTTCCGGTTGATATTTATATCGGCGGAGCTGAACATGCGGTTCTTCATCTCCTATATGCCCGCTTCTGGCACAAGGTCCTTTATGATGTGGGAATTGTCCATACGAAGGAACCGTTCCAAAAGTTATTTAACCAAGGTATGATTCTTGGGGAAAATAATGAGAAAATGAGTAAATCAAAAGGCAATGTCGTTAATCCGGATGAAATTGTAGCAAGCCATGGTGCTGATACTCTTCGTCTATACGAAATGTTCATGGGGCCTCTTGAAGCTTCCATCGCATGGTCTACAAATGGATTGGATGGTTCAAGAAGATTCCTTGACCGCATCTGGCGTTTGTTTGTGGAAGAGACTGGTGAATTAAGCCAGGGAATTCAGGACATTGAAGAAGGCAGCAGTCTTGAAAAGGTTTACCACCAAACGGTGAAAAAAGTAACTGAGGACTACGAAGGGCTGCGTTTCAACACAGCTATTTCCCAAATGATGGTATTCATCAATGAAGCATATAAAGCAGATGTGCTTCCAAAGGCCTTTGCAGAAGGCTTTGTTAAAATGCTTTCACCCATTGCTCCACACATGTCCGAAGAGCTTTGGTCTAAATTAGGCCATGGTGAATCCATTGCTTATGAAGCTTGGCCTGCATATGATGAAGCCAAAATGATAGATGATGAAGTCGAAATCGTTATCCAAATCAACGGTAAAGTTAAAGCAAAGCTTATGGTTCCTGCCGATGCCAAAAAAGACCTATTGGAGCAAATCGCAATGGGCGATGACAAAGTAAAAGAACAAATTGACGGAAAAACCGTCCGTAAAGTCATCGCGGTGCCAGGTAAACTTGTGAATATCGTTGCGAATTAAGTTATATCAGATGAAACCACCTCTATTTGTCAGAGGTGGTTTTTGTATTTGTGTTTTAGAAACGTCCCGTTTATATTTTTCGTCCCATATAGGGTATTATAGAATTGGCAGCATTATTTAATGTTAAGTGCTATTTAAAAGGCTTTCCAGAAAGGGTGTTAGGATTGGACCGTATTGAAGAGATAACAACAGAAGAATTGCAAAAAAAACTTGAAGAAGGGGAGAAACTTGAGCTTGTCGATGTAAGGGAAGATGAAGAGGTTGCATCCGGCATGATTCCAGGGGCGAGACATATCCGTATGGGCACGATACCTGAGAATCTTGATAAATTTGATAAAGATACGGAGTACATCATTATTTGCCGTTCTGGCAATCGCAGCGGAAACGTATGCCACTATTTGCAGGACCAGGGATATAAAGTCCGCAATATGACCGGGGGCATGCTGAACTGGCAGGGTGAAACAAAATAGAGAAGAGCGGAGCCGCAGCAGGCTTCGTTTTTTTTGTGTTTTGGGTTTAAAAATTCAGAAAATTGTACAAACTGATAAAAAACTAAGAAAGGAAGTTTCCTGTGATTAAGGTAAAGCTATTTGATCATGAACATGAAAAAGACCTGGAAAAGGATATGAATCATTTTCTGGAGAAGATTGAAGAAAAAAAGCTGCTGGATATTAAATATAATGTTGCCGCAGTGCAAGAGGACGAAGATGAACAAATTTATTGTTTCTCTGCCATGGTTATATATAGAGCCTGATGTCTGAGGAGCATCAGGCTCTATCTTTATTATACAATCCTAGCTGAGACTGCTGCGTTTAATCCGGCTAACCTGCCTGTTACAAGTGCGGATGTAATATTATATCCGCCTGTGTAGCCATGGATGTCCAGGATTTCTCCGCAGAAGAAAAGTCCTTCCATCAATTTTGAAGCCATTGTTTGCGGTTCAATTTCTTTGACGGAAACCCCTCCGCCGGTAACAAAGGCTTTATCGAGAGGCAATGTCCCATTTACTTTAAACTGAAAAGATTTGCAGGCTTTAACAAAGCTTCTGATCTTTTCGTTTGAAATCGCAGCTCCCTGTGAGGACGGATCAATTCCGTTCTGCTCAAGAAGAAACAAAAGATATCTTTCAGGAAGCATCCCTTTTAAGAGATTTTTCATACTTTTCTTTGGATCTTCTTTGATCTTTTTGGACACTTCCTGAAAAAGAGGCTCTTCTTTTGTATCCGGGATTGCGTCCAAATTCATGACCACTTCTTTTAAATTCCACTTCTTCATCGCTTTCACCGCATATTGGCTGCAGCGCAAGACGGCCGGGCCGCTAATGCCAATATGGGTAAAAATCATATCCATCCGATGGGTTATAATCGCTTTTCCTTTAGGGTTTAAAACACTAAGCGCCACATTCCGGAGCGACAATCCCTGCAGTATTTTTTCTTTAATAAAGTTCTCAGAAGATGTCAGCGGAACCTCGGTTGGGAAAAGCTCTGTAATCGTATGGCCTGCTTTTTCCGCCCATGCATAGCCGTCGCCGGTTGAGCCGGTATGAGGGACTGATTTCCCTCCTACGGCAACCACAACTGAATCTGCTTCATATACATCGCCTGTTTTTAATTCTACCGATTTCACCCTGCCATTTTCATAGTGAACATCCTGGATAGGGCTATTCGTCTTGATATCGACTTTCAGCTCCTTCAGCCTTGAAATCAAGGCATCAACAACAGATTGCGCTTTGTCGGTAACAGGAAACATCCGTCCGTGATCTTCTTCTTTCAGCTTAATTCCTAAATTCTCAAAGAAGCGGATAATATCTTCATTGCTGAAAATGGAGAATGCACTGTACAAAAACCGGCCATTGCCAGGAATATGCTTAATGATCTCGTCCACTGGAAGCCTGTTTGTGACATTGCACCTGCCCCCTCCGGAAATGGCAAGCTTCCTTCCAAGCTTGGTTCCTTTGTCAATCAGCAGTACTTTTGCCTTCTGTTCCGCAGCACCGATTGCTGCCATCAATCCCGAAGGACCCCCGCCTATAACTATTACATCATATTTCATATTTTCACCAACTTATCTTGATTCGCTAAAAAAGCAGTAGCTTCATTATAAATCAAATATCCTATTTCTAAAAATAATGCCCCATAATACGGTATTGCAAGTGGAATTTCCTCTGCAAGAAGAGTACACTACAAATAGTGTGTCTAAAAAGATAGAAAATTGACGAACTTACTGAGAATTGTTTTGGCAATCACAGGCTGTAAAAGCTGCATGCTGCAGGTTTTTAAATAAGAGAGAAAGCTTTGAAAGTCGATAACTGTCTGGCTCCACAAGGAACGCTACGATAGCTTTATCATCGCACGGCTAAAAGCGCTGGCTTTTAGGAGGAGCGCCTACCGGGGGGTGGGCAAAGCGCTTCCGCATTTCATAAAGGAAGGGATTATATGTCATCTAAGCTCTTAAAGGGAACCTTCATCCTTACGCTTGGCACAATTATCTCGAAGGTTCTTGGTTTGTTTTATGTTATTCCTTTTTACCAAATTGTCGGGAAGGAAGGGACAGCCCTTTATTCCTTTTCGTATACACCTTATACAATCTTTATTAGTGTTGCAACAGCCGGGGTTCCGCTTGCTGTTTCAAAATTTATCTCTAAATATAATGCAATAGAGGAATACGCAGTCGGAAGAAAGCTGTTCAAATCAGGCCTGGCGGTCATGACGGCAAGCGGAATCATTTCATTCCTGATCCTATTCTTCCTTGCTCCGGCAGTTGCGGAAATGACCTTGGCAGGAAAAGACGTTGAAGTTAGTGTTAAAGATGTAACAACTGTAATTAGAGCGGTATCATTTGCCCTGATTATTATTCCGTTCATGAGTTTGATAAGAGGGTTCTTTCAGGGACATCAGTCAATGGGTCCTACTGCTGTTTCACAGGTTGTGGAGCAGATTGTCCGCATCCTGTTCGTTCTTGCAGGTGCATATGTCGTTTTAAATGTAATGAAAGGTTCACTGACTGCCGCGATCAGTGTCGCCACCTTTGCTGCCTTTATTGGCGGACTCGGAAGCCTCGGGGTATTATTCTGGTATTGGTATAAACGTAAGCCGCATTTGGATAAAATGCTTGAAGAAGATAAAGGAACCGTTGACATTTCCCTAAAGGAAATTTATAAAGAAATCATTCTTTATGCCGCACCATTTGTATTTGTGGGTCTCGCGAATCCTCTCTTTCAGTTTATTGATCAGATAACATTTACCAGGGCGATGGATGCCATCGGTGAATCGAAAAATGCAGTTGCAGCCTTTTCTGTCCTGAACTTTGAGACGCATAAGCTGGTCATCATTCCTGTCTCGCTTGCCACAGCTTTCTCGCTGACGCTTGTGCCAAGTGTGACGAAAGCATTTATGGAAGAAGATAGGTCAGATTTAAACCGCCAGCTTAACCAGACTTTCCAGGTGCTTCTCTTTCTGACTCTTCCTGCCGTAGCAGGATTGTCCCTGCTTGCCGAGCCGGTTTTCACCCTGTTTTATGAGCATAAGGATTTGGGTACTGAAGTGCTAAGAACTTATGCCCCAGTGGCGATTCTCTTTGCTTATTTTTCGGTAACTGCAGCCATTCTGCAGGGAATCAATGAACAGCGTTTTACAATTTTAAGTTTGCTGACAGGCCTGCTTGTAAAGCTGTCATTGAATATTCCGCTCATAAAACTGTTCGAAACACAGGGAGCCGTATTTGCAACCGCTCTTGGCTATATCGTAGCTATTTTAATTAACCTTTTCGTAATTAAAACATTTGCAAAATATCCTTTCAAGCTTGTCTTAAGACGAGGAATGCTGATTGTATTATTTACTGCATGCATGTACATTGCTGCAGGCGTGGTTTATAAAATCACAACTGCCTTCTTATCGCCGGCATCCAATTTTCAGGCTATCATCATTGTCATCACCTGCGCAGCAGCTGGAGCGGGAGTCTATTTCTACCTAAGCTTCAGAACTAAATTAATCTATCTCCTGTTTGGATCAAGGGTCGATAGAATGCTTAAGAAGTTAAGATTGAAGGCTTAAAAATAGAAGGTCTCCGTGATGGGGGCCTTTTTTAAAAAATGTTTAGGATTTGGTTTTAGATAACAATATACAAAGCACTGAGTTGATTGGAGCGGAGGGTACTTGATCCTCGAAAATGCTGGCGCATTTTCTTCGTGCGGTGTTCAGTCGAGGAAGTTTATTCAACGTCCTGCGGGAGCAGTGGGACAGGTGAGACCCCGCAGGCGCAAAGCGACGAGGAGGCTCACCGCCCGCTCCGCGGAAAGCAAGTGCCCCGTGCTGAAATCAGCGGACAGAATATTTACTTATAACAAGGATAAGAGAACCTTTTTAAAAGGTAAATCTTTAATAACGCGATTTTAATAAAAATCAGATTAATTAGGATTAAAAGGGAGGGGCAGCCATGAGAATTGATAAAATGCTGGCCAATCTGGGCTACGGAAGCCGTAAGGATGTTAAAAAGCTATTAAAGGATGGAGCTGTAACCGTTAATGATGAAAAAGTAAAGGATCCCAAGCACCAGGTCGATCCTGAACAGGATGCTGTCATCATTAATGGCGAAAAGGTTGAATATAAGGAATTCATTTATTTGATGATGAACAAACCGCCAGGCGTCATTTCCGCAACAGAAGACTCTCAATTTGAAACCGTGGTCGACCTGCTCGAAATGGAAGACCTTGTTTTTTCTCCTTTTCCAGTGGGACGCCTGGATAAGGATACAGAAGGGCTTTTGCTGCTGACTAATGACGGCCAGCTGGCACATCGGCTGCTTTCTCCAAAAAAGCATGTTCCTAAAACCTATTTTGCAGTCATAGACAGGGAAGTAACAGCTGATGATGTTGCTGCGTTTAAAAAAGGGGTTATACTAGATGACGGCTATGAAACCAAGCCTGGGGAGCTGGAAATCCTTAAATCCGGCATAACATCCGATATTGAGTTAACCATTACGGAGGGAAAGTTTCATCAGGTGAAAAGAATGTTTGAGGCAGTGGGAAAAAGAGTCATCTATTTAAAGAGAATCTCAATGGGCCCGCTTGAGCTGGATAAAACATTGGAATTGGGTGAATATCGGGAATTGACTGATGAAGAGCTTGATAAGCTGATGAATTATGAAGTGAGATGAGACGGAAAAATCGCCCTGACAGCAGGGCGATTTTTTATTTGTTAGGTTGGTTATGCTTTGAGTGTTAAGATGACATCTTTACTTTCTTTTGAGTTATGGTCCATTTGCCTCTGCTCGGACTCTTAACCAAGTCATTGTAGGCGAGGACATTTAAATCTCTTTGAATGGTGCGAGGAGTAATACCAAATTCCTCTACAAGCTCCTGAGTTGTTACAGTTCCGCGCTTACTTATAAACATGTAGACGGATTTTACACGGTTTAACATCCGGTTAGTTGAAGGTTTCAAAAAACCACTCCCTATCCTTTTTTCAAACCCCATGGCAATTTCCTGCAACCGACAGCTACATTGAAGGATTTTCCTTCAATCGTATGTAGTTTTCTTTTCCCCAGACAACCCCTTTGCATTCTGGTTATTTAGTCAAGATGTCATACCTCTGACTATATTGTAACGCTATTATCTGATTATTTCTACTTTAAGGATACAATTTTACAAAATATTTATAATGCTGCTTGTGTTTTAGTCTTTACGTTCCCCTCCTTTTTAATGTATGTTCAATTCCCTAATTATTTGCGATTAAACCTCAATGGGAAAAGGGACTATTACTATACCTTATGGCAGATGGGGCTTGAATTATGTACAGAATATTCAAATAATCGCTCAGGAAAGTTTCTATATCCTAAAATTTGTTTTTTGATTATAATCAATTGGTATATTTAAAAGAGATTGAAAGGAAGAAAGTGTAATGGAAGCTTACTCGCTGAGAGATCGCCTGGTATACCCGAAGGAAAATATTTATTTTGCATTCGTTGCTTTATTTAGTATTTTGTCTTATATTTTTCTCGCATTCTCTATTATTGGGATTGTGATTATTTTAGCATTAATACTTGTATCTCTTCTGTTCCATGGGATTATGATGGGCGGCATCAGAAGAAACGGAGTAAGAATAAGTGAGAAACAATTTCCTGAAATTTATGAAAAAGCAGTACTAACTGCAAAGGAAATGGGTCTGCAAGATTTGCCGGATATATACGTGATTGAGTCTGAAGGTGTCTTAAATGCCTTTGCAACCAGGTTTTTCAGAAGAAATATGGTTGTCTTATATTCTGGTATTTTTGAATTGACTGCTCGTGGAGCTGAAAAGGAAGTGCTGTTTGTCCTGGCCCATGAGTTTGCTCATTTAAAAAGAAAGCATGTTATCATAAGCCTTCTTCTGCTCCCTGCTATGTGGGTTCCATTCCTGGGGAATGCGTACTTAAGAGCATGCGAGTATACATGTGATCGTTATGCTGCCTATTATATAAAGTCGTTTGAAGCATCTAGAGATGCCTTAACTATGCTTGCGATTGGAAAAGAACTTTATCCTAAGGTCAATAAGCATGCATACATGGAGCAGCTCCAAACGGAAACTGGATTTTTTGTATGGCTGAATGAGAAACTTTCCACCCATCCTCACCTGCCGAAAAGAATTTATGCTTTATCAAAAGTTTTTGATGAAGAATCTGCAGTTGAGTTAAAAGAACCAAAGGGCAGGATATGGCTAGGGATAGCAGGAGCGGTCTTAACGCTGACTATTCTTTCCGGCGGACTCTGGGTTGGGTATAAATCACTTAAAAAAATGGATTTGTGGACTGAAACGGTTATGGGCATTGAAGGAGCTACCGCTCTAATGAATGCAGCGAGTGAAAATGATACTGAAATGATCCACATTTTATTGGCTGATGGGGCGGATATTGAGGAAATGGATGCAGATGGCACTACTGCCTTACACTGGGCTGTTTCTTATGGCCAGTATGACAGCGCTGCCCTTCTGCTGGAAAATGGCGCAGAGCCTAATACGGCAGATAACTATCAAACCACTCCTTTAATGAGTGCAGTATTTAATGAGGATACTGAAATGGCCATGCTTCTCCTGGAGTATGGTGCAGATCCCGCTGTGAAAGATGCGGATGGCTACACAGCTTATGATTACGCTGCAGACTTTGAAAATACAGAATTAATGGATATCCTCCAGCCATAATGAAACTGCCCCTTTCGGAGGGGCAGTCAGTTTGTAGACAAAAAGAGTTCGGAATAGTCTCATTCCGAACTCTTTTTTTCATTTTTTGTAGGACTTCAAGTAATTACAGAGAATTGCAGACCTCTCCGAGGTTATCATTTAGGCCATTTCTGGACCTTGCCAAGTCCAGTTGGCCATTTTCTTCAAATTCATGGCAGCGAAAGTAAGCATCGCCTGCATCGACA